>JAPYWL010000002.1 GCA_028276365.1 Deltaproteobacteria bacterium | reverse complement strand
TTATTTAGAATATTTAAAAAAAATTAAATATCATAAAGTAGATTTAACTAATTTAGAAACAAGAAACGTTTCTTTTAGTTATACATATGATAAATCTATAAAGGATTATTATTATACTGTTTCTTTAGGTAGTGATTCTGTTATTAATTATTCTTTTAGAATAAATCCTGAAACGGAAGTTTTAGCTTTAGCTATTAAAGTAAAATTAACTAAGGAAAATCTAAAAGTAAGATATAGAAAACTTATTTTTAATCAATCTGATGGATTGGGAGTTGAATTAAAAGATAAAAATGATAATTCATTATGTTATTACTTTATTAATGATTATTATTTTAGTAATTCTGACTATTGTTATGTATCTATTCCATTGGTTTTAAAGAATAGGAAAAAAGAAGAATTTGATGGTCAGGTTAAGCTAAGTATTTATCCTCTTTATAGTTATTCTAGGAAATACGAGATAAAACAAATAGAAATTTTAGAATATCCTTTTGCTTTTGTCCCTTCTTTTAAAAATTCCTTTTTAAAAAAAGATAATTTGGATTTAGTTAATGCTTATTATTATCTTAAAAATATAATGGATAAAAGGGTTTATGTTAATGATGAAGCTTTACCATTTGTTTTTTCTGTTAATAAGTTAAAATTAGTACAAGATTTAAATGAAGTAAAATATTATTTTTATTTTTTAAAATTTAATCCTTCTAATGAAGCTCTTATTAGTCAAGATTTTATTTATTCAAAAGATTTTCAAAAAAAATATAAAAATAAGAAATATTCAGAATATTTTAAATTATTAAATGTAAAGTCAGATGATTTTATAGAATACATTTTAATTAATGAATTTGGAAAAAGTGATAATTTAGAAAATAAAGAAAATAAGGGTTTTTTTGTTAAAAAAATAGGCAATGGAAATATAGAATTAAATATTAAAAGTAATCAAAATTTATTTATTATAATAAATAATTTATATTTTCCAGGTTTTAAAGCTTACTTAATAAAAAATAAAAATTATAAAGTAGAGGTACCTATAATTAAAGTTAATGGATTAGTTAAAGGAGTTTTATTACCAAAAGGCGAATATCAATTCTATTTAGTTTATCAACCATTTAATGGTTATTTAATAATTTTTAATTTAATTTATATTTTGTTTATATTACCTTTAATTTTAGTATTATCGTATAATTCTAAATTATTAAACAAATTTAAATCATAATTTTTAAATTATAGTTTACTAAATAAGGTTTTCCTTGTTCAAAATTAAATACTTTACTTATTTTAACAAATGGAATATAATAACAGCTATTTGTTAGAATTCTGACTACTGCTATAGCTTTCTGCTGTTTTACAGTTATAACTTTTTCTTTCTTCTTTCTGTTTTTTTATCTCTTTTTTTCTTTTCTTTTTTTATTTATTTTTGGTTTCTTTATTAAATTTCTTCAAAGAAATTAAGGTCTTTAGCAAATGTTTCTCTTATAAAGATAAGTGATATCATAGCTAAAATTATAAAGAAAAATCCAATTATTAAGGTACTATTAATAAATCCTAAAATGTCTTTAAGTGATTTAAAGATTATTACAATTAAAAAAACTGAGCCTCTAACGAAATTAGGTAAAGTATTTACAACAGTAGATCTTATATTAGTGCCAAATTCCTCTGCTCCTATTGTTAAAAATAAGACCCAATATCCGCTTAAAATCCCTAAAGTTAAATTAAAAAAGTAAAATATCATTAAATTATGACTTATATAAATATATAGAAGGATATTTATAGAAAGTAATATAAGAAAGACAAAGATAGGCTTTTTTCTGCTTTTTAGTTTTTGAGACATTATCCCGGCTAAAATATCACCTAATGAGACTCCTATATATCCTAACATTAAACTTATAGCTGGATTAGCTGTAAATCCCTTATTTATTGCTTGAGAAACTTCAAGAGAAAAAGTTAATAATATACTAAAAACGAACCATATCGGTATACCCAATACTAAAATTCTTATATACCTTATAAAAATTATAAACATATTTTTTATATATTCAAAAAATTCATTTGGGTTTTTCATTTTATTTACTAAACTTTCCTTGTTATAGATTTTATTTTTTTCTTTAAATATTTCACTTTCTAGAGTATTATATCTAAGAAGCAATAATACTAATCCTAAGACACCACCAATAAAATAAATAATTCTCCAATGGAGTATAAAGGATAATAATGAAGCAAATATAGCACCTAATAAACCTAAAGCAGCTATAATTGTATTATAATATCCTCGTTTTTCTTTTTCAGCTAATTCAGAAACAAGGGTTATGGCACTGCCCAATTGCCCAGCTAAACCAATCCCTGCTATAAACCTTAATATGGTATATTGATTTACATCTAGTATAAAAGCGTTGGCTATATTTGCTAAAGAAAAAGTTAATATTGAACCAAACATAGCAAATTTTCTACCTATTTTATCTCCTATTATTCCCCATAAGATACCTCCTATTAGTATTCCTAACATTTGTATTGATAATATATTAAGTCCTACGTTTGTTATTTGGTCAGGTGCTAAATTTAAATATTTTAAACTACTTACTCTAAGGACCCCAAATAGAGTTAGATCAAAAATATCTACAAAATATCCTAAAGCTGCTACAAAAACCGTAAAATTTATATTAACTTTCTCTTTTGTCATAGATTTTTAGCTTTAAATTAATAATACATTAATAATTTAGATTATGTATTTCAATAGCGTTTTTAAATAAATAATAAAAACCTCTTTTGTTGGGTGTAGAGTATAATGTAGGATAAACTTTGGAAGTTTGAATATTATTTATTTCTTTACCTTCCAAATCATAGAATATACTCTTTATATTTCCTTGTTTATCCCCTTTATTTATTAAAAATTCATTAAATCCTATATTTAATGAAAATATTTTAAAATTATCTTTTCGATATTCAATAGAGATTTTATCTTCTATAGTTAAATTATTAATATTAATTTCTTTTATGGTTAATTTTTGGTTTTGAGGATTATACTTTAAATAATAGAAATTATTTCTTATAAAATTTCCTATTATTATTTCTTGTTTTTTCTCAATTTCTTTTATATTCTTTGTTTTCAAATTAATTAAGTAAATATTAGATAAAAAATTATTATATTCTTGAATGATTATATTATCTTGATTTAGTACGATTATGTTAAAAGTTTTTGAGTTAATTTTTGAATTAATAAATGAAATATCATAGGAATTAATTTTTTGATTAATATAAGTAAAGAGATATTGGTTTTTATTTTCTAATTTTTTAGTTTTAGGATCAGAATATTTAAAACCTATCCAATAAAAACCATTGGGAAATGAACTAATGGTAGTTGTATTAAATGATGGGGAATCAAATTCAAGAGTACCTGTAGGATTTAGGTAATAAAATTTGTTTTTTCCTGCTAATGTATTAAGTAAAACTGTATTATCGTATCCTATTGAAATATCACTTATTTCTTTTACTTGTTCTAGTACTCTATAACCAATATAATTCTGAGGAATATTTATATTTATTAACAAAGTTCCTTTAGCTTTATATAGGGTATAAGCGAATATTATGTTTCCATAAGGATTATTATTAGCTTTTTTAAATTTGTATTCATTATTTTTTAAATTTAATTTTTCATAAATGTAATTTTCAAGATTTATGGTATATATATCATTTTTATTTTGATTATTTTGATTATTATTGTTAGCAGATAAATGTTGTATGGAAAGTAATATAACGAAGATTGAAATTATAAGTGAATAAATATAAATTGATTTAATTCTATTAAATTTATTTAACATATTTAATGTTTCCTCCTTTTTTTTATTTTTTTTATTTAGAAGATAATAAAATTTAATTAAAAAACAGAAAGAGGAGCTTTAAATTTAGCTCCTCTTTTTAAGTTTATATTAAACACTTTTTATTCCTTTTTATTTATTACCTATTCCAAAATAGACAGAAGGCCACCATTGCCACGTTTTTACTATACTACCATCTTTTTTATACATTACACTTTCCATTTTGTTTGCTCCGTAACTTAATACTATTTTCTCTATTCCTAATTGTTCTAAAGTTATTAATTCATCTTTTTGAACTTTAGCATCTTGGTTTTTATCTTGCCATATATACATTTGACCCATTTCACTTTTATCTAGTATCCTATCTTTATTAAAATCAAACATTTCAAACATCTTTTCATATCCATTAACAAAACCATAAGCATTAGACATTAAATTAAATCCATCTACGTCTAAGCTAAATTCATCGTTTTTAAAGAATATAAGTAATCCATCATTAGGGCCTATCCATTCCATTAAATCTTTAACTCCGTCTGCATTAATATCAAATAATACAGATCTTGATTTATCAAAGAAGTTATGAGGGGTATTTATGCTTTGTGATACATCAGGTTTCCCATTTCCGTCTAAATCTACTACTATTGGATCTCTAACCTCTACATATTGTTCTACTAATTGATCGGTGTTAATAGTTGTGTTTACTTGTTCAAATTGTCTTTCATAAACATTTTGAGAAGTAACAATAGTAACATCTCCTTCTGAGAATTCAGAAGTGTTAACTCCTACAAAAACAGTTCCTAAGTAATTTAAGGAAGTTTGAGTAGTTGTAACTGTACCAGCGTTTCTATAGCCTCTAAATTCATAATAAGGATCAAAGTGCCCTCCTCTTACTTCCGTTCCTATTACTTCACTTCCTATAACCACTGAATTGTTTATAGTTACATTTCTATTTGATACTATTTTATCGTATGTAAAATCTGGTAATTGAACATTTTGGGTATATGAGAAATCTTTTTGAATGGAACCTTTTTTAATACCTGCTTGTACTGTGTAGTTATTTTGATTTATGTAGTTATATATGTTTAGCATTAGTATTGATATTAATAAGCTAATTATTATTCTCTTTATCATTTTTAATCACCTCCTTTTTCAATATATATTATAATGATTTTTAGGGAAAAATTGTTACAAAATTGTTTCCAAAATTGGGAATTTTGGGGACCTATTTACATTTTATTAACACATTTTTTACTATTTTGTAAAAATTAATTACCTAAGATAAAAATTATCTTTTAAATTTTTTAAATTTAGGATTTATTTTATTTTTTTATACTCAAAATTTGCTATCTTTTTTTTAGCTTTATTTAGCTCTATCCCTATTATATAGATCTTTTCGTAATTTAAATATTTTTTGTAATGTTCTTTTTGTAGAATTTGTTTTAGAGCTTGTCCTTTCTCTTTAGAATTTTGAATTACTTTAAATTCAATTATATACACTATACTTTTATTTACCAATATAGTTAAATCTATTCTACCTTTTGATGTATTATCTTCTATTATAATATTGTATCCCATTGAATAAAGTAGTCCATAAATAGCAGCCTGATATACATACTCGTTTTTTAGTATCTGATAACTTATTGAATTTAGAAATATATCTATTTGATTTTTTATTTCATCAATATTTTCTTGGATTATTGCTATTTTGAGTTTAGAGGTTAAATTTATTTGGTATTCATGAGTGATATAAAAAAGAAGTTCTCTATTAAAGGATTGCCTTACTTCTTTATTGGGATAATTTAAGATAAAAAATTTCTCATTATCTATTTTCTTTACTTCTTTAATAGTTAAATAACCAGTTTGAAACATAAGAGCTTCTATACTTATATACTCTAAATCAAATTTATCCAATATCTCATTAGTATAATAAGCTTTAGTTAAATAGGGTAATTGATAGTCTTTGTTTTTTAGTAGTTTAAATAAAAATTCAGTTTTTCCAGTTTCATACCAATAACTATTAAACTCCTTACTATCTAAGAATAAAAGTATATCAAAGGGGTTATAAAGTGTATCTTGTAAGAAATAGTAACCATTGTACCATTCTTTAATTTCATCTAAATTTAGTCCTTGTAAATAATCTTGAAAGTAAAATTCTAATTCATTTTGGGTATAACCACAAATGTTGCCATATTTAGGATCTAAGGAGATATCTTTTAGTTGATTTAAACCACTAAATAAAGAAACTTTAGCAAATTTACTTACTCCTGTTATTAGAAAAAACCTTATGTATCTATCTAATCCCTTTAATATTGTATAAAATCCTTTTAACTCTTCTCTTATTTTCTCTACTTCTTTTTTATTCTCTATATTATCTAATATCGGTTTATCATACTCATCTATTAATATCACTACTTGTTTTTTACTTAATTCATAAATCTTCTCTATTAGCAATCTTAAATTCCTATTTATTGTATATTCTTTATTATATTTATATTCATATTTTTTTCCTGTTTCTATTATTATAGCTTTTAGCTCCTTTTGTAGTTCCTCTTGACTTTTTACTTGTGTTTCTGCGAAATCTATTTTTATAACTGGATAACTCTCTTCCCAGTTCCATTTATTATATATATATAACCCTTTAAATAGATTTTTTTCTCCTTTAAATAAACAATCAAGTGTAGAAAGTAATAAGGATTTTCCAAAGCGTCTTGGCCTACTTAAAAAATAATATCCTCCTCCCTCTGTTATTAATTTATAAATATACTCTGTTTTATCAACATATATAAAATTCTGTTCTCTTAATTTTTTAAAATCACTAATTCCTATTGGCAATAAATTATTCATTCTTTACACCTTCCTTATCTTCTTTATATTTTATCTTATTTTCTTTGAACCCTTTTTAGTTTTTCTATTGGGTAAAATTTAAGGTGCTTTTAATGTAAATTATTTTATATTTAATTTTTTTTGTTATATTTTTTAAAAAGTAGGTTAGAAAAAATAGAGAATAATAAATATATAGTATATAAATAACCGCTAGCCAAGGATATCCCTTTAGGGATATTTAAGCGGAATATAAATACTTGGCAAACTATTAAAATATGGATAAAAATAAATATATAGAATTATTAGAAATATTATGTTGCCCTGAATGTAAAGGAGATTTAGAATTTGTTGAAAATTACCTTTATAATGAAAATACTAATGACGAATTATTAAAACAAATAAAAGGAAAAGAAATAAGCGGTTATAAATGTAATAACTGTAGCTTATTGTTTCCTATAATTGAAGAGATCCCTGTTTTTTTAGTAGATAAAGCTATAAAGTTAAATAAATAATTTTTAGTGGATAAAGCTATAATAAAAGCATTAACAAATTTTAAAGATTTTTATGGTAATAGGGATAACAGGAATAGCAGGAAGTGGGAAAACTACTTTAAAAAAAATCCTTGAAAAGTATGATTACAAAGTTTATGATGTAGATGATTTCGTTAAAGATATATACAAAAAAAGGAGTTATAAAAAAATAAGAGAAGAAATAGCTAAATTATTTCCTGAGTGTACTAAAAGTAGTCTTACAAGGATATTTCTAAATAAAAAATGTATAAGAGAAATCATTTTTAGTAATGAAAAAAAAAGAAAACTTTTAGAACAAATTATTCACCCTATTGTTATAAAAAAAATAGAAAATGTAATAAAAAGGTTAAAAAAAGGAAATAAAATAAATAAAAAAATCTTTATAATTGTACCTTTGTTATATGAAGCTAATTTGGAATATTTATTTGATGAGGTTTGGTTAGTTTATGTACCTATTAATGTAGCTATTAGTAGATTAGTTAATAGGGATAAAATTGATCAAGATCTTGCTTTAAGGATTATAAATTCCCAGCAACCTCAATCTATTAAAGCTAAAAAAGCTAATAAAATTATCATTAATGATTCTACTATTGAAGAACTAGAAAAACAAGTTTTAAAATTACTTTAAAAATTAATAAATTATGAATAAGCCTTTTTGGGAGTTAAAAAATTATTTTTTAATTGGGTTTTATTTTATTTTTATATTCACATTTTTTAACTTTAATTTGGTTTTTTTTGATTTTAAGAAAGCTTTTATAGATTTAGCAATTCTTATAATTTTTTATTTAAGCAGAATTAAACTTTATGCTATTTATAATAAAAAATTTGAACTAAATTTTTTTTTAGTTTACTTTATCTTTATGTCAATTTTTAATAATATAAATTATGTCTTATTTATAGGTAATGTAGCTTTGTTTTTTATTTTAATTATAAAGGTTTATACTACTTTTGAACATGTTTATAAAAAAAAGTATTCACAAAATATTTTTAGAAAAAGCAAAGTTTTTGCTGATAAAGGATATTTAATTCAAACTGAAAAAACTTTAGAAAAAATAACTGATATTATTTTAGAAATAATTTTTTATAATCTTTCTTTATTGATTACAATTTTCATATTTTCTTTTTTCTCTTTTATTAATAATTTTTATTTATTTTTATTTATTTTTATAGTTTTATTTTATTCATTAAAGAATTTTCTTTTTTATATATATAATATTATCATAAGAAAACTAAGTTTAGAAAGTTACATTTTAAGTTTATTATCCGAGCAAAAGCGAATATTTGCTAACTTTAAGCTTGATTTATTTTTGTTTGTAATGAATATATTGTGGATTTATTTTATGGTAGCTATTTTATATTACAGTAATTTGATTAAATTTGAAATATTTTTAACAACTGTTTTAAGTATTTTAATTTTTAATTTTATATTAAGGTATTTTGTAAATATAAATGAGGAGATATTAGAGCTACTTAATTTATTTGTAGATGTGTTAGAGCGTAGGGATAGATATACATTTGATCATTCTAATAGAGTAGCTTACTTTAGTTATTATTTAGCTAAAGAAATTAATTTATCTATTGATGAAATTGATTTGGTTTATAAATCTGCTTCTATACATGATATAGGTAAGATTTTAGTTAATGATGCTATTTTAGAAAAAAAAGGGAAATTAACTACGCAGGAGTTTGAAATAATAAAACTACATGTTAAAGAACTTAAGAATATTTTATTACCTATATATCCATTTTTTAAAGAAATAATAGATATAGCTCAGCTACATCATGAGAAATTAGATGGTAGTGGTTATCCTTTTAATCTTAAAGATAAACAAATACTACTATATAGTAGGATTATAACTGTAGCAGATATATTTGATGCTTTAGTACTTGATAGACCTTATAGACCAGGATTTAACTATAATAAAGCTATTAATATCCTTATTGAGGAAGCTAATAAAAATAAAATTGATAAATACTTAGTAAATGTTTTTTCTAATATTTCATTAAATCCTGAAATACTTGAGAATATAAATAAAATTAAGTCTATGATAAGGAGTTATCAAGTTAATTTAATTAAATTAATTTCTAAGGGATTTTCTGATTTTATTGATGATATCACCTAAAGTTATTGTTTAGATAATAAATTATTGTTTGGATAATTTATAAAGGGGATTTTAGAGAAAAATAGAATAAGAATAATGATAGATTAATAAAATAAGAGAGGAGTTTTGATATGCGAAAAAAAAGAGCTGAAAAAAGAGAAATAAAACCTGATAGTGTTTATGGGAGTGTTAGATTACAAAAATTTATAAATAAATTAATGTGGGATGGTAAAAAAGCTTTAGCTGAAAAAATAGTCTATACTGCACTAAATAAAATAGCTGAAAAAACCAAAAAAGATCCTTTAGAAGTATTTAATAAGGCTATAGATAACCTAAAACCAGTATATGAAGTAAGACCAAGAAGAGTGGGTGGGGCTACTTATCAAGTACCCGTTGAAGTAGAAGAAGATAGAGCAGAGACTTTAGCTATGAGATGGTTACTTCAAGTTACTCGTGAGATTAAAGGAGTTAGAATGGTTGATAAATTAGTTGATGAAATAATCGAGGCTTATAATAATGGTGGTAAGGCTATGAAAATTAGAGAAAATGTTCATAGGATGGCTGAAGCTAATAGAGCTTTCGCTCACTTTAAATGGTAAAATGTATAGATAAAATAAGTTAATAAACGAGGATAAAATTATGGATAAATACAATTTGATATATGATATATACAAAGAAGATGTAAAATTATCCTTAGAAGAGTTATTTTTATATGCTTCTGGAGGAACTAGCCATTACCCTGAATGGGCTCAAAATAAAATACTAAAAGAATTTTCATCTGCTGAAATTATAGCTACTGCTTCTAAGATGATTCAAAGTGAAAGTGTACCTACTGGTATTAAATATAATATATTCTTCTGGGTTTTGTATAACTTTGGTTTAGGGGTTAATGCTGATAATGTTAAAGATTTAGTTTATAGTGCTTATAATTTTAATTGGAGAAAAACTCATTTACCTACTAACTTTGTTACTCATTTATTAAATGTTATAAATGATTATATAAATTATTATAATCAAAAAAATGAAGAATTAATAAAACTATATTCAAGAAGCAAACATGTGGATTATATAATTCAAGAGGAATAAAAATTAAATAAAAAATTAAATAAATATTAATAAAGAACCGCTTGCTGGGTAGATAGCGGAATATAAATTTCCCAGCGGAGAGTATAAAAACTATGGCAAACCCTAAATTTAAATTATCTCGCTCAAGAGTTAGGCATAGAAGAAATAATGCGGAAAAAATAGATTTAAATAGATACCCTAATTATTCTAAGTCAATTTGTTCTAATTGTGGGAACCCTAAATTATCTCATTTTGTATGCCAATTTTGTGGCTATTATGATGATAAATTAGTAATTAATTCTGAATTAACAAGAAAATACGTTAGATCTATTTTTTACAAAAAAAATTATTCTCATAGCGAGTAAATAAAAAATTATATATTGAGTAAATAAAATTAATATATATTTATAAGGAAGTAAAAAATGAGTTGTGTTTCTTTAATTAGTATAACTCCAATTGGAGGATCTGAAAGTGTTAGTGAATACGTAGCTAGGGCTGTAAATGTTATTGATAATGAAGCTAAGTTAAATGGATTTAAATATGAGTTAACAGCTATGGGGACTATCCTTGAAACTCCTACTTTAAAAGATTCTCTAAAAGTAATAGAAAAAGCAATTACTGAAGTAAATAATTATATAAAATCAAAAGAAAATAAAGAACCAAGATTAAGTATATTAATAAAAATGGATATAAGGCAAGGGGAAAATAGAATAAAAGCTAAAGTAGATAGTGTAAAAAATAAACTAAATAAATAAGAAAAGAGGATTTTATGGATGAAATATGGAATCTTTATGAAATTGAAAAATTCTTAGATCAATTAGATCAAAAAATATTAGCTTTAAGGGAATTAAAAGAAAAAGGACAATTAGCTAATCCAGAAGAGTTAAATATCTTAGAAATTAAAGCTCAAAAAATTAAAGAAGAATTATATACTAATTTACATCCTTATCATAGAGTTCAATTATCAAGGCATCCTAATAGACCTGTTTTTGATGATATTATTAGTAATATTTTTGAGGATTTTTATGAGTTATTTGGAGATAGGATGGGGTATAATGATTTCTCTATTAGTGGAGGATTAGCAAAGTTAGAAAATTACCCTGTTTTTGTATTGGGACATTCTAAAGGTAAAAATACTCAAGAAAGAATTAAAAGAAACTATGGGATGCCAAACCCTGAAGGATTTTATAAAGCTATTAGAATTATGGAAATAGCAAATAATTTTAGGACACCATTAATAACAATAGTTGATACTCCTGGAGCTTACCCTGGAGATTTAGCTGAACAAAGAGGTCAATTTATAGCCATAGCAAGAGCTATTTCTAAATTATTTGATTTGGAAGTACCAGTTGTTAGTCTAATTTTATCAGAAGGTGGTTCAGGGGGGGCTTTAGCTTTAAATGTAGCTAATTTTGTGTTAATGTTAGAGAATGCTTGGTATTCTGTTATATCTCCAGAAGGTGCTGCTTCTATTTTATATAGAGATTCTTCCAAAGCTCCATTAGCTGCTAGAAACCTTAAAATTACTGCTTATGATTTATTGTCTTTAAATATTGTAGACGAAATTATTAAAGAACCTCTTCAAGGAGCCCATAAAGATTTAAAATATACTCTTAATAATATAAAAAATACTCTTATTTTATACTTACAAAAATCACTAAATTTAACTAATCCTAAAGAACATAGATTCCAAAAATATAGAAATATAGGTATTTTTGATAATCTAATTAAAGTTTAACAAAAAGCTTCAAAAAGTTTTGTTTTTCTAAAAGATTAATTTTTCTATAAATATGAATTTTTATATAGAATTTCTACAATTTTAAGAAAATAAAGGAAAGGATTTTAATAAGGTTTATAGAAATGTTTATAGGGACGAAATATGTTATTAGCTTGTTAAAGTATGTAGAATTTGGACTTGTGTTGGATTTTGAAAAGTTTATAAAAGAAAAACTAGACTATTAAAGAGGAATCAGGTAGATTGACTTTATTAAGATATCTAAAAATCTATACTTAGGTAAAGATTTAAATTCAAGTTATTTTATGTCAAGAGCAGATCATATAGTTGTTGTTGCTGAGATAAATTCTGAAAATGTAAAACTAGTGTTTGAAGATAAAACTTACTGTTATTTACCTAAAAATAAATTACCAAGGGATATATATGTAGGACAAGTATTAGAATTATCTTTAAAAACTACTACACTTTTAACTATTTTAAAAAAAATAGAGAATAATATTGGAAAAAACTTAAATAAGAAAAAAATAGTCCCTAATGACTATAAGCAAAATTCTATAAAAAATCAAATAAAACTTAATTTTTTATAATACTTTATTTATTATAATTTAGTAATTTATAATTTTATTTATTAAGATTCAAAGTATAGAATATTTTATCTATTTTTCTACTAAAGGTAAATTCTTGAATAGACCAGAAGTTAGTGTATATAGCTGCGGTTAATGCAGCCCCTAAGGCAGTTGTTTCTATTATTTTTGGTCTTATTATTTTCATATTTAATAAAATAGCTTGTTTAATAAAGCAGCTTGAAATTGTATCAAAAAATTATTAATACAAGTTCCCCACCTGCTCCTAACTCTTTAAGCTCTTTCATCTATAGCTATTACATATTGGGGCATATTTTATTATTCTTTTATAAAAATCTTAATAAACAATGATACAAATTTAAAGAAGTGTGATGCTTTTGAGAAATATTAAAAAAATACTAATTTAGTTAATCTAAACTATTAAATAGGAGGTATGATATATATAAAGAAATAATTTTTATATGATAAGTAAATTCAAGGAAATTTTTAATTTTTTGATTTTATCTTTTAAAAGTTTGTTTTTAGATATTTTGTTTTTTTTTGAAATATCTTTTAAAGATATTATAGCTATATTTAATTCGAATTTTGCTATTATATTTTTTATTTATTTTTTGATTCTTTTATTTTTTCCAATTTTAAATATTTTGGTTTTAATTGTGTTAATAGCATTTAGTATATATCTTTTTAGATTTATCTTACCTAAGATAAATGAAGTTATTCAATATTTTATAAATCCTTCTATAACTGAAGATGAAGATTCTATTTATCAGGATTTTTTAGAAAAATTTAAAGAAATAAAAAAAATACAAGATATTAATGATTTAAATTTAAATTTAAATAAATCTAATAAATTACAAATTTTGTTAAATGATTTTTTTAAATCCTTTAATTTTAAAGAATTCTTTAGTTATATTTTTTTATCTTTAAATGTGATCTTTGTTTTTAATATTTTCCTTGTTTTAATGTTATTTTTTGTTTTTACATTTACTAAATTTTATGATTTAAAGATTATAAATTTGATAACATTTAAAACTATAAAATTTGGGATATTAGATTATTTATTTATTATTGTTTTTAGCTTACTTTTTATAATTCAGATAATTTGGTATTTTTTGTTTCCCGTGATTATTTTAAAAGCAATAGAAACTAATAAGATTGGGGAATTTTATTATAATGTTTTATATATTTTTGATGATTTAAATGATAATAATACTTTGATGTTTTTTAAGAATTTATTTGTAGATATATTTTGGGATTTATTAGTGCTAAGTATTTTTTATTTACCTTTTGTTATTTTGAATTTATTTTTGATAAAAATAGTTATGACTAATTTTATTTTCTTTTTCTTACTTAATTGGATAATATTATCATTTTTTATTGCTATTTTTTTGACTTTATTTTTTATAAGATTTACAAAGAATTATTATCTTTATTTTTTTTATTTATGAGATTTTTTAGAGATTATACAGAAAAAACCGCCCTCTTTATAAAAGCCTTCTTTTATTGCTAGATTTTCTATAGGTTTTTGATCTTGTGGATTCTCAAAAAGAGTTGAGTATATTTTCTCAATTTTGAAATTATTTTTTATTAACATTGAATTAATTTCACTATAAGAATAAAAACGAGCATTAGAATAGATAGGATGTCCTTTTTTAGCTTTTTCTTTATAAAATTTAGCCCATAAACTCTCTGATAAAATTAACCCAATTACTAAGTTACCATCTTCTTTTAAAATTCTCCAAACTTGTTTTAAAGCTAGTTCTGGATTTTCAAAGAAACAAATAGAAACTACTATAAGTACTAAGTCAAATGAGGAATTTTTAAAAGGCAAATTTTCTGCTTTTCCAAGAATTCCTAAAACTCTCCTTTTCTTAGCTAATTTTAGTAGCTCTATTGAAGTATCAATACCATAGGTAATTTTTAAATCTTGGGCAAATCTAGCACTCCCTACTCCTAGCTCTAAAGATTTATAGGAAAATATAGATTTATTAGTATAATTTGAAATTTTATTTATACAATCTAATTCAAGTTTAAAAGCTGATTTTCCAAATGGTTCTTCATACCATAAGTCATAATTTCTGGCATATTTATCAAAAATATTCATTATTTTATTATTCATTATTTTATAATTTAAGGAGATTAAAATTTTCAAGATTTTTATAAAGATCTTTAATTCTACCTGGTAGTTTTTTATTTAAAATATTTTCTATATATAAGGCACAAGAGATTAGTTTTTCTAAATTGATGTTAGTTTTTATATTTAATGTATTTAATAAATAAACAAGGTCTTCTGTACAGATATTACCTACACTATTAGGTGCAAATGGGCATCCACCTAATCCTGCTACTGAACTATCAAAAACATTAACTCCTTCTTCTAAAGAAGCTAGTACATTAATTAGTCCTAATCCTCTTGAATCATGGAAATGCATAATAAAGTTGGTTTGTGGATATTTATCTTTTAAGATAGCTAAAACTGCTTTAGTAGTTATATAATTTGCTTCACCTGTTGTATCAGCTAACATTATGTTCTTTATTCCATTTTTAACCCAAAAGTCTAATATCATTAAAATATTATTTAGAGGTATTTCTTGATTTAAAGGGGATCCCCAAACAGCAGAAATCCCACCTTCTAATACTATATTATTATCTTGACACTTTTTTATAATATCTTCCGCTTCTTTTAAAGATTCTTTTATAGTTTTATTGTTATTTTTTAAATTTATATTTTCATCAGCAAATATAGTAGTATTTAGATATTTAACTAAATTAATAGCTCTATCGACTCCTTTAGAATTAAGAACTAAAGCTCCATATATAACTCCTTCTTTTTTATTTATATTTTTTAAAACTTCTTCAGCATCAGCTAAATTAGGAACCCATTTAGGATTAACAAATGACGTAACTTCTATATATTTTAATCCCGTATCTGATAATTTATTGATAAAATCTATTTTTATTGAAGTATCTACAAATTGCTTTTCCATTTGGAAGCCTTCTCTTGGACCTAATTCTCTTACTAATACTTCCTTTATTTTTATTTTATCTACAATTTTGTTTAAATATTTATTTAGTAATTCTTCCATAAAATTAAACTCCTTTTTAATTAATTATTAATTAATTATTTTTTAAATTTTTAATTACCACCACATATAGGGATAAAAATTATACCAATATGGACTATAATAGTATGAATAATACATTGGATAATAAAGGGGATAAGAATAAAACATTAAGGAGGATAAAGCTGCACCTGTTAAGAAACCTAATCCTCCTGCTAATAAGTATTTCCACAAATTACCACTATTGTTAACAGAATTTACATTAGTAATATTGGGATCGTAATTAGCCGTATTTATTAAATATGGATTATTATGCATCATAGGATTTTGATAAAATGGGTTTTGTGTAAATGGATTACCTATCATTGAACTTAATTGTGATACTTGATTACTTATTTCTTGAAGATTTAAAGATGTATTAATAATTTCTGGTTTATTTGTATTATTTAGATTAAAATTGTCTTGGACATTAACAGTAGGATTACTTTGAATATTAGTTGATGTATTTTGATTTGCTTGTGAATTTACCTGATTAACTGAACTATTTTGGATAGTTAGATTAGTTTGTAGGTTAGTATTTTTTATATTATTTATATCCATAAAATTCGCCCCCCATTTTTTATTTTAAAAATATCTAAGTAAATTGAATAAACTTAAGTATATATAACTAGGTAATAAATTACAATAAAAATAAGGATTAAATAATGAAGTAGTATAAAAGTAATTAAAAAATATTGGATTATATAAAAACATTGAATTGTATGAACCTATGCTAAATAAATTATAGAAATTAATAAAATTATGATAATAGGGAGGATAATTAAAGTTGTTGTAATTGGAAACTGGATAATTAAAATTATTATAAATAGGTTTATTAAAATTATTTGTATTGTTAATTATATATACGTTATCTGCTTTTATGTTTATATTTTCCCCTTTGATTCCAGTTTGCTCTAATTTTTGAGCATCTTTTTTAGGGATATTATTGATATTATTTAATTTATTTATGTTGTTTAAGTTATTCATTTAAAAATCCTCCCTATTTTTTTAATTCTTAATTTTTAGATAAACTCCTTAAGTTTTTATATATTTTTTATGCTGTTTTTTTTATTTGTTTTTGTTTGAAACCTAATACGTTATCAACTACTATAAGTTCATCTGCTTTAACGTTAATAGAATTGCCTTGAGCTCCTACTGTATTATTTGAAACTACTACTTTAGAACCTTTAACATACATATTTTCTCCTTCTGCTCCTACTTTGTTAGATGTTATTACAACGCTTTGTCCTTTTAGTGAAGCTACATTTTCTCCACTAACTCCATTTCCATTACCACTTAAAATTACAACTCCTGAAGTCTTAACTCCTACATTTTTTCCTTCTACTCCTTTTTGATTATTTGATATATTAATAAGTTCTTCAGCTTTTAGTCCTAAATTACTTCCTTTAACTCCTTTTTCATTTGATTTTATTTGTATTTCTGCTAAATTAGTTGATAAATTAACACTATCTACTCCTGTTTTATTTAATTCTATTTCTAATTTCCCGCCTTCTATTTTAGTAGTTTTCCCTTTTATACCGACTGTATTATTTTTTATAACTATATTACCTGCTTGGATGTTTATATTATTTCCTTTTATTCCTGTGTTCATTTTTTAGCACCCCCTTAGATTTGTATTTTTTATTTTTTTCTATTTTAGTTTTTGATATTATATAATAAATTAATTTTAAATAAAAAGTATAACTTATTTGTAAAAAAAAAGTTAATTTTTAATATGATAATTTATTTGATTATGAATTTTGATAATGAAAATTGCTATTTTTTAAACTTGAATAAACCTAAACCTAAATAAAAAATGGGGATTAAATTTTTTATAGAATAATTAAAATATGATAAGCAGATTTTATTGGTTATTGATGATTATTATTTTTTTATTGATATTAATTGGTGGGGTATATATATATGTAGTTATTTTTAGGGGTGTAATTCCTATAGATTTACCTAAGAATGCTTATACCGAATTTAATGATCTTAATCCTACTTCTTTGGCTTATGATAGTTTACTAAAAATAGCATATATAACGGATTTAAAAGGAGAAATAAAGAAATACGCTGTAGATGAATATAACTTGAAATATATCGATTCAATAGGTAAATATGGTAATGATAGGGGTCAATTTAGAGAGCCTTGTGATATTGAAGTAGATAAAAATAATTTTATTTATGTGTTAGATTCTTACCTTTCTAAGCTTGTTAAGATGGATTCTAATGGGAAGGTTATTTGGGAGGTAGGGAAATTTGGGAATCAGGAAACTAATTTTGCTAATCCTTTAGGGATTGGCCTTGATAAGATAGGATTTATTTACATTGCTGATACTAAAAATAATAGGATAGCTAAGTATGATTTAGATGGTAATTTTTTAATGTTATTTGGTAAATATGGGAAAGAACCTTCTCAATTTGATGAACCTATAGACGTTTCTGTAGATAGTAAAGGCTTTATTTATGTTTTAGATAAAAATAATAATAGAATCCAAGTTTTTGATAATAATGCTAATTTTATTAGTTATAATAATTATTCAATTGATGTAACTAAATTACATAAGATATACATAGATGAGAAGGATTTAATTTACTTAGTATCAAACGATGAAATTTATGTTGTAAATAAAGATAAAATTTTAGAAAAGATAAACATATTCTTTGAAAAAAGTAAATTTAAAATAATGAACATTTTTAGATGGAGTGATAAATTATATATACTTTATAAAAATGATAAAAATATAGGTGGGATTAAAATTATTCAAGTTAAATTTTAAAATAAAATAAAAGAGAAAAATTGTTTGAATTTTATACTTTAAATATTTTGAATGTAGATAGAATTTTAGGAATAATAATAATGAATAAAATTATTTTTGAATGCTATAATTAAAGTAATTGAAAATTTTTGAATATGGGTAAGTTAAGAAATAACTTTATATTTATAACTGGTGGAGTTTTATCTTCCTTAGGTAAAGGAGTAATAACTGCTTCCTTAGCTTCTTTAATCGAAGAACTTAATTATAAAGTTAATATAATTAAGTTAGATCCTTATTTAAATGTGGATGCGGGAACAATGAATCCTTATGAACATGGAGAAGTATTTATAACTTTTGATGGTGGAGAAACTGACTTAGATATTGGACATTATGAGAGATTTACTAATATCTATTTCAGTAAGAATAATAATATAACAGCTGGTAGAATATACAGAGATTTAATAAATAAAGAAAGGGAAGGAGTATTTTTAGGTAAAACTATACAAGTTGTACCACATTTAACTAATGAAATAAAGGAAAAGATATTAGATTTATCTCAGAATTTTGATTTTACATTGGTTGAAGTGGGGGGTACGGTAGGAGATATAGAAGGGTTACCTTTTTTAGAAGCTATTAGACAAATGGCTATAGAATTTAAAACTAAAGTTAAGTTTATTCATGTAACTTATGTACCTTTTTTGGAAAATACTGAGGAGTTAAAAACAAAACCTTCCCAACATTCTATTAAAAAACTTCAAGAGTCAGGTATTCAACCTAATTTAATTATAGTTAGATCTGAGGTCCCTATCACTCAAGAAATTAGAAATAAAATTGCACTATTTTCTAATTTATTACCTAAGTATGTTTTAAATATTCCTTATTTATCAGATATTTATCAAATACCTTTGCTCCTATTAAATCAAGGGATTACTAAATTATTAATTGATAATAAAAAAAACAATACGATAAAGCAAAGTAAATGGAGTGATTTAAATATAATTATAAAAAAGATAGAGAAGCAACCTAATGTAGTTAATATAGCAATTGTGGGGAAATATACCACATTAAAAGATTCATATAAAAGCTTAATTGAGGCTTTAAAACATTCTTCTATTGAAAACTTTATTAAAATCAATATAAAATTAATAGATTCTTTAAAGCATGAAAAAAAAGTTATAAAAAAAGAACTGAATTATATAGATGGAGTTATAATAGCTGGGGGATTTGGAATAAGAGGTATAAAAGGAAAAATAAATATATTGAAATACCTAAGGGAGAATGGGATTCCTACATTGGGTATATGTTTTGGATTACAGCTTATGGTAATAGAGTTTTGTCGAAATGTTTTAAAGATTGCTAATGCTACTTCTCAAGAGTTTGTTTTAGACAAAGCTGTTAATAAAGCTGTTAATAATGAAGATTTTGCTTTTGTGGTTAAGTTAATGGAAGATCAAAAGTATGTTAAATTAGTTGGTGGAACAATGAGACTTGGAAACTATAAATGTAAAGTAATTGATAATACTTTAGCTTTTAAGGTATATCAACAGGAATATATAATTGAAAGGCATAGACATAGATATGAAATTAATAATGAGTATCTTGATTTACTGAAAGAGAAGGGGTTTATAGTTAGTGGAATAAATGAAGAGCTTAATGTTGTTGAAATTATGGAATATGTTCATCATCCATTTTATTTAGGGGTTCAATTTCATCCGGAATTTAATTCTCGGATTTTTAAACCCAATAAATTATTTTCTTTCTTTATAAATTTTTTAAAAACTAATAAATTCAATAAGACAATTAACTAAAATAACCTATGCTATTCAATAAAATTAGTTAAATATTGATTTTATTAAAAGGTAGGCTTGTTTTAATATAGAATTAAAGAAGTAGATATGGTAAGTGGTAATCCTTTTGAAAAGTATATAATTAAATCAAAGTCAAGTGAAGATAGAATTAGTAATATTCCGAGCAAAGATTTTTCTTTAACTAAACCTCAGTTTACATCCTTTGAGCATAAATTTTTACTAAATTTCTTTAGGAATTATGTAGAAAAAATATCTATAAAACTTTCTGATATTATTCAAAAAAAAATAATAATAGATTTATCTACTATAGAGGTTTTACAGTTTTCAGAGTTTATTGATTTTTTACCCAATCCTAGTATAATAATAAGAATCGATATAGAAGGTACTATTATTTCAACTCCTAAAGCTTTAATAGTTATTGATCCTTATATTATTTTTATTTTATTGAATTTGTTATTGGGTAGTAAAGGGGAAGCTCCTACTTATATAAGAGAATTAACTAAATTAGAAAGTAAATTATTACAACAATTTATAGTTGAAGAAATGATCAATGAATTTAATTCTATTTTAAGTACTTTAGATAAACCTGATAAGAAGACTTATCTTAAATTGGAGAAAATCTCTACTGAACCTGCTAGTGCTTTAGCTATTCCTTATACTTCTTATATTGCTAGGATTAATACTATTATTAGAATAGAATCTTTAGAATCTTTACAAACCATTATTTTCCCTTTTAATTATTTAAGAGAGATTATTCCTGAGCAAAAAGCTGCTATAACTACTACTATTAATCCAGATATATTAAATAAAATACTTAAAGATAAAGAAAAAATATTAAGTGAAAAAAATATAAGTCTAAGTAAAGTAGATGTTATAGCTATATTAGGTAAAACTGAGGTGTTATTTCAAGATCTGCTTCATATAGAACCTGGAGATATTATAACTCTTGATAATAAATTAACTGATCCTATTATGGTAAAAATAGAGGGTAAAACTAAATTTTTAGGTACCTTAGGAATAGTAGGTAACAAAATTGGGATTAAAATAACAAAGGTCTTAACTGATGAAGAATCTGAAGAATATCAATAAAATATATTAAAGGGGGGAATTTAATGGATAAAGAAAATATATCTAAATTCAATTTACCTCAATTAGAGAAGACTACTGTTTCTAGTGACGAATCCAATTTAGATATACTTCAGGATGTACCTTTAACTATTACTGTTGAGATTGGTAGGGCTAAAATGTTGGTTAAAGATATTCTTAAATTAACTGTAGGATCTGTTATTGAGTTAGATAAACTAGCTGGAGAACCTGTAGATATTTTAGTTAATGGTAAAGTCATAGCAAAGGGTGAAGTTATTGCTGTTAATGAGAATTTTGGAGTTAGAATACTTGAAATAGTTAAATAATTAAGGAGAAAATTAAAATGGATCCTTTATTTAATTTGGGATTAGTTTTTATTATATATGCACTAATTATAGGGGGGATTGGATATTTTATTGTAAAATTTTTCAATAAAATTCAGAATCCTTATAATATAAAAATTGCTCAGGTTTTAGATAGAATTTATTTAGCTCCTAATAAAGGGATTGTTTTTATTAAAGTTAGTAAAAAAGTTTATATGATTTCTGTTGCTGATAACAATATTAACTTAATCAAAGAATTTGATTTAAGCGAAATTGAAAATGAAGTAACTAATTTAAAAAGCAATTCTAAGGATAAATAGATATAGAATGGACTAGAAATAGGGAGTGAAAAAGAGATATGAAAAAAATTTTTAAAAATATATTTAAGAATTTGTTTATTTTATTTTTAGGAATTTTATTTTTGTTTTTAATATATAATGTTTATGCAGCAGATACTCCTAAGATAACTTTACCTAATGTTTCTATTGAAATTAACGGTAAGCAAACTGCAGACGCAATAGCTACTCCTTTAAAGGCGATTGGGTTAATAACTGTTTTATCTTTAGCTCCTTATATTATTATAATGATGACTCCTTATATAAGAGTTGTTATAGTATTTTCCATGTTAAGAAGTGCTTTAGGAACTCAACAAACTCCACCTAATCAGGTTATTATTGCTTTTTCTTTCTTTGTTACTCTTTATATTCTTAATCCTGTACTAATTAAAATAAATGAGGAAGCTTTACAGCCTTATCTTAATAAAAAAATAACTCAAGAAGAATTTATTTCTCGAGTAACTAAAGAGTATAAAAAATTTATGATTAAACATACTAAATCAGAGGATTTAGTATTTTTTATTAATTATTCAAAAATAAAGAAACCAGAGAAATTGGAAGATTTACCTTTAACTGTTGTTATTCCTGCTTATATATTATCTGAGTTAAAGGTGGCTTTTATAATTGGTTTTTTAATATATTTACCGTTTTTAGTAATAGATATGATAGTTGGATCAGTTTTAATGGCAATGGGGATGTTTATGATGTCACCTATGACGGTATCTTTACCGTTTAAGTTATTGCTTTTTGTTAGTATAGATGGTTGGAAGTTAATAACAGAAGGGCTTATTAAGAGTTATTATCCATAGTAGGTATCATTTATAATGAGTATTATCAATAATGAGTGGGTTTGATATAAATAATTTTATAGTTCAGGCTTTATATTTAATAGTTATTTTAAGTGCTCCAGTATTACTTACTGCTATGATTGTAGGTTTAGTTATTAGTTTGTTACAAGCGGTTACTCAGATCCAAGAGCAAACTTTAAGTTTTGTTCCTAAGATGGTTGCTACTTTTATTGTGATTGCTTTAACAGCAGGGTGGGTTGCTAGCTCGCTCTATACTTTTGCTGTTGAGGTTTTTAAATATATCTCTAATATTAAGTAATTATTTATGAAGGTGATTGCTTAAAATATTCAAAATATTATAGGAGCTAATAAAACATGAATTTATTAGAACTATTACAAATGACTTTATCAAAAGAAAAGTATGAAGAATTCTTGTCTGAAAAAGGTGTTCTTAAAAGCTAAGGTTAAGGTATATATAAATATAAAAAGGATGTTGGAGCTATAGAAAAAGAAAGTGCTTAAATTTCATAGTGTAAGTAAAGATAATTTTATCTACTATTTAAAAGAGCTTGAATTTAGATATAACTTTAGAGATAATATTTATGATAGCTTATATAACTTTTTAGGTGGATTAAATTAAGTAATTATTTATGAATATCTTATTAGTTGCTAATGGCAAGGTTAATAATAAAGTACTTTCTAATCAATTTATTAATAAGAATCAAATTGATAAAGTAATTGCAGTTAATGGAGGAAGTAATAAATTAGTTAAGTTAAATATTTTACCTGATCTTATTATTGGAGATTTGGATTCTAAGAAAATTAGAAAATTAAAAAAAGGTTTAGTTGATACTTTAAAGCAGAAAATAATTAGTTTTCCTAAGGATAAGGATTTCAGTGATTTAGAATTAGCTGTAAATTATATAAATAATTTAGATTCTATAGTTAGTAGGATTTTTTGTTTTGGAGTTATTGGAAATAGATTAGATCATACTTTAGCTAATATTAATTCTTTATTTAATTTATATTTAAAAGAATCTGTTAAAAATGTTATTATTTATGATATGGAATCTGTTTTATTCTTGATAAAAGATAAGCAGGAAATTAAACTTGAAGTAGATGTTAATATAAGAGCTTCGGTTTTAGCTTTTGATATACCTGCTTCTAAGGCTTATTTAAAAGGATTTAAATATGAAGGAGAATATGAAATTTTATTTCTTTCTTCCTTAGGTATTTCTAATTATACTAAAAGCAATATAATAACTGTTAGATCTCAATTAGGAAGATTAGCATTTATTTTGTATAGCTTTAATTATAATTTAATTTCTATATAGAGGGAGGTTTTTATGTTAGATACGTTAAAAAATAGGAAAGTTGTCTTATTGTTTCCTGGGCAAGCAAGTCAATATATAGGAATGGGTAAAAAATTATATGAACTTAGTAGTACTTATAAACAAACTTTTGATAAAATAAGAGATTATGTAAATAGCAATTTATCTAATTTTATTGATATAGATTTGAAGGATTTAATAGAAAAAGAAGAAAATAAGGATAAATTAGATTTAACTAAGTATAGTCAGATAGCTATATTTAGTGTTAGTATTAGTTCATTTTATTTTTTAAGGGAATATTTAAATTTTGATAATATATTAACTGGTGCGGGACATAGTTTAGGAGAATATACTTTATTGACTGCTTTTGAAAGTTTGAGTTTATATGATGCTGTTTCTTTAGTAGTTAAAAGGGGATATTTTATGTATAATTATTCTAAGGAAGGTACTATGTTTGCTGTTATTTATAATTTTGATAACGATTCTATTAATAAATTAAATGAAATTGTTAGTAAATTTAATTCTGTTATTGCTAATTTTAATTCTTATAATCAGTTAATAGTTTCTTGTGATTTAGGTGTTGTGGAAAATTTAAAGGAGGAAATAAAAAAGGAGTTTAGTAATATAAAGATTATACCATTAAAAGTTTCTGGAGCTTTTCATAGTCCCTTAGTTAATCAAGCTAATGAATTATTTAAACAAGAAATTTTAAAAGTTGAGTTTAAAGATCCTGTTAAACCTGTTTTTATTTCTGTTGATTCTAGGGAACACAGTAATAATGATATTATTAAAAATTTAATGTTAGATCAGATGGTTAGTTCTGTAAATTGGATAAATACTATTGAGAATATTGTAAGAAAATATAATGATTTTATTTTTTTAGAGCTTTTACCTAATAAAATTTTGACTAATCTAATTCAAAAGGGATTTAAAAATCTTAATGTTGAAACTTATTCCTTAGAAGATTTAGTTTAAAAAAATTATAAAGAGGATATTTTATTAAAATTATAGAATAAAAAAAAAGAACAGAAGGAGGATATATGACAGATTTTAAGAGTATAGATAAAAAAAATGTTTTAGTTTTAGTTGCTGATGGTAGTGAAGAGATGGAAATTGTTATTTTTGTTGATTTATTAAGAAGGGCAGGTATTAATGTAGATATTGTTTCTATTAAAGATAACGATAATTTAATCCAATGTTCAAGAAATATTAAATTATTAGCAGATAAAAATATAAATGATATAAAGGATTATGAGATTTATGATTTAGTGTATATACCAGGGGGATCAGTGGGAGTTGAAAATTTAAAATCTAACTCAAAAGTTAAAGAGATAATAAGATATTTTTATAATTCTAAGAAGTATGTATCGGCTATATGTGCTGGACCTTTAGTCTTAAAAGAATCTCTAAATACTAAAGATCTTAAATTAACTTCTTATCCTACTTTAAAGGATCAGTATGAAAATTATATAAATGAATTAGTATTTCAGGATGGTAATGTGATAACTTCCCAGGGGCCTGCTACTACTTTTTTATTAGCTTTTAAAGTTATTGAGATTTTAAGAGGTGAAAATATAAAGGATACTGTTTATAATGCTATTCTTTTTGATAAACTAATAAATAAAATAAAAGTGAATATTTAAGGAGGAGAAGAGAAATGTTTAATAAAATGGGAAATAAAATTTTAAGTGTTATTTTTTTTGTTGCTATTTTAGTTTTATTTTTTTTAAGTACTTTTTATTTTTATAAGAATATTGTTATAGCTAATAGTGAAGTATATATATATATTCATAATAAGCCTTATAAGGGTAATTATTTTTTAGAAGGTAATAGGATTTATGTTAAATTGGAAGATTTTATAAAATTAACTAATCTAAAGTACTATAAGGTTGGGAATTATTATGTATTAAGTAAATCTAATATAATACCTCCTTCTAATTTTAAGTCTTTAGTTTATTATAATACGACTCCTTTAAAATATGTTTTATTAAGGGATAATGTTATTTATGTAGATTTATTTGAATTGGCATATTTAACTAATTCTAAAGTTGATTACAATAAGGAAACGGGAATTATTGATTATTATGACCCTAAGAAAGTTGAGCAAGTTTATCAGGAAAATTATACAAAGGAAGTAATTTATAACAAAGATAATATTTATAATGTTAAAGACGAGATATATAATAAAAAGAAGAATATTCAAGTAGGTGAAAAAGCTGAAGAGATTCCTGAGGATGCTATTAAATTAGTTGATGAAAATAAACAATATGATGATAGGAATAATAGGGGGGAATTAAGGTATCAAGCTGCTATAGTAAATAACTATAAAGAAATAATAAAAGATATAGTAGTTAAGGTTAGAGTTGTTTCTCCAGATGGTCAAAATCTTTATGAAGAAACTTTTAAATACCCTTCTCTTAAACCAGGTGAAAAGAAGAGTTTTAATATTTATTGGATAAATAATACAATGGTAATTGTTCCCCAAGTTAAGGTTGAAATAGATTTTAAGGGAAAGAAAAAGGAGAAAAATTAAAATTATCGAGAATTAATATATATATGGCTAATTTTATAAAACTTATTAAACCTAAGGTAAAGAGATTATTTAAAAATATAATTAATTATCTTTCTCCTAAGTATTATTTTGATAAGATAAGTGATATAGATTTGAATAAATTAAAACAAAAGAATATTGATACTATTTTATTAGATTTAGATAATACTTTGGTACCTTGGTATAATAATTATATAGATCCTGAAATATATAATTGGTTAAATAATATAAAAGTGAATAATTTTAAGGTATGTATTATATCTAATGGGTTATCCATAAGGGTTAAGAGAATAGGTAAGGAATTAGGTTTTCCATTTATTTCAAATGCTATAAAACCTTCTACGAAGGCTATAGTTAAAGCTTTAAAAATGTTAAATTCAAAGCCTGAAAATACTGTCATTATTGGGGATCAAATTTTTACTGATATTTTAGCAGGTAATAGATTGGGATTAACTACCATTCTTGTTAAACCATTAGCTAAAGTTGAATTGATTACTACTAAATTTATTAGGATTATTGAAAAAAAAATCCTAAAATACTTAATTAAAAAAAATAAAATAAAAATTATAACAAAGGTTAATAATTCTTTTCAAGAGTTAAAATAAAAATGTAAAAAAAATAGGAATATAAGGGGTATTTAGTATGAAATTAAAGAATGTAGTTTGGTCTTATTCTAAAGGCGAATTTGTTGTTTTTGATCATTATTATTTCTCTAAATTGTATTCTTTTTTATTAAAGGAATATAAATTGTATATACCTACTTCTTTTGGAGATATATTTAATAATGATGTAGATATTTTAGTATTTAATTATCCTGAGATTGAGTTTAGCGATTTTGAGGTTCAAAGGATTTTAGAATTATTTTATAAAGGTAAAACTATTTTATTTTTGTCTTATTATAATAATGAGGATAATAGTTCTAAAATATGTAATAAAGTTTTAAATCAAGTAGGGCTAAATATAAATTATGATGAAGTTACTGATGAGGTAAATAACGTAGAAAATGATAAATATTTATTAATTACTTCTAAAGTAAGTGATTTATTAAAAAGAAATGTTAATAAGATATTATTTCCTTGTAGTTCTTCTGTTAGTGTTGTTAATAATTATAAAGAAGATATTAACTATGTAGATTTACTTTTAGCTGAAAATCAGGTTCCTTTGATTAAGGGGGCTTTTAATAGTAATAATGGTAAGATAATAGCTTTTGGGACTTGTGTATTTTGGGATAATTTTAGTATTATTCAATTTGATAATTTTAATTTTGTTAAAAATATTTTTGCTTATTTATAATTTTTTGAATAAGGGGGGATTATATGGAGGAAATTAGATTGTTGCTTGACAAATTGGAAAAAATGATAAGAAGTTCAAAAAAAATTTTTGGCTCTTCTGTTGTTAATACTAAGGAAACTTTATCTTTGATAACTAAATTAAGAACTGCTATAGATAAAAATTTTGTATCTATTGATGAGGTTAATAGATTAAGAAGAGAATTAGAAGAAAAAGAGAAAAAGTTAGAAGTATTAACTAATGATATATTGAATAATAATGAGATAGTTATGCAGGCTTATGAATATGCTAATAAAATAAAGGCTCAGGCAAATGAGGAAGCACAAAATATGATAGATGAAGCTGAAAAATATGTCTATAAGATTATAACTAATTTTGAAGAAGAATTAAAGAAAATATTAAATTTTATTGCTAATAGTAAGAAAAATATAGAGTTAAATTTAGAAGCTAACAAAGTTGGAGTTAAAAAAGTAGAAGCTTCTGATAATGTTAAAGCTGAGCTTAAGAAAGTTAATATAAAAATAAAGTAAATTAATTAAAAAAGGGGGTAAATAATTATGGCTATTAATTTAGAATATAAGATGAAAGAGGGACAGGTTTATTTGTATGATGTTATTGTTAATAACATAAAGATCTTTAGAGATAGTAATAATGAGGAAAAAGAGATTGATGAAATAAAAATGAAACTAACTCAAAAAGTCAGTAAAGTTTTACCTAATGGGGAATTTGAATTAGAGATAGAGATAGATCCAGTTTCTTTTTTAAGGAATAATGCTCCTCAAGAAATAGCTATTCCTACTCAAACTATGAAAATGGTTATGGATAAGAAAGGAAAAGTTATAAGTAGTACAATGGATAGTCCTGTTAGTAGTCCTTCTTTTCCTGATAAACCAATTGAAATAGGGGAAACTTGGATTTCTAAAACTACTTTAAGATTAGCTGAAGGTTCCCCTATTGAATTAAATTATTATTATACTGCTAAAGGATTTGAAAAGGTTAAGAATTTAGATGCTATTCTTATTGAAGTATCTAGTGATAAATGGGAAAATAATGAAAATGAAGTTTATCAATCTTTAGTATCTAAAGGTAATACGTTATTTTCTGTGGATTATGGAGCTTTACTTAAATCTGATGTTGAAACTGAAGTTAAAGCTAAATTAACTAATAATAATCAAGAGTTTATATCTAATGTTAAAGTTAGTGTTATATTAGATAAGCTTATTCAAAAAGATCTACAAACCTCTGAAGAAGGATTCTTAATTAAGTAGAAAATTTTTAATTAATAATTATAAAGAAGGGGGTATATTGTAATGTTACAAACTCAAGATATTATATCTATTTTAAATGAAAAGAAAGTAAAGAGCATAAGGATGATGTTTACTGATATTTTGGGGGTTCCTAAGAGTGTTCAAATTCCTGTTAGTCAGGTAAAGAAGATGTTAAATGGAGAGATTTTATTTGATGGTTCTTCTATTAAAGGGTTTGTTAGGATTGAAGAGTCTGATATGAAATTAGTCCCTGATTTATCTACTTTTATTGTAGCTGATTTAAAGGGATATAATGAAGCTTTTGTTATTTGTGATGTTTATTATCCTAATGGTAATAGATTTGAGGGAGATCCAAGATATAGATTACAATTAATTATGGAAAAATGTAATAAGATGGGATATATTCCGATGGTAGGTGTTGAAGCTGAGTTCTTCTTATTTCCTATTGAAACTTATGATAATGAGTATTTATATAAGCCATATATAAGTTATACTGATAAGGGTGGATATTTTGATATGCTTTCCTTAGATGCTGCTGAAGAAGTTAAACGCGATATTTTAACTAAGTTAGAGGAATTTGGCTTTGAAGTGGAAGCCTTACATCATGAAGTTGCTCCTTCTCAACATGAAATAGATTTTAAATATTCTGATGCTTTAAAAACTGCTGATAGATTATTATTATTTAAAATAATAGTAAAGACTATAGCACTAAAACATAATTTACATGCTACTTTTATGCCTAAACCTGTAAGAGGTATAAATGGATCTGGTATGCATATGCATCAATCTTTGTTTAAAGGTGAGGTTAATGCTTTTTATGACAAAGATGCTCCTAATGGATTAAGTGAGGTTTTATTAAATTATTTAGGTGGGATATTCAAACATGTTAAATCTTTTAGTGCAATAACTAATCCGCTAGTTAATTCATATAAGAGATTAGTTCCTGGTTATGAAGCTCCGGTTTATATTTCTTGGGGTGAGCATAATAGAAGTCCTTTAATTAGGGTACCTGCTAAGCGAGGAAATTCTACTAGAATTGAATTAAGGAGTCCTGATCCCTCTTGTAATCCTTATTTAGCTTTTTCAGTTATTATTAATAGTGGATTAGATGGCATTATTAATAAAATTAATCCTCCTAAGCCTTTTGAGGGTAATGTTTATGAATTAGATGAAGATACTAAACAAAAATATGGTATAGATAATTTACCTGCTAATTTATATCAAGCTCTAGAATATATGAAACAAGATCCTTTAATTAAAGAAACTTTAGGAGAACATATTTATTATAATTTCTTAGAGGCTAAGGAACAAGAGTGGAAAGATTATTCTACTTATGTTACTGAATGGGAATTAGAAAAATATTTATATATTTATTAATTTCTATATGAGTGTAGTATCAATAGGAGCATTATTTTTATTAGGTGGTATATTAGCTTCAGGTGCTGCTTTAATAGCTGCTTCTACAGGTGCAGCTACTACTATTTATAATATTTCTACTAACAAAAGTGAAAAAGATATTGTTCAAGAGTTGTTTTCTAAATCTAATACGAATATAGAGGAATATGTTAAAAACGTAAGAAATGTTATAAGAAATCAGTTAATACAATTAAGAGAAATAGTTTCTAATTTAAATACTGTTAGTGAATTAGGAAGTCAAAAGCAAAGATTATTAAATGAAATCAATAATTTGCTTAATTCTGGTGTTTTATCTGATTTATATGAATTAGAGCAAGCTCAAAAATTACAAAACTCAATTAAAAATATTGTTAATATTTTTAATGATTTAAAATCTCAAAATCAGATTTATTTAGAACAATATAATAATATTTTAAATAAGATAAATGAAAAAATAGCTAAAATTAGGAATTATAAAGATGTAGATATAAATCATATTTTAAATCGAGATTTTAATTCTTCTAATTTGCAGGAATTAAAACAGATTTTAGAGGATATAGAAAAAATAGAGTTAGAATTTAATATTAAGCAAAAGGAGTTAGCTTTAAAGCAATCTGTTTCTAAGATTGAAGTAGTAAATAAGGAAAACTTAGTTAATAAATTTCAAAAAGAGCAATTAATTGAAAAAATTAATGAATTTGTTAATAATATTAAGAGAATTGATCAAAATTATAACATAAAAACAAATATTGAAAATTTATATAATATTCAAGATATTAATAATTTAAAGTTAATAAAGGAGCAAGTTTCCTTAGAGTATTATGATTTATTAAATAAGGCTTTTTATACTAAGGGATATAAAGAAAAATTAAATGGATATTTGGAAATGTTAGATAGTTTAGATAAAAATTATAAATCTGATATTAATTTTAGTAAATATTATCCTTATTATGAACCTATTTTTGTGAAATTGAAAAATAAATTAAATGATGTTTTAAATCAAAAATATATTTTAAAGGAAGAGATGTTAAATATAGAGCAAGAATTTTTAGATACTTTATCACTAATAGAAAAGAATATAGAGATGGAATATATTAAGGATACATTTAAATTTAAATTAAATGAAATTTTAGAAGATATTGGATATCAAGTTGTTGATCAGGAATTAATTGAGAATTTCTATAAGGGGGAAATTATTTATATAGATACTATTTATGGAGATAATTATAAAATACAGGCTAAATTAGAGGATGGTAAGCTTTTTCTTAGATTAGTTAAAGTTTTTGAGGATCAAAAAGATATTCAAAATTTAACAGAATATGAAAAAAACAAGGATTATGAAGTAGCTAATAGTTGGTGTAAAGATTTAGATAAAATAATTGAAAAATTAAAAGAAAATGGAATATTAATGGAAACTATAAAAAGGATTGAACCTACTCAATCTGAAATAACTTATATAGTTAATAAGGAGCTAATTCAAAAAAATAAAGCTTTAAAATCTTCTAAAAAACAAAAAGTAGATAAATATTTAGCACAGGATTTTTAAGCTATTCGTAAATTGTTATATTAGTAAGCTAACATTATTATGAAGCCATCCATTTTTTATTATGTATCCAATCTTATTTAAGATAGGGGATTTAACTATATATTCTTATGGTTTTATTTTGGCAATAGATTTATTAGTATCCTTATATTTGGTTATAAGATATTCTAAATATTTTAGAATAGATAGTGAAATAGCTTTTAAAATTTTTATTATTAATATTATATTTTTAATAATAGGCGGAAAAATAGGATATATTTTTAGTCATTTTACGGATTATTATAAAAATAATTTAATAGAATTTTTGATTAATTTACCGTTTGATTTTATTTATGCAGGCTTAGCTATCCAAGGGGCAATTATTTTTTCTGTTATTTCTTTAGCTTTTTTATCAAAGTATTATAGGCTAAATTTTTGGGTATTGTTAGATAATATTACGTTAGTAGCTTTATTTAGTATATTTATAGGTAGGATTGGGTGCTTGTTAGCTGGTTGTTGTTATGGTAAAGCTTGTCATTGTGAGTATGGGATATATTTACATGGGGCTATTAGATATCCTACTCAACTTGTGGAATCTATTTTGAGTTTGATTGCTTTTATTTTTCTTTATTTTTATTTTAATAAATTAAAAAATAATAATGTTTTAATTGAAAATAAAGGCAAAATAAGTGCTTTATTTTTTATTTTTTATGGATTAATCAGATTTTTTGTGGAGTTTTATAGAGAAGAACCTACTTTATTGTTGGGATTTACTTTGGGGCAGTTAGTTGCTTTGAGTATGCTACTTTTTGGAATCTTTATTTTTTTTATTAAAAAAAATTAATATTATAATGAGATAAAAAAGAAAATAAAAAAATAGAAAAAAGAAAGAAAAAAGAAAAAAAAAAGAAAAAAGAGTCAAAAAGAAAAAAAGCAAAGACAAACAACAAAAAGAAAAAAAAGAAAAGAATTTGTCGTTGATATAAAATTTAGAAGCTATAGCGGTGACTAAGAAAGGTGAGATTTATTTAAGTTTTTGATCATAGCAAATAATCTTTTTGATAATTTATATGTTTTTTTAATTAGGTTTTTATTAGAGGTTTATTTTTATTAATGTTTAATATTAATATTAAGTGTAATGTGAGTAATTAAAAATAAAAAAATATGAATAAGATGGAGGTAATTGAAAGTGAAATTAGTTTTTAATTATAAAGTGGGCAAAATCCTTAATTATGAATCTAAATCTGTGGTTATAAGACAGGTATCTAAGGTGATGGAATTAGTTGATGCTAATAAATTTTTATCTTTTAGTAAGATCTTACTTAAACCTATTGCTTATGATGAAGAAGGATTTCATCTTAAATTAAAAGTTTTTAATAATAATGTTTCTGAAGAGGAAGTAGCTCAGGAGATGTCAAGCGATATTAAAACCACGATTATTCCTGTTTCTAATCAAATTGTTTATATGTTGGTTAATCCAAGGGGGGAGATTTTGGAAAGTGCTGGAAGTAATGAAGTTAGTACAATTGTTTTTCCTGATTATGATATAAATATTGGAGATTCATGGACTAACCCTATTAAGTTTGTATTACCTACTGTTAATAAGGAAGCTAATGTTAATATGGTTTATACTTTAAAGGAAGTAAAAAATAATATTGCTATTATCGAAGCAAAGAGTAATGAAGTTGATCTTAGTATCCCTATTAATCTTGAAATTATTAGCGGAAAATCTGAAATCTTAGAAGGCAATTTTATTATTAACTTAAAATCTTATACTGAATTTGATATGAATTTAGGTACTAACGTTTTACAAGAGGTTAATATAGATACTATTATAAAGGTTCAAGAATATGTTATGGAAAATAATGTATATAATACTGTTAAATTAGTTAATTAGTTTAAATTTTTTATTTTTTATTTTTTTTATTTTATAAAGGGCATGGTTAATGGTTAAAACCCTATGTTTTTGAGCCTAAATTTAATAAATCAATATTTTAATAGTAGCTTTCAAATAGAAGATATTGTTAATTCTTTAGTAAGTATTGGTGTTCAGGTTGAAAATTATCATAAGATCTATAGGGATTATTCTAATATAAGGATAGGGAAGGTTATTTTAAGGGAAAAACATCCTAATGCTGATAGATTATATGTATGTAAAGTAGATTTTAATAATGAGGTTTTACAGATATTAACTGCTGATGAAACGGTTAAAGAAGGGGATATAGTTTTAGTAGCTCTTAAAGGGGCAGTATTGGAATTTGATAATAATAAGATAGTTATTGATGTAAGGAAAATGAAAGGATTAGAAAGTTATGGAATGATGTTATCCACTAAAGAAATTAATTGGGATAATATTAAGGTTATTGGTGATAAGGTAGCTAAGTTTAATTTTGATAAAAATTTTTCTAATAGTATTGGAAAATATTTATATGAAATTATAAAAAATCAAGATTATGTAATAGAGATTCAACCTTTTGCTAATAGACCTGATTATTTTGGATTTTATCATATCTTAAAAGAATTATCTATTAAATTAAATAAAAATTTAATTGAATTACCTATTTTAGATTATGCTAATTTAAAGTTAGATTTTGAATTTGATATTGAGATGCTAACTGATAGGTGTAGGGTTTATACGGGGGTTATTTTTGATAGTATTAAGATAATGCCGTCTCCTGTTGAGTTTCAGATATTATTAAATAATGTAGGTATAAAGCCTATTAATAATATAGTAGATATAACGAATTTTGTGATGTATGAATTAGCTAATCCTTTACATGCTTTCGATCTTAATTTTATAAAAGAGAAAATTATAGTAAGGCAAGCGTATGAAGGAGAAATATTACAAGCTTTAGATGATAAAGATTATATTTTATCATCAGAAGATGTTGTAATATCTGATAAGGATAATAAAGTATTAGCTTTAGGGGGAATTATTGGTTCTAGGAATTATTCTATTTTTGATAATACTAACACTATCTTATTAGAATCTGCTAATTTTGATCCTATTTCTATAAGAAGGACTTCTAAGAGATTAAATTTATCTACTAATTCTTCAAAGCGCTTTGAAAAAGATATTCCTATTTATTATTCTTTTTTAGCTTATAAAAGGGCTTCGTTTTTAATAAAAGATTTTATTCCTCAAGCTAATATTAAATTTGTTTTATCAAAAGCAAATAAAAATATAGGGGATTTAAATAAAGCATTAGAATTAAAAAGTGTTAGTGTTAATTTAGATAGAATAAGAAAATATTTAGGATTTAAAGAGCTAAAGTTTTCAGAAGCTAAAGAAATTTTTGAAAAATTGGGATTTGAATTAAATAATTTGGATAATGAAAATATAATTATAAGAACTTATAGGAAGGATATAAATTATTGGTGGGATTTAGCTGAAGAGATTGCAAGGATTAAAGGCTATGATTTCTTTAAAAATAAAGCTATAAATAAAGTACCTACAATTAATTATTTTAACCCTACTAAAGAGTTTTCTTTAAAGTTAGAACAAGATTTTAAAAAGGCTTTTATTAATAATAATTTTACTTATGTTATTGGTTATAATCTATTAAATAGTGAATATTTAAAATTATTTGATGATAATTATTTAAAGTTATTAAATCCGATGTCAAGTGAGTATGATGCTTTTAGGAATTATGTATTAGCTTCTACTTTATTGATTGCTGATTATAATTATAAACAAGGATATAAAAGTTTTAAAATTTTTGAAATAGGTCATAGTTATTTAGATGTTGAAAAAAAGGAATTAGCTGCTGTTATTGTAAACAATAATATTAATTTCTTATTTAAAGATCCTAAGAATTATTTTATCTTTAATTTTCAATTACTTAAAAATATTCTTTATAATGTACTTATTTCTTATGATATAGGAAGAGATTTAATTGAATTTAAAAAAGTTGATTATAAGTTTTTACAGAAGGCTTATGATATTGAGATTTTAGGTAATAAAGTTGGATTTATTGGTGTTACTAATTATTTAGTTAATGAATATATAAAAGATGGAGAATTACCACCTTATACTATTGCTTTTAATTTTAATTTATCTAAATTAGAACAAATTATTAAAGATAATTTAAGGAAGGATGTTTTAATGGAACAGGGCTTAATTAATAAATTAAAGGAAAATTATGAATTAGTTGAGATTCCACTTATTTATAGGGATTTTTCTATTGTTATTGAAGATAAATTCTTTAATAGTAATATTTTATTTGATTTAAAGAGAAAGTTACTAAAGATTGAAAATGATTTTAATAGTAAATTTAGTTCATTAAAATTTAAAATAATTGATGTATATTTATTAGATTACTATAAAGAACTAAATTCATATACATTTAGAGTAGTTATAAAGCCTTTTGAGAATATTTCTTCTGAAATTATTAATGAATTTTTTGATATGTATTTAAATAATCTTAATGATCTTTATTCTATAAAAAGGAGGTAATATAAAGGAGGTAAAAAGTTATTATGAGTAGATATACATTTGATGAATTAGTAAATATGCCTAGTGCTAATAAGGGGGAGATAGTACAAATAAGAGGAGGAGTAGTAGATGTAAGGTTTCCTCCTAAGAAAGAACCAAAATTATATAATGCTTTAATTGTTAAGAGAAAAGAGAAGTTTAAGGGAGCAAGAGTTTCTGAAAGGCCTGAGGAAAGATTTGATGAATTATTTTTAGAAGTGGAAAGTAATATAGGGGATAATACTGTTAGGTGTTTAGCATTAGGTCCTACTGATGGCTTAGAAAGGGGGATGGTTGTAGTAGATACAGGTGCTCCTATTAGTGTGCCTGTTTCTCCTAAGATATTGGGTAGAGTTTTTAATGTGTTAGGTTTCCCTATAGATGGTAAGGGCAAAGTGGAAGCTGATGAGTATTGGCCGATTTTAAGGAGTGCTCCTACGTTAGAGGAAATAGATCCTGTTAGAAGGTTTCAAGAAACAGGTATTAAGGTTATAGATTTAATAGCTCCTTTCTCAAGGGGCGGTAAAATTGGGATGTTTGGGGGGGCAGGCGTTGGTAAAACTGTTTTAATTCAGGAGTTTATTCATAATATAGCAAAGGAGCATAAAGGAGTAGCTGTATTTGCAGGGATTGGTGAAAGAACAAGAGAAGGAAATGATTTATATTTAGAAATGCAAAGAAGTGGGGTTTTAAGTAGTACTGTTATGGTATTTGGTCAGATGGATGAGCCACCGGGAGTTAGGTTTAGGGTTGGTTTTACTGCTATTACTATGGCTGAATACTTTAGGGATGTAGAAAAACGAGATGTATTAATATTTATGGATAACATATTTAGGTATGCGTTAGCTGGTAGTGAAGTATCTGCATTATTGGGTAGAATGCCTTCTGCAGTGGGTTATCAGCCTACTTTAGCTACTGAGATGGGTATGCTTCAAGAAAGAATAGTTACTACTAAATTTGGATCTATTACTGCTGTTCAAGCTATATATGTACCTGCAGACGATATTACTGATCCTGGGGTAGCTACTGTTTTCTCTCATTTAGATGCTACTGTTATACTTTCACGCCAGATAGCTGAGCAAGGGTTATATCCTGCAGTTGATCCGTTAGCTTGTTCTTCTAGATTATTAGAAAAAGGGGTTATAGATGATGAGCATTATGATACAGCAAGGTTAGCGTTAGAAACTTTACAAAGATATAAGGAATTACAAGATATAATAGCTATTTTGGGATTAGAAGAGTTATCTGAAGAGGAGAAACTCTTAGTAGCAAGGGCTAGAAAATTACAGAAATTCTTCTCTCAGCCTTTCTTTGTCGCTCAGTATTTTACAGGTAGACCTGGTAAATATGTTAAAATTAAGGATACTATTAAGGGGGTAAGAGCTATAATTAAGGGTGAGGTAGATCATATACCTGAGCCTGCTTTTTATTTAACTGGTACTATTGAAGATGTTATTGAAAATGCTAAGATTAAAGTTTAAAAAAATAAAATATAAAATTTATAAAAAATAAAAGTTTTAAATAAGAGGGTGGATTTTATGGAAGAAAATGTAATAGTTAGTTTAAAGAATGTTAATAAAAGTTATTATGGAGGATTATCAAAGGTATTGAATAATATAAGTGTGGATTTTAGGAAGAACAGGGTAACAGGGTTTTTAGGATTAAATGGAGCGGGGAAAACTACTACTATGAAAATTATTACTACTTATTTAAAACCAGATAGTGGAGAAGTTTTTGTTGATAATATTAATGTAATAGAGAATCCTCTTAGTGTTAGAAAAGTTGTGGGTTATTTGCCTGAGAATTTCCCTATTTATGAAGATTTAAAAGTTAATGAGTTTTTAGAATTTGTTGCGGATATTAAGGGTGTTGATAATGTTAAAGAAGAAGTTTTTAAGGTTATGCAGATGGTTGGAATCCTTAACTATAAGGATTATTTTTTAAGGGAATTATCTAAGGGATATAAGCAAAGAGTAGGTTTAGCACAAGCTATTTTAGGTAATCCTAAGGTTATTATACTAGATGAACCTACTCAAGGGCTTGACCCTATTCAAATAATTGAGATAAGAAAACTTATAAAGGAATTGTCTAAAAATAGAAGTGTTATTTTAAGTACTCATATTATGCAAGAAGTGGAAGCTATTTGTGATGATATTGTTATCATTCATAAGGGAAATATATTATTAAGTAAGGAAGTAAATGAATTAGCTAAAGAAGGTAGTGGATTATTTATTAATTATGTATTTAAAGATTTTAGTTATAATAATGATTTACTAAATACTATTAAAAATATTTTAAGAGATGTACAAGTTACAATTAATAACGATGGATTTTCTATCAAAGCAGACTATTCTATTGAAGATAATCTATATAAGCTTAATAAATATCTGTTTGATAATAATTATAAGTTAATTTATGTAGATAAAAGAGAATTAAGGATGGAAGATATTTTTGTTAGTGTTATAAATAAGTGGGAACAACAGTTAATTGAATCAAAATAAACTTTACAATAAGAAAAAAGCTTTATAATAAATAAATTATCATAATAAATGGAGTTATCAGTTATAGACTATAATTTTTATTTATCAGATTTTATAAACTCTATAAAGCAAGTTTATATACCTACTAAAGAAGAGTTAATCTTTAAAGAAATATTAATATATAATCAGTTATTTAATAGTGATGATATAACGGTTTCACATCAACCTAATTTATTTTATCCTGGAACATTTATTAAGTTTGTTTATCTATTTAAAACTAATTTTAAAAATAAATTAATTATATTTAATGATTCTGATAAATTTTTTATTAATATTTTGAATAAAACATGGGAATTAGATATCCCTTATGAAACACTATCTTTAAAATATATCAAAGAATTTCTAAATTATTATTGTAATTTTTTAAAAGAGATTAATTTTAAATTTGGTATTTATTTTAAGAGAGAGGATTTTAAGGATAATATATTGTATTTTATTAATTTATTTTCTTCTATTGATTTAAAGGATATTTTTAGTTTTAGTGATTTTATTTACTTTGTTATTAATAAATATTTTGAATTCTTTAATAAAGGATTTGAGATAAAATTTAAGACTGTAAGTGAAATTTCTAAAACGGATGAGTTTAAGCGTTTTTTTGTTAATTATGTTTTAAATTATCGGGATTTAAATATTTTATATAATGAAGCTGTTGATATTTTATACAGTAATAATATGAAAACGGTTAGAAAAATAGAGTTATATGAATTACCATTTTGGTTTATAAGTAATAAAGGTTTTAGAAATACTTTATATATTGAAGATAATGATGTTTTTTACTTAGATGGTAATCAAAGAGTTTATATTGATATAAAAGATGACAAAATAATGGATTTAATTAGACCAAAGGCTGTTGTATGGGCTGCTTTTAGAAGAATTTACTTTTCTAATATAGATATATTGGGAATTGGGAGTTCTTATTATACTTTTGTTTCTGATTATCTATTATTTAATTATTACTTAAAATATGTAAAAAGTTTAAAACTAAAGAAAACTGATATTATTACTACTACTCTTTATCCATTTGATTATAATTTAATAGCTGATTTAGGTTTGTTATTGGATAATATTTTAAGTGTTATAAATGGGATATTATCTGGTTTAGAGTATAATATAGAGAATTTACCAAAAGTTTTTGAAAAGTTAAATAGTCTCTTTCAAAATTTACCTAATTTCTTAATTAATGAATTTGATGATTTATTTAGTAAAACTAAGTTTTACATAGATTTAATTTTAAGTAAAATTAATGGTGAAAATAGTAAAGAGTTAATATCTTATAAGAGAGAATTAATAAGAAAGATAAGTGATCCTGCTAATAGAAAAATTAAAAAAGAACTAACAAAAGAATTAGAAAAAGTTAATAAATCTATCAAAGATTTATTAAGGGAAGATATAAATAATTTAAGGGAATTAGTTTTAGAATTAAATAAGAAGGTATTATTTATAAAAAGTAATGTTTTAGATTTATCAACCAGGTATTGGCCATTTTTTATTTTTAGTTTAGACGATTATTTAAATGTAATAAAAGATACTAATCTATTTTAAAGACAACAGATGGTTTTAATTTAGATTCTCTTATATCGTTAATTATTTTATTTACTTCATTTAGGTTAAATATTTGGTAATGTATATTGATTTTGGAAATTTTAGAGATGATTTTAAAGAAATTTATGGCATCATTTCGTGTTACATTTGCTACACTTTTTATACTTCTTTCTCCCCATAAGTATTTATACTCAAAAGATGGTATATCTGACATATGGATTCCTGCGGAGATTATACTTCCACCTTTTTCTAAATTCATTAGAGCGTATTTTACTAAATCTCCAACAGGAGCAAAGATAATGCCAGCTTCTAATTTAGTTTTTATGATTTCGTCACTATAATATATCTCATTGATTCCCAAATCAATTGCTAATTCTTTACCTTTTTTATCATCTCGTTTTATAAATGCTATTAATTTTTTATTTAGATTAATTGCTATTTGTGAGATGATATGCCCACTTGAACCTAAACCATATATCCCAATAATATCTTTATCTTGGATAAAATTAAAAGCTCTATATCCAATAACCCCACCGCATAACATAGGTGCTAATTCGTAATCACTATAATTTTTCAAGTCATTAATTATATAGTCTTTTTTAGCAATGATATAATCGGAATATCCACCATCTACATTAAATCCTGTAAATAATGCATTATTGCATAAATTTTCTAAGCCTTTTTTATAATACTTACATTCTAAGCAGCTAGAATATAACTCCTACTTTATAGTTTATATTAAAATTATTAAATTTAGGGCCTTTTTTGATGATGTATCCAACTATTTGGTGTCCTGGAATTATTGGGTATTTAGCATCTATTTCACTGTCTATAACATGTAAATCTGTCCTACAAAAAGCACAGTATTCTATTTTTATTAATACTTCATCTTCTTTTAGGTAAGGTATTTCTTTTTGCTTTTTATTAATTGATCTTTAGCAAAAAAACTACCCTATTTCACATTAACAGTTTTTTTTTATTATGAAGGATTTTTTATTTTTTAACTTAATTATTATATTGTAGCAGATATATAGCATACGAGTTTAGCTTACCCATAGGGGAATTGAAAGATGTAATAACCGGTTATTACCATATTTTTTTATTTTTTTTATTTTCTTAATTTGCAAAGTAAATTCCTATTAATTATTTTCTTTATTTTAAAATTATCCTGTTTTATCATTTAATTTTATAATGTAAAATAAATATAATTAAAGGGGATTTTAAAGGAATTGTTGAATTTTAAAAATAGATATTTGGTTATTTTTAAGGTAAGTTATTAAGTTTGTAATTTATTTAGTTTAAAATTTATTATTAAAATTTATTATAAGATATGCAATTTACTGCTACTATTGGTAGGTATCAAGTAAAAGAGGAATATGATTCCAGCCCATTGGGACAGATATACATTGCTTATGATCCTATTTTAAATAAAGATGTTTTTTTAAGGTTATTAAGTCCTATTTTATTAGAAGATTCTGAAAATAAGGATAATTTATTAAAAGAGATTCAGTTAGCTTCTAAAATTAAGCATCCTAATGTTGCTCATATTTATGAGCTTAATGAGCAAGATGGGATATTTTATATAGCTTTTGAGAAAGTAGATGGTTTAATTTCTACTGAAGTTCTTCAACCTAAAAAAGTAACAGATGACAAGGAATTAGAAAAATATATTGATTTCTTTTTGGAATTAGCAAAGACTTTAGCTTATATTCATGAATACAATGTATTGTTTAAAGATCTAAAGCCCAAGAATATAATATTTACTGGGGATAATTTTAAGATAACTAATTTAGCGTTTGGATATGTTGATTCTAATTATTTATTTAATAGTAATCAATTTAGTGAGAAATTAATATTTTGGGCTCCTGAGCAGTGTTCTAAATCTCCTAATATAACCAAGAAAACCGATATATTTTCTTGGGCTTTATTATTTTACTATTTTATTAGTGGGGTTCATCCATTCTTAAAAGATTCTATTACTAAAACTATTGAAAGTATTATAAATGATAAATTAACTGATTTAAATAAAATTAATAATAGAGTACCGATAGCTTTAAGTGATCTGATATCTAAATGTTTATATAAAGATCCTGAATTAAGGCCAGATAGTTTTAGACAGATAATAGAAAGTTTAATAGAGATAAAAAAAGAATCTAAGAAATGGAATATTTCTCCAGCAAAAGCTGTAATGCATAATACTTTAGGGACAAATTATTATAAGCAAGGAAATTTAGAGTTAGCAATATTGGAATGGGAGAAAGCTGCAGATTATGATCCTTTTAATCCTTTAATCCATAATAATTTAGGAACTGCTTATGATGGGTTATCTAAATTAGATATTGCGTTGAATGAGTATAAGAAAGCGGTAGAGTTAAGTCCTAATAATTTTGTTACTCATTATAATATAGCTTCTGCTTATTATAGGTTAAATGACTTAGATAAAGCTATAGATCATTATAGGAAGGTTGTGTTATTGAATCCTAAATTTGCTGCGGGGTATCATAATTTAGCAAATGCGCTTTATAAGAAGGGATTTGTAGAAGAAGCTATTGATAATTGGCAGAAGGCTTTGGTTATTAATCCTAACTTGGTTGATGCTATGTATAATTTAGGTAATGCTTATTACTCTCAAGATAGAATTGAGGAAGCTATACATTATTGGAATAAAGTTATTGAGGTTGATCCTAACTTTGTTATGAGTTATTATAGTCTAGCTTTGTATAATTTAGAGATTGGGGATTATGCTAAGGCTCAAGAAATGTTTGAAAAATGTATAGAATTAAATCCTTCTTTTGCTGAAGCTTATTATAATTTAGGTAATCTTTATTTTGAAGCATCTGATATTATTAGTGCAATAGATTTTTGGTTAAAAGCAGTTAATTATAACCCTAAATTATGGAAGGCTTATTATAATTTAGCTAATGCTTATTACTTACAAGGTAATGTAGAGTTAGCACTAGAATATTGGAAGAAAACTACTTTTTATAATCCTGATATTTGGGAACCTTATTGGAATATTGCTAATGTTAGTTATTTTGAGTTTGGGGATTTAGAAACTGCTGTTAAAAACTGGCAAAAGGTTACATCTTTGAATAAGAAACATTGGCAAGCTCATTATAATTTAGGTGAAGCTTATTATATTGAAGGAAAATATAAGTTAGCTATTATGGAATGGGAAAGAGTTATTGAAATTAATCCTAAATACTGGTTAGCTTACTTTAATATTGCTGTGATTTATTTTAATAACAAAGATCTAAATACTGCTATTAAATACTGGACTAAAGCTTTTGCTATTATGCTTTTTGGATAAAAAATTAAATAAATATGTAAAACATGATTACTACATTTGTTTTTTCTAATAACTTAAATTTAGTTTCTTATTTTTTTAAGCTGTTATCTTTTTATATTAAAAAGGAATATAAGGAAAATATTAAACAATTGGTAATAAATATAAAAAACGAGAATTTTCAAAAACTAATTGATTATTTTAAACCTGATAAAGTAACTTATGAATCTATTTTATTTTATACTAAAGAAATAGAACCTTTAAAAGAAATATCTAAATCTGATTACTTTGTTTTGCTTTTTGATAATATTAACGATTTTATTGATGAAATTGAAAAATTAAAAACGAGGGATTTAGAAATATTAAATAATTTTTTAAATTCTAAGAATTTTAAAAAGCAAACTAAATACTCAGAAAAAGATATTGAAAATCTTATAGAAATTATAAATAAAAATCAATTTGATTTAGAAAAATTTATTTATTATAATACTAATTTTGAGGAGTTAATTAATTCTTTGGCTTTAGGTTATTTTAAGAAATCTTTGTTTATAATAGATTCTAAATTTGAAAAGAGTGAGAATATTTTGGTTAATACTAATTTATTTAGAATTTTATTTTTACCTATTAATATTGTTAGTGAGTTAATTGATTTAGAGGCTCTTGAATTTTTAGAGTTATTTAATGAATTTGGGTTAAATTATTTATTAAAAGAAGATAATTTAAATGATTTATCTAAAGAAAGTTTTATTGAATTTATTTTGAATTTGATATTAAGTAATATTTTAAGGTATTGGGTTATTTTTTATACGGGTAATAAAAAGGAAGTTAAGGCTTATTTAATTACAAGGGGAAAAACTGTATTGGATGCTTCTTATAAGATACATACTGAAATAGGGAAAAATTTTATTTCTGCTATGGTTTGTAATATTCAGGATTTAAAGGATTCTAAATTTCCTGTATTTCAAAATTATACTAAGAATTATATTGTTAAGGATCATGACTATCTTTCTATTAAGACTAATAGTTAGATTAGTATAAAATAGGAGGTGTTTTTATGAAGGTTTCTATTCCTGCTGCTAATTGGAAAGCTAATTTAACTTTTGATCAGGCTGTTAATTGGATTAAGTATATTGAAAATGATGTAACAAGAGTTATTTTGGATTATCAGGAATATATTAATATAATTGCTGCGGTACCTTATGTTTATATTAAACCTTTGAAAGATTTAGCTAAAAGAACTAAGATATATGCACAAAATGTTTCTCATGTTTTAAAGGGAGCTTATACTGGGGAAGTTACTATTAGTATGTTAAAGTCTATAAATTGTGATGGGGTTATATTGGGGCATTCTGAAAGAAGAAATATATTTAATGAAACAGATGATTTAATAAATAAGAAGGTTTTAATTTGTCAGGATTATGATATGCCGTTTATTTTGTGTGTTGGTGAGAATTTAGAGCAAAGGCAAAAGGGCTTAGCTTTTGAGGTTATTAAAAAGCAGTTGGATAATGCTTTAAAGGGATTTAGTAAGTTTGAATTGATGATATTAGCTTATGAGCCTGTTTGGGCTATTGGTACTGGAGTACCTATGGAAATTAATGATATTAAAGAAGCTGCTAACTTTATTTTACAATATTTAAAACAAAATTATAAGGAAGTGCCTGTATTATATGGTGGTAGTGTGGAAGAGAATACTGCTTATTTTGCTACTTTTGATACTGGATTATCTGGTGTATTGGTTGGTTCTAAAAGCTTAGATCCTGTAGAATTTGAAAGAATTATTACTCTAACTTTTAGTGGAGTTAATAATATACAATTTGATATAGAACACTTTGCTAATGGTTAATGATAGTGATTTAGATAAAGATCTAAAAAATACTTTTTTAAAACTCTATTACTATTATCATTTTGATTTTTATAAGATATATAAGGTTTTAGAGGATAATAATTTAATTAATTTTCCATATGATTTACCAAAAATTTATGAAGTTTTAAAAAACTTAGAAAATCAAATTGATTCAAAGATTTTAAATAATATTAATGGTAAAGAGGGTAATAAATTTAATATTAATAATTTAAGTTTAGACGGCATTAAAAGTAAGGTTAAGTTTTTTTGGGAAGAAGGATTCTTAGATTTATTAATTTTTAATGATTATCCTGTAGGGGTTTTATTTTATAAAGGAGATTATAGTTTGTTAAGTAAGAATTATAAGAAAATAGCGATAGTAGGATCACGAAAACCTGAAAATAAAACTATTAGATTTATTGATTCTTTTTTTGAAAAGTATAGTGATTTAATAAAGAATTTTGTAGTTGTTAGTGGATTAGCTGTTGGTGTTGATTCTTTGATACATAAATATTCTTTAGATAATAATATAAAAACAATAGCGGTTTTAGGGAATGGCATATTTTATTACTATCCTTCTGTTAATAAAGAATTACAACTAAAAATACCTAAAAAGGGGTTACTTTTAGCTGAATATCCTGATAATATTAGTCCTAAAAAGTATTATTTCCCTTATAGGAATAGGATAATTTCTTTGATTTCGGATATTGTGGTAGTTTTTCAGGCATCAGAAAAAAGTGGAAGTATTATAACTGGAAGATATGCTTTAGAATTTGGGAAGGAGTTGATTGTTCCATTTTTGGGTTTTGGGTATTCTTTTAGTGGATCTAAAAAGCTTATAAACTCTGGAGGAAAATTAATCTCTTCTATTGATGAATTAGCTGAAATTTTAGCTAATTATTTAAAATTGGGTAATTATAATTTCTATAGATCTCAAGAACAAGAAAATAATAAGTTTTTTCAAAATAAATTATTTGATTCAAATTATAGTGATTTATCTAATTTGGTTGAATCTGTTGAAAGTAATCAAAATGAGATTTTAGAGAACTTGATTTTAGAGATTTTAAGTGAATATCAAGAGTTATCTATAAATGAAATAAATCAAAAACTAAAGGAAAATAATTATGAAATAAGTATTACTAATTTAGTTTCTATTTTAAGTAAGCTTGAGTTATTAGGGAAAATAGAGAGTAAATATGGTAGTATATATAGGGTTTTGTTTTAATATAGAAATAATTACAACCAAAAATAGAAAGAATAGGAGGGATAAAGGGAAGTGGAGATAGAGAGAGGGATTGTGAGGAGGGAGTTTTAGTTTTTGTTGTTTTTCTTTGTTTTTTTTGATTTTTAAAAAATGAATAGAATAGCTAGGGCATAAGCCCTAGCAACCCCCCAAATCCCTTTTGGGGTTTTTTTTTGAAATATGGGTTTTGTAATTGTATTATGGGATTTGTATATGCATATGGGGTCCTGTTTTATAGGGGCTGTCATATATGTATTCGTTATATACATCAAATCCTGCTTTTTTAGCTAATTCTTCTATTCTTTGGGATTCTTCTATTGTAAGTGGTTCAACTACAAAGTCTATAGCTTTACCATCGTAATGTTTGCTACCTGGCATATGTTGTCCATCCATTCCTGAAGTTAGTATTATTTGTCTGTTAGGGAATTCTTTTTTTATCATTTCTTCTAATTGAAGGAATTTAGCTGCTACATCTGCTCTCATTTTAAAGCCCCTAAACTCTATTATACTATCCCCTTTTATATTGCTTAGTGAATTACTAAACACTGAATTATTATTGTTTAATATTTTTAATAAATCTTCTAGGTTTGATTGATTTTGATTAACATTTTGATTTTGATTAATAGATTTATTAAAAATTGTTTCGAATTTATTATCTATTTCTGATATTTTAGTATTTATGTTATTAAATTTTTGGTCTATTATATTTATTTTGTTTTCTATTTTATTGGATATTTCTCTCATAATTTTTACACCTCTTAAAATTAATTTAACTCATTTTAATTATTTATTGATTTAAAAAAGTTAAAAATAAGTAAAAATAATGTAAATTAATTGTTAATTTAATTTGAAATCTAATTAGATTTTTAAATTATTTATAAAATTTTGGAAGGATTTTTTTTATTTTTAAAAAAAAATATTAAAACCAAGAGGAAAATATTAAAACCAGGAGTTAAAAAAGTTTATATTTAAAGTAGTTTATTATGGAAGTAAAAGATAAAAAAATAAAAGACATAAAGATATCAGCTTCAATAATAGCGGGAGATTTTTATAATATTGAAAAATTAATAAAAGAAACTGAGGAAGCTAGTGTTGATTATTTACATTTAGATGTTATGGATGGTAATTTTGTTCCTAATATAACTTTCGGGGTTTCTATTGCTAAGAAAATAAAAAGTATAACTAATTTACCTTTAGATATACATCTGATGGTTAATAATCCAGAAAATTATATAAAAGAAGTTATTGAGTATGTTGATATTTTAAATTTTCATATAGAAGCAGTTAGATTTCCTTTTAGATTTATTGAAAATATAAAGGAGATGATATTTACTAAAGGATTAAAAGTAAAAGTAGGCATAGCAATAAATCCTATAACTGAAATTAATTTTTTGAAATATTTAAGGGGGTATGTGGATAGTATACTAATTATGACAGTGGATCCTGGTTTTTTTGGACAAAAATTTATTGAAAATATGTTAATTAAGATATCGTTAGTAAGAGAAATAGTAAGGGATTGTGATGATGTTTTTATTAGTGTAGATGGAGGGATAAATGATACAAATATAGAAAAGGTAATAAAAGCTGGGGCTAATTATATTGTTTTATCTTCTTTTTTATATAAAGGAAATATTATTAAAAATGTTGAAAAAATAAAAAGTGTAATCCAAAAAGTAATATAGTAATTTATTTTACAGTAAGGGGGAGATTTTAATGCCTAAAAAAAATAAAGCCAATGAAAATAATAATAATGGTAGTCTTAAGAAATCACCTAAGAAAAAAAATATAACTAATAATGAAAATAATAATGAATTAGAAGAAAAAGAATTGGTTAAAAATGTAGTTTCTAATAAATCTAATTCTGATAAATCTAAAAAAAGCAAAAAAGAAGATATGAAAAACATTGATAATGATGATGATAATAATAATTTAGAAGAATTTAGTTTAGATGAAATAGATGTTGAGGATCTTTATGATATGGATTTGGGTTATGAAGATGAGGATGAAGAAGTTATTAATGAGAATGAGGAGTATTTAGTTAGTGAGGATGACTTAATATTATGTCCTAATTGTGGTGAAATTATTGAGGTAGAGCGCTTAAAAAGATTAGAAGAATGCCCTAGTTGTGGCTTACCTATTACTGAATTTGACAATTTTGAAGAATATTCTAAAATATATAGATCTTCTGATGAAGAAGATGAATGGTAATTTTTATTTACTTAAAAAAGAAAAGGAGATTATAAAATGGATTTGAATACTTTGATTTTAATAATAGCTGTTATTATAATAATACCGATTATATTTTTTATCTTTGTTCTTGTTAATTTTATAAATAATTTAAATTCAAAGATAGATAGATTAATAACGGTTGTTGATGAAACTAATAATACTTTAAGAAAATTACAAGAAATTATAGAAAATTCTAAGCCAATATTGTATAATATAACAGAGGTTACATCTAATGCTAAAAAAATATCTAATAATGTTGGTAATATAACAGAAGATATTAACTTTATTACAAAGAATATAAGGTTGTTAGTGGATAACACACAGAAAATAGCTTCTAATTCGTTGGTTTTTATAACTGATATGATTAAAAGAGTGTTAAAGTCATCAGAGAAAGATAAAGAAGATAAGATTAAGAAAGAATAAAATAATAGTATTTAGAGGTTTTTTTTATCATTTGTTGAATTTCTATAGTAAAATACTAAATGAATTAAAAAAATATAGTGGAAGGGGAGGAAAATAATGAAGGAATATGTATTTACATCGGAATCAGTTACTGAGGGGCATCCAGATAAGGTAGCTGATAGGATTTCAGATGCCATCTTAGATGCTTATTTAAAAGAAGATAGAAAAAATAACAGAAAACCTAAAGAATTTTCAAGAGTTGCAGTTGAAACCATTGTCTTTACTGGTGGTTGTTTATTAGTAGGGCAAGTTACTTCTAAATCTTTTGTTAATATACCTTTAATAGTAAGACAGACAATAAAGGATATAGGATATAATATAGAATGGGGATATGATCCTGAATATATAGCAGTTATAACTTCAATAGATCCCCAATCTCCAGATATATCTGTAGGAGTTGAAAAGCCTGCAGAAATCAGAGGAAAAGATGTTGTTAATGATGATTGGCATTTTGGAGCAGGAGATCAAGGGATGATGTTTGGATTTGCGTGTGATGAAACAGCAGAGTTAATGCCTGCCCCTATTTTATTAGCTCATAGGTTAGCTTATAGACTTGCTCAAGTTAGAAAACAGAAGATATTAGATTATTTGGGACCTGACGGAAAAACTCAAGTAAGTATATATTATCAGGATTCTAAACCTGTTTTTCTAAAAGATATAGTTTTATCTACTCAACATAAAGACGGAAAATCATATGAAGATTTACGTAGGGATATTTTAGAGACTGTTATACAGCCTGTCTTAAATGAATTTATTGAAGAAAATAATTTAAATAAAGATTTTTTTAGTAATAAAACTAATATTCATATAAACCCTACGGGAAAATTTGTAATAGGAGGGCCAAGAGCGGATAGCGGATTAACAGGTAGAAAAGTAATAGTAGATACCTATGGTGGATATGCTCATGGTGGAGGTTCATTTTCTGGTAAGGATCCTACAAAAGTGGATAGAACTGGTGCTTATATGGCTAGGTATATTGCTAAAAATATTGTGAAAGCTAATTTAGCAAAAAAGGTAGAAGTTCAGTTAGCTTATGTTATTGGTGAAGAGAAACCTGTTTCTATTTATATTAATACTTTTAATACATCTATTATAGAAGAAAGTGAGATAATAAAAGCTATAGAAAAATTATGTGATTTAACACCTGGTGGAATTATTAGAAATTTTGATTTATTTAATGTTGAATATACTCCTTTATCTTCGTATGGTCATTTTGGTAGGAAAGATTTAAATCTTAGTTGGGAAAAAACTGATTTAAGTGAAAAATTAAAAGATTTTTTTAGTATAAAAAATAATGTCAAATAGGCCGAAATCAAAAGGGTGAAATAAAAATAGAATTATGAGAAATTTATTAGTAGAGATAGGAGTAGAAGATTTACCTGCTAGTCAATGTAAAGATATATATAATCAAATGATGGATTTTTTACCTAAAATTTTAAGTGAATATAGATTAGTTTATAAAGATATTGATTATATACTAACTAATAGAAGAATAGGATTTATTTTAAATAATGTTAATGAATATCAGGAGAGAAGTTTTATAGAAAAGAAGGGACCACCTGTTAATAAAGCATTTGATGTTAATGGAAATGTTACGAACGAATTAGTTGGTTTTTTGAAAAATGTTGGAATTGATTTAAATTCTTTTAATAGAGATATTAGTATAGAACAAATAGAAGGATTAGAAATAAAGAGAATAGGAGATAAGGAGTATATTTTTTATAAATTAGAACAAGAATCTAAAAATATCAAGGATATTTTACCTGATATAGTCAATAAATTCATTAGTAGTTTTAGATTTGAAAAGACAATGTATTGGTATGATAAAAAGGTTAGATTTATAAGGCCTATTAGATGGATAGTAGTCATGTTAGATAATGAAAGTATTGAGTTTGATATTTTAAATTTAAAAACTTCTAATAGTACATATGGTCATAGAATATTTAGTAATAAGGTTTTAAGAATAAGGGATGTAAGTAAATATACGGAAATTTTAAGGGAAGCAGGGGTTATTATATTTGCTGATGAAAGAAGGAATATTATTTTAGATAGTATAAGTAAGTATGAATTAAAAAATGATCTTAAGGCTGTTATTTATGATGAGTTCCTAGATTTATTAGTTTATATGTATGAGTATCCGGTTTTAGTAGATAGTAATTTTAATGAGGATTATTTAGATTTGCCTGATGAAATAATTATTAATGTGCTAATTAATCAGCAGAAATTTATTCCCCTTAAAAAAGGGGATAATATAATTAATTCATTTTTAGTATTTAAAGAAGGTATTGTAGAAGATAAAGAGATATTGAGTTATAATTACAGGAAGGTAGTAGAAGCTAGATTTAGAGATTCTTTACATTTACTTGAAGAGGATGAAAAAGTACCATTAGCTTCCAGAGTTCCTAAATTAAAAAATATCTCTTTCTATGAAAAATTAGGTTCTTTATATGATAAAACAATGAGGATTAAAAATATTGCTATTTATCTTTCGGATTTATTGATAGAAGATGCAAGGATTAAGGATAGTATAATAAAGGCTGCGCATTTGTGTAAAGCTGATAGGGATACTAAAATAGTTTTTGAGTTTCCTAATTTACAGGGAGTTATTGGTAGATATATAGCTTTAAGGCAAGGGGAGGACCAGATTGTAGCTAATGCAATATATGAACATTATTTACCTGATTCTTTAGAAAATCCTAAGTTCCCTTCAGATTACCCAGGTATTATAGTTGGGATAGCTGATAGAATTGATACTCTTATTGCTTTTTACTCTATTGGGTTTAGGATTTCTGGATCTAAGGATCCTTTTGGCCTTAAAAGAACTTTTGCTCAACTTATTCTATTATTACATAATTTTAGGTTACCTATAAATTTAGAAAGTATTTTTAGATATTCTTATAATCTACTAAAAGACAAGAATTATTCTGATAAAATAGAAGTAACAGTTCCATTTAGTACTATAATTAGGGATTTGAAGGAATTTTTCTTTAATAGAGTGGAAGATAATTTGAAATTGGAAAGTTATAGATACGATTTTATTAGAAGTGTTTTGCATATTTTATTTTGTAGATATAAGCAAGGAATTGAAATTCTTGAATTTATCAATGATATTTTTAATAAAGATGACGAAACTTTAAAGAATGTTGCATTACTTTCTAAAAGATTAAAGAATATTATTTTTAATGATTACTTTAGGAATATTAAAGTTAAATCTGAGTTTGATTCTGATTTTGATTCTGATTCTGATTCTATTTTTAAATATCTATATAGGAAATATAATAATATAGATATAATAGATTACCCTGAAAACTTGGATTTTATTAAGATAGATAAGCAATTATTTGATAATAATACTGAGTTTGAATTGATTAATTTTGTTGAAAATAATAAGGAGTTGTATTTAAGTAATATAAGTAAAGGCAAATATGAGGAAGCTTTTGAATTTATTAAGAATTTGGCTAAATATGTTGATAATTACTTTACTAATGTAATGATAATGGTTGAAGATAAACAAAAGAGATTAAATAGAATATTAACTCTTTATTATGTATTTTTATTAACAACAAAGTTTGCTGATTTTTCTCAATTATCTTTTAAATAGTGATATTTTATGAATTTAATTTTTATATTACCTGTTTATAATTCTGAAAATATAATTGAATCTTCTTTATCAACGTTAATTGATTATTTAAATAATTTTTGTAATGTAAATAGTGATTTTTTTTTTATATTTTTATTGTTAATGATGGTAGTATAGATAAAACATTAAATCATTTAAAGTTTTTTTTAAGAGAGTATTATAAAGATATAAATTCAAAGAAGGGGTTTATTTATTATTTTAGTTATTTAGAAAATCGAGGAGTTGGATACGCTATTAGGTTTGCTTTTAATAAATTAAAAAATATCTATGATAAACCAAAATTTATTAATAAAGAGAATTTAGTTTTTATAATGGATTTTGATTTACCTTTTGATTTGTCTATTATTAATGAATCAATAAATAAATTAAGATATTGTGATTTAGTAAATATTGATAGAACTAAATTAAAAGAATCTTATAATGTATCTTTTTTTAGAAAGATTTTACATAAAGGATTAATTTATATTACTAAGTTTCTTTTTTTTAGGATTTTGTATAAAATAGACGATTTTGTGGGTGGTTTTAAAGCATTTAATAATAAATTTTTTAATTTTATAAAAGATAAAAATTTTGTTTCTAATACTTCTTTAATTCAATTGGAAATATTGATTTTTGCAGTTTTAAATAATTTTAAAATTGAAAATGTTTATCCTTTATTTAACAAAGAAACTGAAAAATTTTCCACTTTTAATTTTTTTAAAATTATTAAATTTATTTTTAAAATATTACAGGAATTATTTATTATAAAGATAAACATTGGGAATTATAAGGAATTTAGGGATTAATAGTTTATTAATTATTTTGTAATTATTTATGAAAAAGATAATATATTTTAGTTTAGTTTTGAGCTTATTTTTAATAGTTTTTTTATTTTTTAGTTCTTGTAATGTAAGACCATATTTAAGGATAGCTTTATTAGGTGATAATATAAATCTAAATTACATAGATGAGCCTAATTTTTTAGCTTTAAATATTTTTAATTTAATTTGTCCATCTTTGTTTTATTATGATAATAATTATTTACCTAAATCTAAGGTTTTACAAAATATTCCTTCTTTAGATAACCAAAAAATGAATTATATTAAAGATTTAAATTCTATAAAAACTGTTATAGTTATAAATAAAGGAGATTTTAAAAAAGAAATAAATTTAATTAGTTTAAATGATATATTACAAACTCCTTCTTTATTTTCTGTGGATTTATTATCTAATAAATGGATATATAAGCAGAATTCTAGTATAAATAGAATGATAATTTTTGGAGATTCTTTAAGAATTGAATATAATGATACTTATTCTTTACCATATTTCCCTTACCCTGTTATTTTAATAGGTAAATATTTTTCTAATTATCAACAGCAGATATTGGATTTTGTTTATAAAGATAAAGTTAATTTTGATTTTTTGACTCCCTATTCTTCTGATTTAAAAAATTCTGACTTTTATCAGCTAAAAGATATTAAAAATAATAAAAATAGTGATAAAAACACTTTTACTATATATAATCAAAAAAATAAAAGATTAATTGAGTTTATTAGTTATAGAAATTATGAAGATTTAAATAAAGAGATCTTTAGTTTAGATTTGATTAAATTAGATCCTAAAGTTGTTAATCTAATCAAAATTCCTAAAGATTTTCAAGTTAAGATTTTACCTAATGAAAACATATTTTTTATTTTGTTTAATCCAAAGTTAAATATTCAGGATCGAGAAGTAGTTTATTACCTTTTAAGAAAAAACTTATCAAATAAGCTAACTTCTAATTATACTCTTTATTCTTATTACTTACTTTATAATCATTTTGCTTTATATGATACTGATAAAGTTATTAATCAGATTATTAATAAAAGTAAAGAGCTAAAATTATCTAAAAATAAGTTACAGGGTGTGATAATATACAGGAGTTTTAATGAAAAAATGCTTGCAAATTTGATAACTGATACTCTAAGGAATAATTTTAATTTTGAACCTTTTTTATTTAACTTATCTGAAGAAAGCTCGAATTTTTCATTAGAAAATTATGTAAATTTAGGTAATTATGATTTTGTTATTATTTCAGTAAATTTTAAGCCTTATTTTAATTACTCAAAAATTTATAATAGTAAAGGTATTTATAATTTTTATAAAGTTAATGTAGATGATGACTTAGTTGATAAAATAATGCAAGGTTATTCTTATAATCAAAAACAATATTTAATTGAATTACAAAAAGAATTAATTAATACTTTTTATATTTTACCTCTTTTAATAGATACTAAAGCTTATATAATTGGTCCTAATTTTAATAAAAAAGCTACTTTATTTTCTTCTGATTATATTGAAATTTACTAAACTATAAATTCATTGTGGTTTTTAAAAATTTAGGGAAATTGATCTAATGGGGGTTAGCATTATTTAAAGAATTAATAAAGTTTTCAATAGCTTTAAGAGCTTGATCTTTATCAAGGTTATCAGCTATTTCTTTAGCTTTGGTTATATCATTGGTATTAAAGAGTAATTGTAAAAATTGGATATATTTAAACTCTTTTATAGCTTCACTTAGTTTTTTATCATTATAATAATATATCATCTTAGCTAAATGATATTGTATTAATTCATTGAACATTGATATTTTTAATTCTTCATCTGATACTTTTGATAAATCCATTTTTGAATTATTATTTAGCAAGTGATCTTTATAGGTTTGGACTGCTTTAGAAATTTGATTATTTTCTATTAATGATTCTAAATCATTTATAATTTTTAGTGATTGTTCTTTAGCTTTTAGCATTGTATAGAATGATTTAGTAGTGGAGAATGTAGTTATTAAGAAAGTAGCTAAGGGGATAGCAAAGCTTAATGGCCCTAAAATTGGATTTAGTAATCCAGCTAATATTGAAGTAGATAATGAGCTTAATCCACCTATTGTTAAACCTGCAATTAAAGACCTTAAAGCTGTTGGTAATTTTCTTAAAAAACTTAGTTTATCTTTTAAGAAATTAGATATTTTATTTGATAAGTAATTTTGTGATTTATTTAGTAAATTTTCAATTTTGGAAGCAGCTTTTAAATTGATAATCGAATATAAAGAACTTAAAGCACTAAATATAGCAAAATTAGTAATACCAAAAGGTAAAGCTAATAACGATGATAATCCTATATTTAGTAATGTTGAAAATATTATTTTTTTATTTTCATCCATCTCAAATATACTACTTAAACTTGAAGAAAAGTTTGATACTAAATTTACTGTTAATGGAATACCTAAAAGATAATTAATAGGTAAAGTTTGCATTGAAAAGTTTTTTATATCATTTACCTCTTTGGAGGTAGTTGAGTTTAATAATCCTACTGTAGATATGATGGATGAGGTTAATAATAATGAAATAGAATTTATGGGATTTATAGAGTTTGATAATAAGATAAGTGAGTTTATAGCAAGTGGTAGAGTAAAAGATGATATTAATGAATATAATGGATTTTCAATTTTCTCACCGATTTTATATGATATTGCTGTGGATAATAACGGTACCAAAGCTAAAAAGGGATTACCTAAAAGAAAAATACTGCTTAGTATTCCACTTGAAATTAAACCTCTTAATAATGAAGGATTTAACTCTTTTGATACAGGAGTGTTTTTAAATTCTTTTAGCTCTTTATTTATTTTTTCCTTTATCGTATTTGCTAAATTTTTTAGATTTTCATTTATTTTAGTTAAATCTATTTGGTCTAAAATTTTTAATATTTCACTGTTTTGGGAATTTATAAAATTTGATAAAATTTCATTTTTATTATTTAAGTTTTCTATTTTATTATTTACATTTAAGGCATTTGTATTATTTTTTATTTCCATATTTATTCCTCATTAAGCCATAAGCTATTTTATAATTATTTATTTTTATGTAAAAATCCTTTAAAGATTTTTAAAAAAAATGTAAAATTTATGTTAACTAAAGAGGTTTTAAAAAAAATCAATAAAAATTTTAATTATGGATATTTATTATTTACCCAGGGCTTCTAATTCATTATTAAAAATTCTATTAAATTTACAAAATATTTTTAAAGATTTTAAAAATATGTTTATTTCTTTTCCTGCTAATATATGTTATACTTTCCCTTTAGCATCTTTATATTCTAATTTTAAAATTTCTTTTTATGATATAGATTATAATACTCTTTATCCCTTAGATTTAGGAGATATTATATCTTTTTATCCTAAAGATTCTTTAATTTTAGTAATTATAGTTATCCCTTATGGTAATTTTGAATCTAAAAAAATATTAACTTTAAAAAAGGAGATAAATAAAATAAATAAATCTATAAGACAGGATAATAAATTAGTATTAATTTTATGGGACATGGCTTTAGTTATGATTACTAAAGAAGTTATTAATTTTATTTTAGATAATTCAGATTTATTTAAACAAGATTTTTTTGTATTTAGTTTTTCTTATGCTAAACAATTAGAATTAGGATACGGTAGCTTATTAATTAGTTCCTTTAAATTAGATACTAATTTAAAACTACGAATAAATAAAGATAATATTCCTAAGTTAATTAATAAGGTAGATAAAATCTTTAAAGGTAGTAATATTTTTTATTCTCAAGATAAACAATATAAAGTTAAAGTTTTAAATAAAATTTTAAATAATAAGAATGTTTTTTATTGTTATAATTCAGAATTAGATTTATCCACTGCTTTAGAATTAGATAATTTAATAAATAAGATATTAAATAATGTTGATTTTGAAATAAAATTAAGAAATGGGTTTAATATTTCTTATTTTTCTTTACTAAATTTGAAAAGAAATGTAAATTTATATTACTATTCAAATTTAAAAGAGTTAGCTAAAGAATTAAATAGTTCAAATATATATCTTGAATTAATAGATAATAATTTATTTTCTTGGAGATTTAATATAAGAGTTAATTTTAATAGAGATAGGTTACTAAAAAAATTATTTGATAATGGAGTTTTTGTTAGTAGGCTATTTCCGGTTGTAGCCAATTTATTTTTAATTGATCCTATTTTTAAAAGTAGTTTTAATAATTCTTCTAAACATTGGCTTAAAGTCATTAATGTTTTTAATAATCATTTAGTTATTGATAATAATTTTTTACCTAAAAACAATATTTATTTAAATTCTAATTATATTGAGAAATTTCTTAAAGTTATTGGGGATTTTGTTAAAGAAATATAATAATTAAGAATTTGGCTAAATTGAAGATTTATCAATTAAAAATGATTTTATCGATTATTCCTGCACCTAAGAGGATATCATTATAATAGAATGCTGAGATTTGCCCTGGTGTAATTGCTAATTGCTTTTCTTTAAATTCTACTAAAATTTTGTCATTATCAATAAAATATAGTTTAGCAGGAGATTCTTTATGAGTATATCTTATTTTTACTAATATTTCCCCTTTTTCATTTAATTCTTTTATTTCGTTTAGATTTATGATCCAGTTTAGGTTTTTAACTATAAACTTTTGTTGATATAGATCCTCTTTTTCTCCTACTATTATTAGATTTCTCTCTTTATCAATTGATATTACATATAATCTTTTATTTGATGAGATTCCAATATGTTTTCGTTGTCCTATAGTGTAGTTATGTATTCCTTTATGTTCTCCTAAAATATTGTTGTATTTATCTACAATTATTCCATCTTTTATTTGCTCGTTTTTAAAAATCTCTATATAGTTAGTAGATATAAAGTTTTGGCTATCTATTTTGTTATAAGTTGGTAGATTATAATATTTAGCGATTAATCTAACTTGTTCTTTTGATTGTACTAAGCCTAAAGGGAATATTGATTTTTCTAAGTGTTTTTGATTTAAAAAAGAAAGATAATAGGTTTGATCTTTTTTAAGGTAATTAGCTTTTTGTAGAGTAAATGAATTTTTAAATCTTATTTTTTTTACATAATGCCCTGTAGAAAAGTAATCAAATTTTATATTACTATTAATTGCTTTTTCTAGTAGATATTCGAATTTCATTTTCCAGTTACACATTACACAGGGATTAGGAGTTCTCCCACTTAGATATTCTTCTTTAAAATAATTTAGAATTATTTTTTCATATTCCTTAGTTAAATCAATAATATGATAATCTACATTTAATTGTTTAGTTAGTTTAATACAATCTTGGATATCTTCAAATTCTTCGGGTCCAAAGCATCCATGAATTTTATTTTCTATTTTATTGAATTTAAATAGCTCATTATATTTTTCATCCCAGATTTTCATTGTTAAACCAATTACTTTAAAGTTTAATAGTTTTAGTAATAATAAAGTGGTAGAAGAATCTACGCCACCACTTAATCCTACTGCTATTACAGCATCCTTTTTTACATAATCTAAATTAGATTCTATAGCCTCAAGTAAATTATTTATTTCTTCTTTTGTTATTTCATTATTTTTTATTTCTTTTTTTGTTATTTCTTGTGTTATAATATCCATTTTTCCCACCTTTTTAATTTATTTTTGCTTTATTTAAAAAATTAAATTTTTAACTAATTTTTTTTTAATCTTATATCAACTACAAAAGCCCCTTTATTATTTATTATAACAGGATTTAAATCAATTTCTTCTATTTTATCAATTTTTATAACTAATTCATTTATCTTTAATACTATATCTATTATATTTTGTAGGTTGTAATTTTTATTTCTATAATTTTGGAAGATTTTAATTAGATTGAGTTTGTTTAGAGCATTTATAATATCTTCTTCATTTAAAGGAACTAAAATTGTTTCAAATTTCTTAAATATTTCTGTAAATATTCCGCCTAATCCTAATAAAATAAACCCCTTATTTAAGATTTTGTCTTTTTTATAACCTATTATTAATTCTAAATCTTTTTCTATTATCATTTCTTGGATTAAAACAGAAGGATATAGTTCTTTTAATTTATTATAGCTATTTAGTAATTCTTGATAATTTTTTATATTTAAAATAATTGCTTGTTTTTCTGTTTTGTGAATTATTTCAGAAGATAAGGATTTCATTACTAATGGATATTCTAAATTAATATTTTCTAAATCTTGAATATTATCTATTATCTTGTATTTAGGAGTATTTAAGTCTAAAATTTTTAGGATTTTGATACATTCGCTTAAAGGTAAAAACTCATTTTTATTATCTAAAATAATTTTTTGTATTAAACTATAATCGATATCAATTTCTATTAAAGGTAGATTTTTATTCTTTAATAGTTTTTGCCTATTAAGATTATATTCTATTATTTTAGAAATAGCATAGGTAGCATCTTCGGGATATTCATATATGGGTATATTTGTTTGATTTATTTTTTCAAATTCTTTTGATAAAGTATTTAAGGAATACATGCAGCATACAATTGGAATATTACTTTTGGTAAATTCAGGTTCTAAGGAAGCTATGGAGTTACTAACTTTTTCTATATTTATTGTTGATTGTTGAGCAGGAACTACTAATAAAATATCATATTCTTCTTTATGATTTAAAGTAATTTGTAGGGTTTGTTTAAATCGTATATCATCGGCATCGCCTACTATATCTATAGGGTTATTTAGTCCTGCAGCTTTTGGTAATATTGTTAATAATTCATTCTTAAAGGATTCGGAAATAGAATTAACTTCTAAATTATTTTTTACTGCCATATCAGTAGTTATTACTCCACAGCCGCCACAATTTGTTATTATTAATACTCTTTTTGATTTCTTATCTTTAAATAATTCAAAATTTTTAGAAAGTAATAAAGTTATATTGTAAAGATCTTTTATAGTATCTGCTTTTATTAGGTTAAGTTTATTTATGAGTGAATCAAATATTTCATTATGTCCTGCTAATGCTGCGGTATGAGAGGATGATGCTATTTGACCTTTAGGAGTTATACCACCTTTAAAAACTACAATTGGCTTATTTATTTCTAATAATTTTAAGGATATTTGTTCAAATTCGTCAATGTTTTTTATATCTTCAAAATATAGGATAATAGCTTTTGTTTTTTCGTCATTATATAGATATTCTAAGAAATGGCTTTCTTGTAAAACTGCTTTATTCCCTACGCTAATTAATTTACTTATTCCTAAGTTCCTTCTATTTAAGAATTTAACTACACCTATAGTAAATCCTCCGCTTTGTGAGATTATGGAAATATGTCCTTGTTTTGGTAGATATTTAGTAGCAAATGAAGCGTTTAGATTATAATATGTGTTTATAACTCCTACACAGTTAGGACCTAAAATAGTTAAATTATATTTATTACTTAATTCTTGTAATTGATTTTGATAGATTTCGCCTTCTTCTATTTCAGCAAATCCACTACTAAGTACAATAAAGTTTTTAATTCCTTTAATTGCCCCTTTTTCTATTACTTCTAACGCTATGTTAGGTTTTAAGATTACTACTGCTAAATCTACTAACGGAATTTGAGTAATATCATTATATACTTTTAGCCCTTTTATTGCTTTTAGTTTGGGATTAACAGGATATATTACCCCTTCATAATTAGAGTTTATTAAATTTTCTAAAAATGAATAGCTTATGTGTTCTTTGTTACTTGAAACACCAATTATAGCTATACTTTCTGGCTCTAATAAATTTTTTATATTATATTTTATACTGTTTGCTACTCCCATATTTATATTATTTACTAAAATATTACAATTACCTTTTGTTTAATCATAATTATTTAACGGTAATTTTTAGGAAAGAAGAATAAAATAAAAATTAGAAAGGATTTTTTTTAGTAAAAAGATAATATAATAAAAGAATATACTAAAAAATTGGAAAAATATATGATTAGTAATATTTGGGAAATTGAAAAAAAGTTAACCGAAGTTGTAAGTTTTTATAAATTAGATAAACTTTTTTGTAGAGAATGTAATAAATTGGATTATGAGTTATATTTGGTGGGCGGATTTATAAGGAATCTTATTTTTGAAAATAAAACAGATAATGAATTAGATATAGTTTTTTTATTAAAAAACAATGATATTTCAGTTTATAAGGAAGCTATTTTAAAAATATGTACTGATTGTTATAAAGGGTATAATTATAAATTAATTGAGTTAGATACCAATAGGCATATATATAGGATAGTAATAGATTGTGAGCCTAAGGTTGTTATTGACACTACATATACTACTGATCTTTTTCAAGATGCTATAAGAAGAGATTTTACTATTAATAGTTTATATTTTAATGTTTTTGAAAAAAAATTAATAGATTTAACAGATTCGCTAAAAGATATAGAAAATAAGATTTTAAGAACTTATAGATTAGAGAGCTTAACAGAAGATCCAATTAGAATTTTAAGAGCTATAAGATTTAAAAATAAATATAACTTAAATATAGAAGATAATACCTTAAAATACATTCAAGAGAATATTTCCTCTCTTCTTTCCTTAAATCATGTAAGAGTGAAACAAGAATTATTTAAGATATTTGAGTTGGAATTTGTTTTTAATGCTTTATTAGATTTTAGGTTATTTGGAATTAGTAGATTATTTAATTTAGAACCTAATGATGATTTAGTAGAATCTGTTAAGATTTTGGATTTGACTTTTAATTTTTATAAGGAATTATTAAAAAAAGAATATGATTTAGAGATTTATGAAAAAAGTAAAGCAGTTTCCATTTTAATAATGATGTCTTTAATTAACAATGAAATTGTTCAAAGTTTGTTAAATTACATATTAGGTGAAAATATTTATCAAAAAGCTAAAAAATTAATTGAACTTTGGAATAAAAGAGATAATAAAAAAATCCTTATTGAGATATTTAAACATAAAAAAAATTACATAGGCTTTGAATTTATTTATTATAACTTCTTACTAAATTTAAAAAAATTAAATAATAAGGATTACTTACAAACTTTAGAGAAATTATTGCAATTATGTAGATATGTTTGCCAATTTAAGAGAAAATTATTATCTTTTGATGAATTTAAAATCTTATTTAATGATAACAAATATGAAAATTACTTGGATTATTTAATGGAATTAACTGTTTAAATTTATTTTGAATTATTTTAAAGTTATTTTTAGTTTTTTAGAGGTTTAGTTTTATATGTCAAAAGGATATTTGTTGTATAACTCTGTAGAATCAAAAATATTAATTTCTGATATAACTAATTTAGATTCTATAATTACTCATAAAGGAAAAATATTAATAAATAATGATTTAACTAATAATTTAAGAGATTATGGTCAAAAGGTTTTTACAACTAAAGGTAAATTTTATTATATTTTAAAGCCTACTTATAAGGATATAATTTTAAAAATAAATAGGACTACTAATACAATTAATTCAAAAGATATAGCTCATATTTTAGTTAATACTTCTATAAATAAAAATTCTAAAGTATTGGAAATAGGTACTGGTAGTGGGGCTTTTTCCTTATTTTTATCTCATTTTATTAATAAGGCAATATTATCTATTGATATAAACTTTAAAAATCTTAAGAACTCAGTAAGCAATATAAAAAAATATGGAGATATTGATTATGTATTAACCTTACTAATTGAAAATAAATTAAATAAATTACCTATAAAGAGTAAAAATTATTTTGATGCTATTATAATAGATTTACCTGAACCTTATATTTATTTGGATTTAATAGTAAGTGTTTTGAAAGATGGAGGAGATTTGGTATTTTTGGTACCTAATATAGAGCAAGTTAAGCAATCACGGGAAATATTTGCTAAATCAGGATTTGTTTATTTTAGAACTTATGAATTAATAGAAAGAGAATGGTTAATTAGGGAAGTAGGTTCTCGACCTTATGAAAAATATTTAAATCATTCCATATTTTTAACTTTTGCTAAAAAAATTAAAAATTAAAAATAAAGAAGTTCTTTAATCTTGGATGCTTAAAAGTTTATTAATTTTTAATAATTTTTCCTTTAGGTATAAAAAAGAAGAAGATTATATTTTTAAGGATGTTTCTTTTAGTATTTTTAGTAAAAGTATTAATTTTGTTATTGGTAAAAATGGTAGTGGAAAAACTACTCTAATTAAAGCAATCTTTTATAATTATATATATAACTTTTATCAAGGTTTTATTAAAATAAATACAAATAGCATTGGCTTTATTAGAGATTTCCATAATTTCTATAATAATTTAACTGTTTTACAAAATTTAAAACTTTATTTTGAATTATCTAAGGGAAATCAAATGCTTAATAACCAAGAATTTTATAAATATATTGATTTATTTTTTAGCTATTTTAGTATAAAAAAAGATTACTTAAGTAAAAATATCAATGAATTATCATTTGGTTATAAACAAAAAATATTAATAATAAGGGAATTAATTACTTTTAAGGAATTGATTTTAATAGATGAACCGTTTTTAGGATTAGATTATTATTCTTATTGTGCTTTTTTAAAAATATTAACTGACTTTTATAATAAAATTAGTTTTATTATTTTTACTCAAAACCCTAATGTTATTTTAGATCTACAAAAATTAATAAATGAATCTAAGTTAAGTTTAGAATTATCTGAATTAAAATTAAATTCAGATATAACTTTATTTTCTTTTAAAGGTATTTAAATAAAAAATTTAAAAAAACTATCTATTTAATAAATGAAAAAGATAAGAGTAATGTTAAAAAATGTGTCAAGAAAAATAAAATGTTAAAAAAAATAAAAAAAAAAGAAGATAAAAAAGATGAGAAAATTACCAATAGGAATAAGTGATTTCAAAAAACTAAGGGAAGAAAATTTTATATATGTAGATAAAACTCAGTACATATATAAATTAATAACAGAAGGTGGAGGATATTACTTTTTAAGCCGTCCTAGACGTTTTGGAAAATCTTTATTAATTTCAACAGTAGAATATTTATCTAGAGGAGAAAAAGAAATATTTAAAAACTTATATATCTACGATAAATGGAATTGGGAAGAGAAGTATCCAGTAATAAGGATAGATTTTGGAGATACACAGGTAAGAAACGGAAGGGAATTGGAAAAGGAGCTAAAAGCAATAATAATTGAAACAGGGAAAGTATATAGTTATGAATACAATGAAGAATATACAATAAATAGGAATTTAAGGTTATTAATAGAAAAGATTTACGAAGTAAGTAAAAAACAGATGATAATATTAATAGACGAGTATGATAAACCGATACTAGATAATATAGAAAAGAAAAAAGAGGTAGAAAAAATAAGAGAAACATTAAAAGGATTTTATACAACTCTAAAAGGCTTAGATAAATACATAAGGTTTATGCTAATAACAGGGGTAAGCAAATTTTCAAAAGTGTCATTATTTAGTGGATTAAATCAATTAGAAGATATTTCCTTTAATAAAGAATATGGGAATATATGTGGTTATACTCAAAAAGAATTAGAATTGTATTTTAAAGACTATTTAGAAAAACTAAATTTAGAAGAAATTAAAGAATGGTATAATGGATATTATTTCTTACAAGATACACTTTATAATCCTTTTGACATATTGTTATATTTAAAGAATAGAGAATTTAGGAGTTATTGGTACAAAACAGGTACACCAACTTTTCTAATAAAACTAATAAAGCAACAAAAATATGATATAACTAAATTAGATAATATTATACTAAGAGAAAACATCTTAGAAAAATTTGATATAGAAGAAATAAAGATAGAAGCATTAATGTTTCAAACTGGTTATTTAACTATTAAGGAAGTTTATAAAAAGGAATATGGACAAGAATATAAACTGGGCTTCCCTAATAAAGAAGTAAAAATCTCATTTAATGAAAACATATTAGAATTTACAATAAAAGAAGAGGTAAGATATAAACTAGTAGATGAAATAATAACAATATTAAAAAAAGAAGAGATAAAAAAACTAAAAGAAAAACTGGAAATATTAATAAGCAATATAAGTTATATGTATTTAGGAAATGAAGCAAGTTATGTATTAGCTGTTTTTGTTTTGCTTTATTCTACTGGTTTAAATGTAATAACAGAAGATAATACTTCTAAAGGTAGAATTGATTTAACTGTTATAGTTAATAATTCTATTGTTTATATTCTTGAATTTAAGGTAATAGAAAATGAAAAAGAGAAGGGAAAAGCTTTAAAACAAATAAAAGAAAAAGAATATTACAAAAAATATTTAGATTATGATAAAATCTACATAATAGGAATAGAACTTGATAAAACAAAAAAACAAATTGTTAATTTTGAATATCAACAAATTAAATAAAGAAAAAAATATTTAAGGAATTTAAGCTTAAAAGAGTTTTAAAACCATGTTTACAGATATTAAAATTAAAGAAATTTTAGCAGGATTTTTTTTTTTTTTTTCTAAAATAATATATTAATCAATCTAATAAGGAGGTGAAAAAATGAGAAAATGGATATTATGGATAATAGTAGCATATATAATGATATCAATGATGACAGGATGTATAGGAGGAAGCAGCGGATGTAATAATAGTTTTAACAATTTAATAGGAAATGGGAGTTCTGGTGGAGGTAGTGGATCTGGAGGTGGAAGTGAATATAGCCCAGCAATAGGAGTATTAGATACTTCTTTTAATGGTACAGGGTATGTAGTACATAATAATGCAGCGGGCGGTAATGGTTATGATATAGGTAATTCAATCTATGTAGATAATACTGGTAAGATATATGTAACCGGTTTTAGTTGGAATGGTAGTAATAAAGATATGGTGATATGGAAGTATAGGTAGGAAGTAGATTAAATAAAAGAAAGAAAAAGATGTAGGGGGTAGTATTAAAACTGCCCCTTTTTATTTTTTATTAATTATTCTAAATGTTGAAATCTTTAAAAATAGGAAAGTCAAAACAAAAAATATAATACTAAATTAGGAAATTTATTTTTAGAGGTGTAGAAAGATGAAGAAGTTAAGTGTAGGGATAAGTGATTTTAAGGAATTAATTCAAGGAAATTATATATATGTGGATAAAACAGAGTATATTTATAAATTAATAAATAGTGGGAAATATTACTTTTTAAGTAGGCCAAGACGTTTTGGGAAATCTTTACTAATTTCTACACTCGAATATCTATTTAAAGGAGAAGAAGAATTATTTAAAGGTTTATATATACAAGATAAATTTAATTGGGAAGAGGTTTATCCAGTAATAAGAATAGATTTTTCAAAAGATATACTAAAAAAAGAAGACTATAAAAAAAGGGTAATACAAGAACTGGAAAAGAACTATATTAATAATGGAATAGAGATGTTGGAAAAAGGAGAAGATGAGATAAGCTTATTTGAAAAGTTGATAATAACTATATATAAAAGCTATGGAAAGCAAGTAGTAGTATTGGTAGATGAATATGATAAGCCTATACTAGATCTAATAGAATATATCAAACAAGCTCAAAATATTAGAAAACAGCTAAAAGCATTCTATTCTGTTCTAAAAGGCTTAGATAAATATATAAGGTTTGTCTTAATAACAGGGGTAAGTAAATTCTCAAAAGTATCTCTATTTAGTGGATTAAATCAGTTAGAAGATATCTCACTAAATAAAGAATATGGAAATATATGCGGTTATACTCAAAAAGAATTAGAATTATATTTTAAAGACTATTTAGATAATCTAAATTTAGAAGAAATTAAAGAATGGTATAATGGATATTATTTCTTACAAGATACACTTTATAATCCTTTTGATATGTTGTTATATTTGAAAAATAAAGTATTGAGGAATTATTGGTATGAAACAGGAAAGAGTGAATTCTTATTTAAGCTTTTAAAAACTAGAAACTATGAGCTTCCTTATCTAAATAAATTATATTATACCAGTGATATATTAGATAAATTTGATATAGAGCATATAAGCATAGAAGCGCTAATGTTTCAAACTGGATATTTAACAATAAAAGAAGTAAAAACAATAGAATCGGAAGAGATGTATCTTTTGGATTATCCAAATAAAGAAGTAAGACAATCGTTTAACAGAGATTTAGTATTCTATATAACTAAGAGCTATCATACAGATAGAATATATAATTTAAAGATAGCAATAATAAATGAGGAAATAGAAAAAATAAAGGAACAAATAGAAATTTTTATTAATTCAATAAGTTATAATATACTTAGAAATGAGTATGTATATCAAGCAGCAATTTATGGATTAATATATTCTACAGGTTTTAATGTAATAATAGAAGATAACACTTCAAAAGGGAGAATAGATTTAACAATATTGTTAAATAAGAGCATAGCGTATATAATAGAATTCAAAGTGCTAAAAGATGAGAAAGAAAAAGGGAAAGCTTTAAAACAAATAAAAGAAAAAGAATATTATAAAAAATATTTAAATTATGATAAGATCTACATAATAGGGATAGAACTTGATAAAACTAAAAAACAAATAGTGAATTTTGAATATAAGAAGGTAAAATAAAGAAATATTTTAAAAATATCTTAATTTTCAAAGAATCTAAAACTAATGTAAGAAGGAGATTAATTGATAAAAGGATTTTTAATGGTTATTTTTTCTAATTTAAGTGCATTTAATTTAACTAAAAAAGATTTAGAAGAAATATGTTTAATAGATAATCAAAATTTTGATTTTTTTTATAGGTGGGATAAGCAAGATTTTTTATTTTATATTTTATCTAAGAATTATATATTTTCAGTTTTAAAGTATAATAATTCAGTTATAGGTTTTTGTTTATCTTTTATCTCTAATGTTGAAAGTGAATTATATAAAATTGCTATTTCTAAGGATTATCAAAATTTAGGTTTTGGAAAATTATTACTTGGATTACATTTAACTTATTTAACTTTATTTGAAGTTAAACAAAATTACTTAGAAGTTAATATTAATAATCATAAAGCTATTAATTTGTATAAAAAAATTGGTTATAAAGAAATAAATATAAGAAAAAATTACTATTTTAACAAAGAAGATGCTCTAATTATGAAAATTCAATTAAAAAAATAAAGTTAAAAGCTCGCAAAATTATAAATCATTTTTGCCTAATTTTAAAAATATTAAAATAAAATTAAAAAATTTTAATTGAATTTTTTAGCAGGATTTTTTTTTTTTTTTTTGAATTAATAATATTAGTAAATATAATTTTTAAATAAAGGAGGTGATGTTGTATGAGCTTAAAAAAATGAGGATATTAAAACAAAATAAAAAATTGATAAAATAAAAAACTAATAAAAAAGGAGGTAGTTTATTATGAACAATAAACTAAGTGTAATAATGAAAATAAGGTTATTATTTTTAGGGGTAGTATTATCAGTAGTTGCTTTATTTGTTGTTGTTAGTTGTGGAGGAGGTAGTAGTGTAGGAGGATTAAATAATATTTTAATAGGTAATAGTGGAGGTAGTGGCAGTGGTGGAGGTAGTGCTAATATTACTCCTGTTCCTTTTGATGATTTGTCTAATAATCCTGATGCTACTTTTATAGATCCTAATAATGATTTTGATGGTACTGATGATGGATTGTATTTAGCTAGTGGTGTTTTACCTTTCAATTTTTCTTTATTTGGTAATACTTTCAATGCTGGTAGTGATATTGTTTTTTGTACTAACGGTTGGTTTTCTTTTGATAGTGATATAGATAGTGATGATTTTGATAGTTATGATCCTGCATATGATATAGATGATGTCTTAGTTGGTGATAGTTATGGTCCATATAATTCATTGATTGCTCCATTTTGGAGTGATTTGGTAATGGATTCTTATTCAGGTTCTGGGGCTTGGTATGAAGTAGTAGGTAGTGCTCCTAATAGGAAATTTATTGTTCAATACTTTGCTAGTGATATTACAAACGAGGATAATAAATTAGTTTTTCAGACTATATTATTTGAAGGTACTAATGATATACAATTTACTTATGCTAAAATGGAAGATGTAAATAATGATGATAGTAATGGTGATGATGGGGCAGTTAATGGTAGTGGATCATTTATTGGATTGCTTGCAGGTGGAGCTAATCCCTATTTCTCTGTTTATTCTGCTTTCTTCCCTTCTATTCCTTCTATTTCTACACAAGCTTATTATGTTTACTTTAAGTATAATTCATCCAGAAATAATTATGATATATATACTGGTAATGTTGCTATTAATGATTTAGTTCTAAATGTTTTTAATCCTAATTTAAGAACTAATCGAAATCAAAATGTAAAGAATAAGCAACCAAGATCTACTAATTTTAGATATTTCTATAGAACTAATACAATCCAAGAGTTTATGAATTTTGTTAATAGTATAAGAGGAAACAGAAGTCATAGGTAAAAATTAGCGATAAAAAATTGATAAAAGGAGTTGGTAGAGTATGCTGAAGTTTTTCTATAGATATCTAAATATAATTATAATATTTTTACTTTTAATTTTTGGATTGTTAACTAACTCTAAAGCGGAAGAGGTTAATAATAAAGGAGTATTTGAACCTTCAATAGATTTTAATGCTGTTAATTTAAAATTTAATACATCAACTTTTAATTTTTTTGCTCCTTGCTTGAATTTAGAATATAAAGTAGATAAATATAAAATTAGTTTAAGTTATCTATTTGGTCAAGATTCTGAGCAGGTAGGTAATTTCGATTTTAAAGTAAAGATTAATGATTTAAATGTAAGATTATCTTACATATTGTTAGAACAAGTTAATTCCAAATTATATTTTAATACTAATTTAAAATCATTTAAACTAAGTAGTGAATGGGGAAATTTAAGTGATAGTGATACTTGGAGTGGATTAGGTGTAGGGTTAAGTTATGAGTTTAATAAAGATAAGTATGGTATTGATTTAAATTTAAATTACTATCCTACTTTAGATAGTTCAAATATACCTGATTATAGTTTATTTGAGATAGGAGGAGCTTTTAGGTATACTATAAATCCTAAGCTTCAAGCTTACTTAAATGTACTTTCTAATAGATTTAATTCATTGGATAATAATAGTAATATAGATTATACGAGATTTGGTGTAGGTTTAAAATTTAAAATATAGTTATTTAATGAAATTAAAAATTGAAAAACGAATATAAATTTAGAAGGGGGCTAAAAGCCCCCTTTATTTTATTTTTATATAAATTTTTATTAAGTATTTTTGATTTGAGCTTCTTTTTGTTTTAGTTCAAGTTCTCTTCGTTGGGCTAATTTTTGTTGGAAAGAATTAACCCCGTTTTTAATAGCTTTATAGGCATAATAGGATATTCCTGCGATATCTCCTACTAAAGCGGTTCCAATTAGATATGGTGCAGCAGCAGCTAATGCTCCTCCTAAAAATCCTAATGCAGCTATTGATCCTACTACTCCTAATAAATCTGTTATCAATCTACCAGCATTTACACCTAAATCAAGTTTATTTTCATCAATATCATTGAGTAGTTTATTTATTTTTTGTTCTAATTCTGTTTTGTTTGATTTATCAAGATTAGTTTGATTTATTAAAGTATTTAGTTTTTCTAATTCTTGTTTTAGATTTTGTTTTTCTTTTAGTTTTTTAATAAATTGCCAAGCATCAAATGCTAAAGTAACACCTCTAAAAGCACCTAATAAAACCTTATCTACTACTTCACTAAAAGTGCTATATATCCCGCTAACTATGGAACTTTTTAATTGCTCTGCTGTTTTTTGGAATATAAAAGCAGGATTATTTTCTACAAAAGTTTGTGCTGTTTCTGTTAAGCTACTTACTCCATCTTGAGTGTAAGCTAATATATCACTAACTTTATTAGTTAATGAGGAATTACTATTAGTATTTAAATCTATTTTTAAGTTATTGCTATTTGATTCATTATTGCTTACTGATATGGTATTATTCACTTTACCGTTTGTTAAATTTATATTTATTTTATTATCTGTATTTAGCTTTGACATTTCTATCCCTCCCATTATTTTTTAGTTTAATTTATATTTAATTTTTTTTCTATTTAATTATTAAAGGGTAAATTTAAAAAGATAGTGTTTAAATGTAAAAAAAATGTTAATTTTTATAGTTATTTATTTAATTTTAGAAAAATAAAAATAAGAAGGTTTATTATATAAGATATAGAATAAAATAAAAAGGGATAAATAAGAATTATGATATTAAGGAGGTAAGTATGAAGGAATTAAGTATATATCGTAATACATTAGTACCAATAGTAGTTGAGCAGACTCCAAGAGGAGAAAGATCTTATGATATATATTCAAGATTATTAAAAGAGCGGATAGTTTTTTTAGGTGATGCTATTGAAGATCATATAGCTAATTTGATAATAGCACAACTATTATTTTTAGAGAAGGAGGATCCTGATAAAGATATAGATTTATATATAAATAGTCCTGGAGGTAGTATAACTGCTGCTTTGGCTATATATGATACAATGAGAGTAATAAAGCCTGATGTATCTACAATATGTGTAGGTATGGCAGCAAGTGCTGCTGCTGTTTTGTTAGCGGGTGGTGCTAAAGGCAAAAGATTTGCTTTACCTTATTCCAGAATTATGATACATCAACCATGGATTAAAGGTATAGGGGGACAAGCTAAGGATATCGAAATTCATGCTAAAGAAATCATGAGACTTAAAAAAATTATTAATGAAATTTTAGCTAATCATACAGGACAACCTATAGAAAAAATTGAATTAGATACTGATAGAGATTATTATATGTCAGCTTTAGAAGCCAAAGAATACGGAATAATTGATGATATTATTACTCCTGAAAATAGGAATATAACTCCTTTAACTCAACAACCTCTATAAAATTAAACGAATATCAATTAACTCTAATTAAATGAATTGTAAACTTAAAATAAATGTAAGTAAGAATTTTTTAGTTCATACTTTTTATTTATTAGTTTTTGTTATATATTTTATTAAATTTTCTTTAGCTAATGATAATTTTGATAAATTTAATTTTCCTAAATATGTTTTATCTTTTAAATATTACGATTATAACTTAAAGAGTAATATAGAGTATTTTTTATTTGATAATTTCCAAGAGATAGTTGATTATACTAATAACAAAATTTATTTGTTTCCTTTAGATCAGTATTCTTTTAATATTTTAAATGAATTATATAATCTAAGGGGTAAAGAATTACCTATTTATTATTATCCTCCTATTTCAAAAGAAAAGCTAACAAAAAATAAATTAAAGAATAATCCAACAGCTTTTGGAACTATCGCTTACTTAAAAAAATATTATGATAATAAATTACAAGTTATGTACCTTTATGATTATGCTACCCCAAATTTTTATAAATATATTGATCCATTGTTAGCTTCTTTAATTTATCCCCTTGAAGATAATATAAAGGTTTTAATTAATCAGATAATGGTTTTAAAAGTAAAATCTAATAATGAGCAAAATAATTGTAAAGAGTACGCTGATTTTTTAAATTATCTTAAAGCTTTTAATAATTTAAATAAACCTGAAATAATTTTGTATGAGGCTTTTTATTACAATAACAATTTTTATTTTAAGTTTTTAAATACTAAATATAATACTATTAAGAGTTTTAAGATTAATGAGTATAAAGTATATCAAGATTTAGGGAGTTATTATTTTAAAGATGTAGATGTTTTTAAATTATAATTAGCTATTTAAATTATAGGAGATGTTAAGGAGGAGAAATTATGTATAATGTAAAACAAAAGGGGTTCCAACAAGATGAAAAAGAAATTCTTCTTCAAAATCAAAATATTGAAAATAAAAATGTAGAAGCTAAAGATGAAGGTAATGAAAATAAAGGTAATGAAAATAAAGGCAAGGAAAATAATTTATCTAAAAGATTATCAGAAATATCAAAAGAAGTAAAAGAAAATATATCAAATGCTACTGTAGAGTATATAGATCTTAGAGAATATTTTAATATAAGTGATCAAGATATAGACGAATACTTTAGAGATAAAGATTCTATTGATTTAAATTTATTAAGTATGTTATCTAATGCTTTTGGGGTTTCTAATTTTGAAGATGATGTTAGATCTATTATAACTAACTTTATTGAAAGTTATAATTACACTTATACTGTTGATCTTAAGGGGAATATAAGTGTTTTTAAAGATATACCAAATGAAGAATTTAAAGTAGCTTTAGTAAGTCATATAGATGAAGTAGGATTTATAGTTAGTGAGAAATATAAGTATCCTTATGTAAAAGTAGAGCCTATTGGGGGATGGGATATTAGGAATTTATTATCCTCTAAAGTAGTTATAAAGACTAAAAGCGGATATGTTAAAGGGGTTTTTGCTTCTTTACCTCCTCATATAAAAAAAGATTTTAATCTAAAAGAGTTTAATGATTTATATGTTGATGTAGATTGTAATTATGATTTAGTGGATGTTGGGGATCCTTTAACTTTAGAAAGTTATTTTGAAGTTATTTCTCCTTACAGTGTTATGGGTAAAGCTTTTGATAATAGAGTTGGTACTTATATCAATTTACATTTATTGAAAAATATAGATCCTTATGTAGATGTTTTACATATATTTACGGTTCAAGAAGAGTTAGGATTAAGAGGAGCTAGATTTATTCTTAATAATGAAAAGTTTAATGCTGATTTAATTATAATTTTAGAAACTACTTCTGGGGAATCACCTTATACTGATTCTCAAGTTTCTTATGTATCTAAAGGTCCTGTTTTAACAATAATGGATAAGAGCTATATAGCTAATCCTAAGTTAATTGATTTTGTAAAATTTATGGCTAATACCTTAGATATACCTTTACAAATAAAGAAACCGAATATTGGGGGTACTGACGCAGCTTATCTCCAAGATTTAGGGAATACTATTGTTATCTCTGTTCCTGCTAAATATATTCACACTAATTACCAAATTGTTCATTTAACTGATATCCAAAATACTATAAAATTAATTAAAAATATTATCCAAAACGCTGATTTTATTAAATACCTTAAAGATATACAAATTTAGAAAGGAAAAGAATAAATAGATAGAGAATATTGCAAGAGAGGATATAAATAAAATAAAAAAGGAGATGGTTAGAAGGAAAAGAATAAATAGATAGAAAATATTGCAAGAGAGGATATAAATAAAATAAAAAAAGAGGTGGTTAGTGGGTAAAAAAAAGGTTATTAAAGTATGCTGTAATAAACTAAAATATTAAAATCAAAAGGAGGGGATAAACATTATGAAAAAAGGTATAATTTATAAAAAACTAAGTGTTATTATTGTTGCTATTTTGCTTATATTTTCTTTTATAAATGTAGCATTAACACAGGATCAAACTACAGGTAAAAGTGAAAATAAAACTGAAAAATCTCAATGTTGTAGTTCTAAAAAAACTACGTGTTGTAAAGCTGATGGTTTTGATATAGCAGTTGCTGCTGATTTAAATGTTAGTAATTGGTTTAATCAAGCATTTTTTAATTTAGTTGATAATAAGAATTATAATTTGAATTTATCTAATGAAGCTTTAGTTTTCTTTTTAGATAAAGAAACTGTTAGAGATTATGTTCAAGTAAGGAATTTCAAGAGTTGGCTTACTAAAGAAGGATATAATAATATTCAATTTGTAGTATTTGTTAATGGAAAAGAGAGTGAAAAAACTCAGTTAGTTAATTTAGTTAAACAAAATAAATTAGATATGGCATTATGGCCTACTTCTAACTTGGTTTCTTCTTTAGGGGTTAAGGAGTATCCTACTGTTTATTATGTTGTTAATGGTGTAGTAGTTAATACAACAAATAAATTGGATCAAGGGCATTTAAAGAAGCTGATTGGTTGGTGTGAGCATTGTAAATTAACTAAAGCTAAAGATAACTGCTCTATGAATGAAAAGAATAAAAAAATGGAAGAAAATAATACAAAAAAAGAAATGAAAGAAGATAAAAAAATGGATGATAATAAATCAAAGAAAAAAGAAAAGAGTTGTAATTGTGGTGGCAATTGTAACTGTGGATGTAAAGAAGGTAAGGAATGTAAATGTGGACATTAGTTTTTTGTAAATTATTTTTATAAATTATTTAATTAATATTTTTTGAAGTTTAAAATTATCAAGGGGGCTAAAGAAAAGCCCCCCTTTTTATTATTATATAAAAATTTTAGTGTAGTTGTTTAAGAGTATTACAAATATCTTTATTGGAAGAAAAATATGAGGAATACTTGTAGTAAAAAAGGTTTTCTTAAAACTTTGGAATTAAAGATATAGGTTAAATATTTTCTAATATTTTAAAAGTATTTTTAAAGGGTTTTAATAGGTAAGGTTAAAAAATAAAATAGGGGAATTAGGTGCCTAAATACCGCCTGCCAAGGTCAAGGTACCTAAACGAGGCGGTATATAAATACCTTGGCTTTAATGTATTTAATCAGTTATGATAGCAAGTAAATTTAGCTTTATAGAGGAAGAACTTAATAAATTAAAATTGGAAGGAAGATATAATAAGATTAGAGTGATAGAAAGTCCTCAGGGAGCATGGGTTGTTATAGATAATAAACCCAAACTAAACTTATGCTCAAATAATTACTTAGGATTTGCTAATAATGAATATATAAAAAGCAAAGTGAAAGAATATATAGATAAATATGGAATAGGACCTGGAGCTGTTAGATCTATTGCTGGTACTATGACAATTCACCAAGAGTTAGAACAAAAATTATCTAATTTTAAACACACCGAAAGCACAATTTTATTACAATCGGGATTTAATGCTAATTTAAGTGTGGTTCCTACTTTATTAGATAGTAATGAAGATGCTGTTATATCTGATGAACTTAATCACGCTTCTATTATAGACTCTATAAGGTTATCTAAAGCTAAAAGATTTGTTTATAAACATTTAGATATGAATGATTTAGAACAAAAATTAAAAGAAGCTCAAGGCAGTAGGAGAATCCTAATAGTTACTGATGGAGTTTTCTCTATGGATGGAGATATTGCTCCCTTAAGTGAAATAGTTGAATTAGCTGATAAATATAACGCAATGGTTATGGTAGATGATGCTCATGGAGAAGGGGTTTTAGGGAGGAACGGTAGAGGGATAGTAGATCATTTTAATTTACATAATAAAGTGGATATTGAGGTAGGTACTTTATCTAAAGCTTTTGGAGTAGTAGGAGGGTTTGTAAGCTCTAATAAATTAGTTGTAGAATACTTAAAGCAAAAAGCAAGACCGTTTTTATTTTCTTCAGCACTTACAGTTCCTGATGTAGCTGCCGCTTTAGCTGCTATAGATCTAATGCTAAATACTGATATAGTTCAAAAATTATGGGAAAATACGAATTTCTTTAGAAAAGAAATCCAAAACTTAGGTTTTGATACCCTAAATAGTAAAACCCCAATAATACCTATAATGCTTTACGATGAAAAATTAACTCAGGAATTTGCTAAGGAATTATTTGAAGAAGATGTATTCGCTATGCCAATATTTTATCCAACTGTACCTAAATCTAAAGCCAGAATTAGGGTAATTGTTAGTGCAATTCATTCTAAACAAGACTTGGAATTTGCTTTACAAAAATTCTATAAAATTAAAACCAAATTTAAAATATAAAAGAAATAAAAATAAATGTATTTATTTGTAGGTTTGGGAAACCCTGGTTATCAGTATAAAAATACTAAACACAATATTGGATTTGAAATAATTGAATATTTTATTAATAATAATAAAAATATAACTTACACTAAATCTTTGAGATTCCAGGGGATTTTCTATGAAGTAATTTTAAAAGAAGAGTTAGCTAAGGAAGCTAATAAATTTTTAATGCTTATGCCACTTACTTATATGAATTTATCAGGTATCTCTGTTAAGCAGGTTGTTGATTTCTATAAAATAAATACAAATGAAATAATTGTTATTCATGATGATATGGATATAAAGATAGGAGAATTTAAGATAAAATTTAATGGAGGTAGTGCAGGACATAATGGAATCCAATCAATAATAAACTATATCGGAAAAGATTTCTATAGAATAAGAATAGGCATTAATAGACCCCAAGATAGAAATTATAAAGATTATGTTTTAAATAAATTTTCTCCCGAAGAATTAATAGAAATAAAGAATTTATTACCTAAAGTAAATATTATAATTGAAAATATAATTTTAGAAGGTATTGAAAAGACTATATCTAAAATTGGTTTGTTATTAATAAAAAATAGTAATTGAAATTAAATATTGATAAAAAGGGGGGTTTTTATGGCTGAAAACTTAGATAATATGAAAAATATGGATAATAAAAGTGATGAATATGTAAAGTATTGGGAAATAGCTAAATATAAAATGATACCTCATTTTGCTATATGGAAAGAGATTATAGATGAAGGGCCAAGAGTTATAACTAAGGGAGATGGGGTTTATCTTTGGGATATTAATAATAATAAATATATAGATGGGATGTCTATATTATGGGTTGTTAATGTTGGGCATAATAGAAAAGAAATAATTGAAGCTATGTATGAACAACTAAATAAGATTTCATATGTTTCATTGTTTGGAGGATATTATCATGAGAAAGCATTAGAACTAAGTGAATTATTAACCAATATTTTAGGGATGGAAGCGGTTTTCTTTTCTAATAGTGGTAGTGAGGCTATAGAAACTGCTATAAAATTGGCTAAACAATATCATTATCTTAAAGGGAATTCGAATAAATATAAGATAATTGGAAGATGGCATTCTTATCATGGTGTAACTTATGGGGCATTAAGTTTATCAGGGATAAGGCAAAATAGGATATTTTTTGAGCCACTAATCCCTGGGTTCTTACATTTTGAGGTACCTTATTGTTATAGGTGTCCTTTTAATAGCAGGTATCCTGAATGTAATTTAAGGTGTGCAGATGATTTGGAAAGGTTAATAGAATATGAGGGTGCTAAAACTATTGCTGCTGTTATTGTGGAACCTGTTATGTCAGCTTTAGGTAGTGTCTATGCACCTGATATTAAAGAATATTATAACAGAATTTATAAAGTTTGTAAAGAGAATGATATATTATTGATATTTGATGAAGTTAATAATGGATTTGGTAGAACTGGAAAACTATTTGCTTATGAACATACTGGAATTAAGCCGGATATGTTTGTATTTGGTAAAGGTATAACAAGTGGATATGCTCCATTAGGTGCTACTGTAGTTTCTAAAGAGATAGCAGAAATTTTTAGGGATTGGATGTTTATGCATGGTTATACATTTGGAGGGCATCCTGCTTCTGCTGCTGCTGCTATTGCTAATATAAATATAATCATTAATGAAAAACTCTATGAAAATGCTTATAATATGGGACTTTATTTAAAGGAGAGATTAGAAGAACTAAGGGAATTTGATATAGTAGGAGATGTAAGAGGAATTGGGTTACACTATAGCATAGAATACGTTTCAGATAAAAATACAAAAAAGCCAATAAGTTCTAAATTCTGGGTAGCAGCTAAAATAGAAAAAGAATTATTAAAAAATGGAGTTTATTTAGCAAGGGCTTCTGTTGATAAAACTTATATCGCCCCTCCACTTATTATTAATAAAGATCAAATAGACTTTATCATAAATGCACTTAAAAAATCTATTTATAAAGTACAACAAGAATTCCTCTCTCTTAAAAAATAAATAAACTATTCTATTAAAAATATATCTTTTAAAGTAATTAGTTAAAAATGCTCTACCTATGGTATAATAAATAAAGTTATTAGGTCCTTTTTTCAGACACTATAAATGTATAAAGATAATATAATAGAGTAAAAGAAGAGCATCTTTTAAAAGAGAAAATGGAAATTAATGAAAACTACTCTAAAAATGACAAGCTTACCTCAATGTTATAATTATCTAAAAGTTTAATTTGGAGATAAAGATAATATTTATGATAATTCATTTTTGTTTAGGTAAAATAAATTTGTAAATAGCTAAAAAATATTCATGAAACTACAACTTAGCTTTAATTTAAAAAATTTCTTAATTTTTATTAATTTTATTATTATCTTAAGTTTAATTTTCTTGTTTTATTTTATAACAACTAATTTAATAAATGATTTGGAAAATTATACTTTTAATTTTTTTCAAAGTATTTCAAAGTATATATCTTCAAGATTTAGGAATTATATACAATATAAACAATATGGTGCGTTAGAAATAGTTATAAAACAGGAATTAGGGACTAATAAGCTTGATGAAAATTTGGTTTCCATTTACTTTTTTGATGATCAAAAAAAAATGATTTTATATTACAATATTACTAATATTAATATACCTTTGGATTTAAATAGTTTACCCAATGAAAATTTAGTAAAGAAATTAATAAAAGTATCTAATAAAAGGTATTTATTGGTTTATTTACCTATACAAGAGAAAATTATAAGTGATATACAAGAAGAAAGGACTATAGGCTATTTAATTACTGTATTTTCATTAGAAAATCTTGATAAACGAATTAATTTTATCTACTATCTTTCTTTTATTACCTTTAGTAGTATTATATTAATTTATGTTTTCTTTTTATCATTTTTAATATCTCAGATTTATTTACCTATTAACTATTTAAATAAGATTATAATTGAAATAAAGAAGCAGAGATTTAAGTTGGAAGAGAAAAAGTTTTTATTTAGGGAGTTTAACAATTTACAAAAAGCTTTTATAGAGATGGGTAAAGTTATAGAGCAGCAGTTAATTATGTTGGAAGCTTTAGCATCTAATGATGCTTTAACTACGGTTTATAATAGAAGAGCATTTGAAAAATTTTATAATGCTATGTTTATTAAAAATAATATGTACAAATCCTTAGGTTTAGATGCTTCTTTTAGTGTAATTATGCTAGATATAGATAATTTTAAAAAAATTAATGATACCTATGGTCATGATATAGGTGATGAGGTTTTAAGGAGCTTGGGAATGTTTTTAAATTCTAAAAAGAGAAAAAGCGATATAGTAGCAAGATATGGGGGAGAAGAATTTGTTATTATACTTAGTGATACTGATAAAATAGATGCTCTTAAATTTGTTATTAATCTAATTGAAAATATAAAACAAAATATTAAAATTGAGATTGATAAATCCTTTGTATTAAGTATAACTGTAAGTGTTGGAATAGCTGTTTTTCCTTATGATTCTGAAAATAAACATAATTTAATCAAAATTGCTGATGAAAATTTATATTATACAAAAACTAATGGTAAAGATGGAGTTACTATTATACTTAATAACTCTAGAGTACTAATAAGAACTAAGGAAGAATTAGAAAATCTATTAAATCAAAATATATACTAACATAAACTATATTAAGGATATTAATTCAATAACTTTTTTAGCTGTATATTCTATAGCACTATAATCATTTTTAGTAGAGGATGGTAAATTTAGTCCATAATTATAAATATAAATTGAGTTTTTATAAAAATCTTCTAAGTTTTCGGTTAATTGATATTTCTTATAAAATTCCATTAAAGGAAGCGGATAAAATATTCTTCTTGTTGGTATATTATATTCGCTTAGTTTTTTTTGAAATTCAGTAATATTTAGCTTTTTATTAAAAACGACAGTTATTAACCAGTAATTAGTAGTTGAATTTTGAGTAGTTTGTTGAAACCTTAATAATTCAAAATAATTTTTAAAATAATCAAAATATATTTTAAAGAAGTTTTTCTTTAAGTTAAGAAAATAGTTTAATTTTTCAAATTGAGCTAATAATATTGCAGCTTCTATGTTGGTCATTCTATAATTATAACCTAAATCTTCATGATAATACCCTTTAGCTTCTACTCTTGCTTGTAAGGTTAGGAATCTCAGATATTCTATGTCTTCTTTATTTTTTGAAAAAATGATACCTCCTGACGAAGCAGTTATTACTTTATTAGCATTAAAGCTAAATGCTCCAAATTCCCCAAAAGTACCAGTTAATATATCTTTATATTTAGAAGCTAAAGATTCTGCAGCATCTTCTATTATTATTAAATCATAGTCTTTTGACAATTTTATTATTTCATCCATATTACAGGGATTACCGTATAAATGAACAGGAATGATAAATTTAACATTTATACTTTTACTTTTAGCTAGTTTTATGGCTTCATTAGCTGAGTTAGGATCTAAATTTAAAGTAAATGGATCTATATCACAAAATACAGGGATAAGGTTATTATATAAGGCGGCATGAGAGGTAGCAGCAAATGTTATAGCAGGTATTATTACCCCTATTTTTTCTTTTAAAGGATCTAAGTTATATTTTTTTATAGCGTATTTTAAGGATAGATGTAGTGCTGCTGTACCTGAGTAAGTAGCTGCTACATAACCTCCTAAATACTCACCTAAAACTTCTTCTACTTTCTTTACTAACGGGCCTCTAGTAGAAATATACCCACTATCTAATGCTTCTATTACATACTTCTTCTCTAATTCCCCTATGTTACAATTATCTAAATAAATATCCATGTTATGTTTTGGGATACAAAAAAAATTTTATTTTTTACAGTTTTAAAATTCAATATATAAAAAAGATTACCTTTTTATTTTATTTTAAATATATAACAATAGTAATTATCACAATAAAACTTTCCTTAGATCTACTTTTTATTGATCAATTAGGTACTTTTTCATAATTGAAAATACTTCAATATTGTTAATTACGGGATTAATTTTAAAATTTATGATTCCTTTATAGAAAGCTGGAATATGCTCTGCAGTGTGATAATTAGTACTATAATGAATTTTAAAGTTATCATCAAGTTTTTTAGCTTCGTAATCTATTAAAGTTAATCCTCCGCATTCATGATCAGCTAAAGTTAATATCATTAAATTATCTTTATTTGTTTTATAATAGTTTAACAAGTAATTTAAAGTATCTTCATAATCTTTCATTTCATTTAATTGATCTTTAAATAAATTATCATGTCCATACCAATCTATTTGACTTGCTTCTATCATTAAGAAAAATCCATTTTTATTTTTAGATAATATATTTATAGCTACTTCTGATAACTCTGAGAGTTTGTAATTTCTAAGTTCCTGTTTTGGGGGATGTTTTTCATCTATAAATGCTAATAATTTTTCTGTTTTATTTAATTTTTCTTTATTTTGCTTTATTTCTTTTAATTCGTTGATATTTTCTAATATAGTGTATCCTTTTTGTTTAAAGGTAGGGATTAGATTCTTAAAATATTTTTTACCTCCACCTATTGCCACATCTATATTAGAATAAATTAGATATTTTGCAATTTGTTCTTCATTTGATCTTTTTTCAGAATAAGCATAAAAAGCTGCGGGAGTAGCATGAGTTAATGTACATAAAACAACTATCCCCGTAGATTTATTTTTTTCTTTTGCTAAATCCATTATTGTTTTTACTCGTTTATTATCTTTTAGCAAACCTACTTGATAATTATCTACATTATATCCGGTAGCATATGCGGTAGCAGCTGCTGCACTGTCTGTTATTACTTTATCCTTACTCCTTGTCCTTACTAAAAAACTACCATCAAAGTTTTCTAATACTGAATAATTATTATCCATACTATCTTTTTTATAGTAATCCCAAGCAGATATAATAGGTAATCCCATCCCATCTCCTATTACTAAAATTAAACTTTTACTATTTTTATTATCTTTTGTTATCTCTTGACTTTTTATCTTTGAAATTAAAAGAATTAAAAATAAAATTAAACTGATTAAACTAAAAGCTAATAAAAATAATATAGCAACTAATCTATTTTTAGAAAATTTATTCATTATGATCACTATTGTAACCTCCTTCTTAATAATTTCAATTTTGGTAAGTTTTTAATTAAATGATTTTAAGTTCTTTAAGTTTTGAAACTAATTTTTGAGCTTTAACTTCAGGGGTATCTCCTTCTATTATCATACACTCTATTTCATTATTAACTAATTCTGTTTTATGTAAATCAATATAGTTTTTGATTAAATCTTTAAATTCGGATATGTTTAAATTTTTAATAGTTTTTTTAGAAGCTAACATAATATCTTTTACTTTTGGATATCTAGGGACATTATTTGGATGAGTAGTTATACTAAATAAGGAAGGTAATTTAGTTTGTATTATATATTCATCGTCATTAAAAATTTTGTAAGCTAATACTTTATTATTATTCTCAATTAGTTCTAAGTAATGACAAAAGGTTAAATAATTATAATTAAGTTTAGCGGCTAAGTAAGGAGCAATAGTTCTACTTGACCAATCTGCACTTTCAAAGCCTGTTAAAACAATATCAAATCCTTCTTCTTTTATTATTTTAGATAAGATATTAGCTATAGAAAATGTATCTAAGAATAAATTTTCTGAATTATTTATAACAATGGCTTTATCTGCTCCCATTGCTAAGGCTTTTTTTATACCTTGTGAAAAATCTTTATCTGTTATTGTTATAACATTAACTTCTATTGAATTATCTTTATCTTTTAGTTTTAAGGCTACTTCTAAAGCATTTTCATCATATGTACTTATAACTACTTTATCTCCTTTTCTTTGATTATTTTCTATAATGAATAAAGGATCATCAGGATCTATTACTCCTTTAATTAAAACTCCTATCTTCATTTTTATAACCTGCCTTCTTTATTATTCTAATTTATTCTAATTTATTCTAATTTATTAATTCCAATTCTATTAAGTTTTGGTTTATTTGTACAAAATCTCCTTCTTTAACTAAGATTTTTAATACTTTGTATTTTTCAAAAACCTCTATATTATTTTCCATTTTCATTGCAGATATTATTATAGCATTTGTATTTGGCTCTATTATATCTCCTTCTTTTACGTTTATTTTTTCTATTTTTCCTGATAATGGTGGTACTAAATAATATTTATTATTTTCCTTTTTTACATTGTTTTTTATATTAGCAGTAGTAATATTTTCAATCTGGGTTATATTTTGTTCTAAAGTGTAGTTCTTAAAAGTTAATTTTTTATCTGATAAATCTTTTATTTCGTATTTTATTAAATTATCTTCTAAGAGATATATATTATTATCTAAAATAAAAGCTTTTTTTACTTCATTTTCCATTTTAAATATAACTTCTATGTAGTTTGTATTATCTTTATAATCTATTATTTCTAAATTAGTAGCATTAAGGTCTTGTTTTTGGATTTGCTCAATTTTTTTTATTTCTATTTCATTATCAATTGCTTCAAATTCAATTTCTATTATATTATCGTTTAATTTAAAATAGTGTTTTATAGTCATAATTTAAAGGCTTAACTTCAAAGCTATTTAATACTTAGGTTCCTTAGTAATAACTATAGTCTAAAATAAGTACCTTGTTTATCAATTCATCTCTACCTTCTACAAGATCGATGCTATTGCCTTTTTTGTTAAAATTATAAAACTAATTAAAATTAAATTTTTAAGGTTTTAAGATTTCTATTTATAGAATTGGTTTTTTAATGTAGATTTCCTTTTATAATATATTAGTTAATTAAGGACTTTGATGGGTTTATTATAGCATTTTCTACATCGAGGCTGATAAACTTCTTTTGAACCTACTAATATTGTAGGATCATTATAAGAAGCTGGTTTATCATTTATCAATCTCTGACTTTTAGTAGCTACAGCTCCACATACTACACATATAGCGTGTAGTTTATCTACACTATCAGCTATAGCCATTAAATGAGGGATTATTCCAAATGGTTCTCCTCTAAAATCTTGGTCTAAGCCTGCTATTATTACTCTTTTACCATTGTCAGCTAAGTCTTCTACTATATTTATTAGCGAGTTATCAAAAAATTGAGCTTCATCTATCCCTATAACATCGTAATTTTCTGCTATTCCTTTAATTTCATTGGCATTATTGACTACTACTGCTTTTATACTTATTCCATTGTGGCTAACTACCTTATCAGTTTCATATCTATTATCTATTTGAGGTTTAAATACGATAGCTTTTTGATTAGCTATTATTGCTCTTTTTATTCTTCTAATTAATTCTTCACTTTTACCACTAAACATACAGCCTACTATTACTTCAATCCACCCGCCTTCATATTTTGTCATCTCAAATTTCATATTTTATCACCTCTTGTTTTTTACAAGTGTATTTTTAAATTCTTAATTTTTGAAATTCTAATTAATAAATTCTTTGAAAATAAGGTCCTACCCTTTCAATATGTTTAAATCCCTCATTGGCATATTAAAATAAATAGAATGGAACCAGAACTTATATTTACAAAGATCTTTAAATTACTCATTGGCATATTAAAACTACAATAAATTAAGACAAAATGATTAACTTCAAAGAACTTTAAATTCTTCATTGGCATATTAAAACACTGCTGGAACATATTTTTTTATTAAGTTAATAAAAACTTTAAATTCCTCATTGGCATATTAAGACTTAATTTAGCTTTTAGCGAAGTAATTCAAATATGGAAACTTTAAATTCCTCATTGGCATATTAAGACAAAAATTTAACAAGGTTTAGAATAAAATTTAATGACTTTAAATTCCTCATTGGCATATTAAGACTTTAGAAAACTTGAATTTTAACTTAACAGAAATAATCTTTAAATTCCTCATTGGCATATTAAGACAAAGAAAAAATCAAAGAAAAAGTTAAAACATTAGATTTCTTTAAATTCCTCATTGGCATATTAAGACCGCATTTTAAGTTGTTGAAAATAAAAGGAAAGTATAGCAAAGGATATAATTTTTTTTGTCAAACCGTTAGTGTTGCTAAACACCTCCTTAAAATTTTTTATAATTTATTAAATAAAATCTATTCAAGTATATTACTAGTTATATCTTTAACATCAGTTAAAATTTTCCTTTTGAAATTAACCGAGTTTTCAAAAGTATAAAATTATAACACTATAAAAGATGTAAATATCTTCTTACTAATTTCATTAGTTTAGTAAGCCTGCTTTAATATTGTTTTTTAACATTTTTTTTACATTTAAAATAATTTTTTTTTATATAATTTCTTAAATAAAAATAAAACTGAAAATAATCTAAGGGAGGAAAAATTTATGGATCTAAGTTTAAATAATCAATTACCTTTGATAAGTTCTCTTAATGATAGTAAGCTTTTGAATTCTAAAAATGATAGCGATTCAAAAGGTTCTATAATAAACGTAGATGATAATATATTTCAAAAGCTAAAGGATAAGTTTGATTTAAAAGATAAGCTTAATTTAGAGGAAATAAAATCTAAAGTTCAGGAATTTGCAAATCAGCTAAAAGAAAAGATAACTTCTTTAGAAGATACTAAAAGTTTAAGTTTAAAGAAAATTGGGCTAAGTTTGTTAGGGTTAGTATTAGGCGGAGCTTTAGCTTTTAGTACCTTTAATTTAGCTTTATATCCTATATCTTTTGTTATCCAGCTTTTAGTTAGTAGTGGATTGCCTTTTGGTGTTCCTCAACAAATACTTAATTTATTACAAACTATCTTTGGATTATCAGTAGTTGGTGCTCAGTATGGATCTATAGCAGTAGGCTCAATAGCAGGAGCTAAAACTTTTGCAAACCTTTCTAAAGATACCAAATTCAACTCAAATAATCCTGATGAAATAGATATAAATGAATTACTAGATAAAGAAATTCAAGAATCTATTGCTAAATTTAATAATAATGATAAATTAACTGATTATATTAGAAACGGATTTAATGTTGGGGTTAGTGTAAGTCAAAAGATTTCAGAAAGTAGTGGAAATATTGTAGGGATCTTAACAGGAGCAGCTTTAGGTTTATCTTTAATGTCTCCATTAGCTTTACTTATTGCTTCTTTGATAGTAGGTAAAGTAGGATTGCTAAGTGCTTTAGGGGCAGGGTTGGTAGTTTCGTTACCTTTAGGGATTAAAGCTTTTAATGCTTTAAAAGATTTTTCTAAGAATGTGTTTTCTTTAATTGGTGGGTCAATAGGTGGAGCAGTAGGTGCAGCTATTGGAGCTACTAAAAAAGTCATTGATTCAATTAAAGGTTTATTTAGTAAAGATAAGAAAACTAAAGAACAAGATGAATTTACTTCTAATAGTCCCTATAAGAATCAAGGAGTGGAGAAATTAGCAGATTCTTTTGGTAAAACTACTTTTAGTTTTGTTAATGGAGTTTCTGATTTTGCTGCCTTATCTTCTGTTATAACTGAGTTACTATCTAAAGAACCTAATGGATTACAATTTATAGGGAAATTGGTAGGTGGTACTATAAAAGCTTATCAAGGTACTTCTATTTTAAAGCAAGCTGCAGTAGATAATAAACCTGAGCTAAAGAATGTAGGTTTATTTAAGTTTTTAACTGGATTTTCTTTATTAGCTAGTTTCTTAGGTCCTTTATTTGGACCAATTGGGACTTTAGTATTTGCTATTTTACCTTTAGTTTTTATGGCGCTAGAAAAAACATTTGAAGCTAAAAATAAATTAAATCAAAATAAAAATGATAAAATTCAAAATAATCCTGAAAATAATACACAAAATACAGATAAAAAACAAGAAGAATTAAAAAGTAGTTATGCTATGGGAGTTGCTGGTGAAACATTTCTTGATTCCTTGGGATCGTTGGGTAACTTTTGGATGGGATGGGATAGTATATTTGGTGGAGGTTATGGTGGATTAACTTCTATATTTGGTATAATAGGAGCTACCAAGGATGTAGTTGATGGAGCTAAAATGATGACATTAAGTGATGATAGAAGTAGTTTAAGTTTGGCTTTAATGGGATTATTGAATATAGTGGGTGGAGCATCTTTGTTTTTAGCTGCTATAGGACTAGGTAGAGTTTTTGGATTAATTTCTATTGGTATTAGCATTTTAAAGTTAGTTTATCAAATTATGTCTATGGTTAATTCTAAAAATGAATCTAATAAAGTAAGTATTGAATTAAATCCAAATAATTCGGTTGCTAATGTGGCTTAGGTGATTTATAAAAGTTATTTATAAAATATGAGGGGTGTAAAATGAATATAAACAATATTAATTCAGGATTAAATTTAGATAAGTCATTAATAAGTAATAAAAATACTGAAGTTAAAAAAGATCTAAAAGATGAATTAGAATCAGAAATAACAAAGGATGGGATTTTATTAAAATATGGAAATAAAGAGAAGTTAATTAAAATAGAAGGAGATGTGAATAATATAAAGGAGTATATTGAGTTAGGAGATCAATTTGGGCTTGGTATGGTATTTGGGATTTTATCTTCTGCTTTTGAAGGTGCTCTTAAAGGATTGGGAGTAGTTTTTTTAAATGGACTTTATCCTTTAGTTCCTGCTATATCTAAGTATATAGATTCTTATAAAGAAGTAAAGGAAGAAGCTAAAGAAATGGTTAATAATGGCAATGAATGCGAAGTTAGTAACGCTGCTTTAAAAGGTGGGATATTAGGGGCAGCTAAAGGATTAGGACATGGAATATTAGATTTAGCAGTTATTGGGTCATTAACATCTTTGGGAGTTGCTGCGCTAGGTCCAATAGGTTTTGCTTTAGCTCCTCTTATTGGTGCTGCTTATAACATAGCAAAGGATGATATTCGTTTGAAATTGGAAGGATCAAAAAATCCTGAAGTCGGTGTAAATAGTAAAAATAATGAAACTGAAAAAAGTAATAAAGAAAAGGATCCAGAAGAACCTTTTTTTCCATTTCCTCCCAAAAAAAATAAAGTAACTCTAATTTAGATAGTTAAAATAAAATTATTTACTTTAAAGAATTACGTAATATGTTAATATTGAAACCTTCAGATTGTAAAAAGTGGGGGATTTTTTATTTATTAAAGTTAGTTAAAGGTAATTTGATAAAATTATAAGAAATATATAAAAAAGAGGGTTATATTATATAATGAATAATCTTTATGGAATTAAAAGAAAATAATTTTTATAAAATATTATCTATAAAAAATAATGAAGTTTTGTATATGAATTATGGAATAATAGAAGGAGTAGTTATAAAGGTAAAGTCTATTTCGCTAGATGGTAATACTATATATATAGAGATCCCTGAATTAGGTAGAAAGTTAGCTTTATCTAAGGAATTAATCAATGATTTTGAAGTTTTGGAACTAAATAATTTAGAATTAAATAATATTAATAAAGATGTAGGGAATATATGAGAAATTTTAGATTAAATTTATTAAAGAGTGAGGAAAATAGTAGGGAGTTACCAGCAGGTTGTGAAAAATGCAATGTATCTAATTTAAATCAAAAATTGGTAAATTATAAAGGTTATAAAAAATTAAGGATAGCGATAGTTGGGCAACCTAATAGTGGTAAAAGCACTTTTTTTAATTCATTAACTAATTTTAAAGTTAATACTGCTAATTATGCTGGTACTACTGTTAATTATCATATTACATCTGTTATAGTTAAGAATTATGAAATTGAATTAATAGATTTACCTGGGATATATTCGTTTGGGTATTCAGATTTAGCTGAGAAAGTTACTTTTGAGATATTAACTAAAGAGAAAATAGATGGTATAATACAGGTTATTGAAACCCCTGCTTTTGCTCATTCTTTAGTATTAACTATGGATTTACTAACATTAGATATTCCTTTAGTTATTGCTTTAAATATGATAGATGAGGCACGTTCTAAAGGGGTTTTTATTAATTCTGAATTGCTTGAATATTTATTGAATGTTCCTGTTATTGAAACTATAGCAAGTAAGGGATATAACTGTTATAAAACTGTTTTTAGAATTATAAATGAAATTGAAAAACTACATAATAGGAACTTTAAAGATAATTGTGATATAAATAATAATGTTAATAATTTAGATAATAATTTAGTTGCTTTGGAAAATTATGTTAATAAGGGAGTTTTACAAGTTGAAGAATTAAAATATTTGGTAAAAGAGTATAAAAATATATGGAGAAATTTGATAGAAGATGTATTTAGATCTACTAATTGCCATATAAAGGATTGTAAATTAATGCCTGCATGTTTAATGAATATTGAAAAAATAGAACTACAAAATCAAAATTATTTAAATTATTACATAAAAGTTAGAAATGAATTACTTAAGATTAAAAGTTTTATAATTAGGAATATAAATGATTTTGTTATAACTTATGATAAACCTAAGCCTACGTTAGATGATATACTTGATAAATTAGTTTTACATAATATTTGGGGATATGTTTTATTAAGTTTGATTTTGTTAATTACGTTTGGATTAGTATTTTTTGTGGGTAGTAAATTGGGAGACTTTGTAGAGAGTATTGCTGATAGATTTTGGAATTTACTAGGAATAAATTTTATAATTGATTTTCTTACCAATAATTCTTTAGGTTTTATTAGTCCTTTAATTAGGGGATTAGTTGATGGGATAAATGGAGGAATTGGGATAGTATTACCTTATTTAATTCCATTGGTTTTATTCATTTCTATTTTAGAGGATAGCGGATATATTCCTAGGATGGTTTATTTATTTGATAATATTTTAAGGAAATTTGGGTTTTCAGGGAAAAGTATATTGGCTTTTATATTGGGTTATGGATGTAATGTTACTGCTATAATGAGTTTAAGAAATTTAACTTCTTTTAGTGAGAGAGTATTAGCAGGGATAGTTATACCGTTAATTCCTTGTTCTGCAAGAACTGTTGTTATTATGGCATTAGTTACAGCTTATTTAGGCCCTATTTGGGGATTATCTATGTACTTGTTTAGCTTATTTACATTATCTATTGTTTTATTAATTATTCAAAGATTTTCTAATTTAAAATATCCTACTTTAATTATGCATATACCTAGTTATAGGTTCCCTACCTTAAAATCATTGATTTTAAAAACATATTTAAAAATAAAATCATTTTTTTATAATGCTTTACCTGTTTTAATATTTGGAACTATTTTACTTAATTATTTAGCTTATTTTAATTTACAGGATGTTATAAATAAAGCTTTAAGTTTATTAACAGTAAATTTATTAGGTTTACCTGAGGTAGTGGGGTTGCCGCTTATATTTGGGGTGCTTGCTAAGGAGTATGCTTTAGCTTTGCTATATACAGCTTTAAAAACTGAAAATGTTTTATTTGTTATGACTATTCCTCAGGTGTTAGTTTTTACTGTTTTTATTATGCTTTATACCCCTTGTATATCTACTATTGCTACTCAGATAAAAGAAATTGGGGCAAAATATACTTTTTACTCTGTTGTTTTGTCTTTATTTATAGCAGTTTTTGTATCTACTATTGTTAAATTTGTTTTAAGTTTTATTTTTTAATTTTTAAATTTTTTTTTAATGATTACTCAAAAATTTGGAATAAAAGAAAGTTTATTAAAAGATATAATAAATGAGGTTTTAAAGTATAGTAAGGTAAAGAGAATATATATTTTTGGGTCACGTTCTAAAGGAAATTTCAGAAAAAATTCTGATATTGACATAGCTATAGAAACTTTTAACGATTATAAAGATATTTCTTTTTTAAATGAGATACTTAATGAGGATATAGATACTCTTTTAAAAATAGATGTTGTTCATTTTAATAAAGCTAACGAAAATTTAAAACAAGAGATATTAAAAAATGGTATAGTTATTTACGAAAACAGTACTGATTAAATAAAATTTACTTGAAGATGAAAAAAGATATATTAAAAAATGAATTGAAGAAAGCTTATTTAAGATTATTATCTGCTATTAAGGAGGCAAAAACTGATTTGGAAATTGACGGGGTTATTCAACGATTTGAATTTACTTTTGAATTAACTTGGAAATTCTTGAAAGAGTATCTTTATGATCAGGGGCTGATCTGTAATAGTCCTAAAAGTTGTTTAAAAGAAGCTTATAAACTTAATTTAATAAATAACGAGGAAATATGGCTCAATATGCTAAAAGATAGGAATTTATCTACTCATATTTACGATTTTGAAACTTCAAGAGATATTTTTAAAAGAATAAAAGAATTATATATTTTTGAATTCGAAAAAATAATAAACTTAGAATAGTTAATAATTTAAATTTATGTATTTAAGGTCATATGGGAAGATTAATTTAGTTTTAGAGGTTTTATCTAAAAGAGAAGATAATTATCATAATATCTCCTCTATTTTTTCATTGGTTAATATTTATGATGATGTTTATATTAATTTAAAAAGAAATAGTAAATGGGAATTGGTTTTAGATGTTAATAATTTAGAACTTATGAAAAGTAATATTTTGTTTAGATTAATTGACGAGTTGAATAGATATAGGGAATTGAGTGGATTTTTACTTGAAGTTAAATTAGTAAAGAGGATACCTATTGGTGGGGGGTTAGGTGGTGGTAGTGCTAATGCTGCTATAATTTTATTTTATCTTTTTATTAAAAATATTATTAACTTAAAAATAGCTAAGGAATTGGCTTTAAAATTAGGTGCTGATGTTTTTCCTATTTTTATCCTTTATTTATTTAAGTTTTTATATAAAAAAAATATTTTGGTTTTAAATTTAGGGAAGCAGGACATAGTTTTACCTTTAGTTCATAATTATATTAATCCTTATCATATTTTATTTATTTTTCCTAATATAAGTGTTTCTACTAAAAGGGCTTTTGAATTATTAAATAAGGATCAAAAAAACCTGAATTTAATAGGACCTAAAACTAAAGATTTTTTAATTTACTTTAGAGAAAAAAAAATAATAGATTATAATTTTTTTTATAATGAATTTGAGAAAGTAGTTTTATTGGAATATTCTAATATAGACTTAGTAAAAGATGTAGTAGAGGAAATTTTAAGAGATATTGGGATAAAAGAATGCAGGTTTTTATTATCAGGTAGTGGTTCTACTTTGTTATTTTTTATCCCTAAAAAATATAAAAAAAATGAAGTTATTAATGATTTTAATAAAAGATATATAAAATTAAGTCAGAAAGAGTTATTTAATCTTAAGAAAGGTTTCATATTTGGGGAAGTATTTTAGAATGTTATACGTTGATATAAGGATATAGTAGTTAGATAGCCTTTGGTTTGCTTTGAGTAAAAAAGGAGGAGAAATTAATTAGTTGTATAATAATAAAAATGGGAGCGGTAGTAGCTCAGTTGGTAGAGCTCTAGCCTTCCAAGCTAGATGTCGCGGGTTCGAGTCCCGTCTACCGCTTTTCTTTATTTTTTATGAAACCATATCAAATTATATTCCGAACTTTTAAGCATTGTATAAAACTTAATAAAACTAATTTTTTTTCATTTGAGATTATAGAATCTGCTAATATATTTATAAATATTTTAAAGGAAAATATTTCTAATCTTAAGATTATTTCTATTAATGAATTATTTGAAAATTTTTTAAATTATTATAAAAATTTTGAAAATCCTGAAATTAGTGCTGAACAAATTGATAATTTTATTAGTCAAAACTACATTAATACAGTTTTACTAATTAATCTTGAAGAGTTTGTAAGTAATATAGAACAATTTTCTTTCTTTTTAAAAAAAATTATTGATTATTTTGAGTATTTTAATGAAGATAATTTATTTTTAATAGTTGATAATCGTATATTAAATTTAGTAAAATTTCAAAGCAAAATTATCAATTTAGATAACTTAGATTTTAACTTGTTTTTGAATTTAATAGATAATATCTTACTTTTAGGATATAATCTTAGAGAAAACTTCTCAAATAATTTTTTAATAAAATTAATTAAATATTGTAATAATTCTATTTTAGATTTATTCATCGTTTATGAAATATTAGCTAAAGTAGTAGAAGAAAACTTAAATAATAAAATTTCATTTAATAGAACTTTTATAAAAGAAATATTATATTATCTTGAAGAAAATTTTAATTTTAATAAGGGATATATTGATTTAATAAGTAAGCAAAATTTTATTAAGTTATTTAGTTTGTTTTTAAATAGGTATAGAAATATAAATGACGAAGAAATGAAAGATTTTGTTTTTTTATATGACTTAAATGTTAAAGATAAAATTTTTTATAAATGTTATATCTTAAATAATTATTATAATTATTTAGAGGAGGTATTTGTTAGAGATTTTGTAAATAATGATAAAAATAACGATAAAAATAATATAGATAATATTTGGGTATTAACAGATTTAATAATCAATTCTATTAAAAGTTTAAAAAGAAATACTGGTATTTATCCTTTTTTATATCTAAGTAAAGTAAATTTAGATACTTATAATTGGCAAGATATTTTACAGATAATGTTAAGTATTTCTAAGTCTTCTTCTAAGGAGTTATTAAATATATTAATTTATCTAAGAGAAAATTTAATTAAAGAATTTGATAAAAATTTATTTTTATTATTTAGGTTGCTTTCGACTTTTTTAGGTAATAAATTTTTATTTGTAAAAATAAAAGAAATTGAAGATATTTCTTTTTTATTACTTAATTTAAAAGATATTAATTTAAATGTGATTAATTTAAAGGAAACTATATTAATCAAAGTTAAAAATCTTAAGAATTTATATGCTAATAAATCTATAAATATTGAGGAGATAGATATAATAGAGCTAAAAAATATAGAAAAATTAAAAGATATTTTTATTGATTTTATAATATCTACTATAAACACTGCTGTTAACACTTTAAATATTGAAAAAATTAAAATAATAGAATTGATTTTAGATTCTAATTTATTAGCAAATAATATTAATTTTTTTAACAATAAGGCTTTTTATTATATTCTAATAAATGATATTAACAAAGCTTATGAATACCTTATAGAGTTTTATAGAAAATCTTATGAAAAGAATATTGATAGTATAGTAGTTTATAATATAGCATATATTAGCTATGTTAATGGGGATTATAAACATGCTTTAAAATTGCTTGAGGAAAATTTAGAAAATATTAAAAGTGAATCTTTTTTTATTGTTATTAAAACTATTTTACCTATACCTTTTAATGATATTGTTAAAAAAATAAAAGATAGCAATTTAAATCCTAATTTAGAATTTTTCTTTAATATTGAGTTTAATATTCCAGTTTATTTATTATTTTTACTATCAATGGCAAATATATATTATATATTAGATCAAAGAGAAAAGGCTTTAAAAATAATTGAAGAAATTGAAAATATTGACTATCAATTTAATATGATAAAAAAAGATGATATAAAATTTTATAAAAAATCTATTTCTATTATTTACAAAGATAAAAGTCAATTACCAAAAGACAATACTTTTGAATTATTTTTAAAATTAATATCTTAAAGAAAAAAATATTCCATAATGAAGGAAAAAGATTTAACTTTTGAAGACAAACTTTGGAAAGCAGCGGATAAGTTAAGGAAAAAAGTTGAAGTTCATGAGTATAAGTATATAGTTTTAGGTCTTATATTTTTAAGTCTTATATTTTTAAGATACGTTTCCTTAGAATATTCAAAGCTTTTAAAAGAAGAGGAGAAATTAAATTATAAAATTAAGGAGGTTTTTAAGGCTTTGGGATGGGAGATTTGAAGATGAAAGAAAAAATAAAGAAGATAATAAACCAAGTTTTAGAAGAAAAAGGAATAAAGCTTGAGGGAATAATTCTTTTTGGTTCAAGGGTAAGGGGTGATTTTAAGGAAAATAGTGATTGGGATTTACTCATTATAGTTGAAGAAAAACTTTCAAGGTATGAAAGAGTAGAAATTTTACATTTTATAAGAAGAAAACTTGCAGATGAATTTATACCATCTGATGTGATTATAAAATCAAGGGAGGAAGTAGAAGAAAGAAAAAAAGTGATTGGAAGTGTTATAAAAAATGCTATTGAGGAAGGGATTTTGTTATGATTGATAAGGAAACAAAGAACTGGATTATTAAAGCAATAAATGACTATAAAACAGCGAAAAACTTATAAATCTTCCTGAAAATGAAATTATAACTGATACTTTATGTTTTCACTGTCAACAGGTGGTAGAAAAACTTTTAAAAGCATTTCTTGTATACCATAAGATAGGATTTCAAAAGGTTCATACAATTGAATACTTGATCAAGCTCTGTTCAACTATTGATAGTGAGTTTGAATCTCTATATGAAAAAACAAAGAACTTAACGGATTATGCAATTGATATAAGGTATCCTGATGATTTTTATATTCCTACAATTGAGGAAGCGAGAAATGCTTTTGAAAGCGCAACTTTTGTTAAAGAGTTTATATTCAAAAAACTAAACATAACTGAGAAGGACATATTATGAAAGAAAAAATAAAAGAGATAATAAATAAAGTTTTAGAAGAAAAAGGGATAAAGGTTGAGAGAATAATTCTTTTTGGCTCAAGGGCAAGGGGGGATTTTAAAGAAAATAGTGATTGGGATTTATTGATTATTGTTAGCAATGAATTAGATTTAGAAGATAAAAGGAAAATTTCAAAAGAAATTAGAATAAAGCTTGCTGAAATTTTCATTCCTTGTGATGTATTGATAAAATCTGCAATTGAAATAGAATATTATTCTAATTTTATAGGAACAACTACAAGGGAAGCATTGAAAGAGGGAATAGAAATATGATTGACTACGGGAAAAGATTTGCTAATGGGAAGGTTTATGTAAATGGTGATAGAAGGGTTTTTGAGTTATGCTAAGGAGAGACTTTTGAAGTTCCATGATTTTGAGAGTGAAAATTTTTTATATTACATAAAGGAGCTTGCGTTTAGATACAATAACAGGGATAACTTGCAGGAGATTCTTTATAAGGTTTTAGGTGGAATATATTGAGTAATTATATTATCCATTGCATTTACATAACTAATTTTTCCATCCTTTATATCTTTTTCTAATTCAAAAAATTTATTTATTAAGCTTATAAAAAATTTAGGGAATTTTTGGGATATAGAATTTATTTCTTTAACATAATTCATTAGTTTTAGTATTCTATATCTATTAGCTTTTAAATTCGAAGCAATTAGATTAACATTTTCTCCTACCTTGGTGTATTCATTATATACTTTTATAAGAAAAATTAATTGGCTATAAATTAATCCCCAAATTTCTTCAATTGTTAAGTTTTTAAAGTATCCATTTTCTATTTGATTTATTAATCCCATTAAGGTTTTATATTTATTATAATTGTTTTTAAACAATATATCAAATAGATCTTGAGTTATTAGGAATATGTTTATTGAATTAGGATCAAATAGTTCAAATTCATTTATATATTCTATTATTTCTTCTTGATCTAAATCTGATATGATTAGTTCTAAGTTTTTAAGAATTACTTCAGCTTGGATTATATCTACCTTTTTAGTTATTAGCTCAATTATATTTTCAGGGATTTTGGGATAGATTTTAGCTAAAAGTTTTATCTTATCATCTTTTTTTTCTATATATTCTTTAAAGCTATCTTTTAAAATTTTATAAATTTCTTTATCTATGTTTGCTATTTCTTCTAATTTTAAATCTTCTAAGTCAAGGATTAGGTTTATATTTTTTTCTATTACATTTAGAAGTATTAATTTTAGTTGGTTTATTAGTTTTTCTTTTTCTTTCTTATCTTTTGAAATTTCCAAAATTAAATTAGAAAATGAATAAATAATAAATATTTTATTGGTATTAAATAGTTCTTTTTGGAATAGAGTTTCTTTTAGTAATTTTAGGCTTTCTTTAGGAGATAAATCTTTTAAGTTTATTTGTTGGATTTTTAATAAATTGTAATTACTTTTTAGCAATGATACTAAAAGATCTATTGCTTGTTTATTATTACCTGTTGTATTTACTATATACTTCATTTCATTTTTTAGAATTTATATTATTTAATTCACTATGAAAATCTAGGTTATATATATCTATTTCAATAGCTTTTTTCAAGAATAAAACTGCATTAGATTTATTGAAATTTAGGAGTATTTTATAAATTATAAAATAAGAGTAAGGTTTATTAGGAAATTTGGATATATTATTAAATAATATTTCAAGTGCTTTTTCGTATGAAATATTATCCCCTTTTAATATTAGATCAATAGCATTAGATATTGTATTATAGTATTCATCTGAGTTGTATTTTTTATTTTGTTCTATAAAATAATTTAGATCTTCTTTATTTTTTAAGTATTTTGAATAATATCTATATTTTATCCACATACTTTGAAAATAAACTTCATTTATTATTTCTTTATTAGATTTTGAAAATGTAGGAATTAAGTATATATTATTTAGCATTTTAAAAGATTCGTCAAATTTATATAATTGATAATAGAAATTAGATAGCATTAAGTAAGCTTTGATATCTTTAACATTTTTTAAATTATCTATTGCTTGATTATATTTCCTTAGCTTCCAGTATAAATTTGATAGAGATATATAACCTTCATTAAATTTCCTATTAAGTTTAATAGAATAATCATAGTTAAATAAAGCCTTGGGAATATCATTCAATTTTTCATAATTTTTAGCTAGGATATAATGATAATAATAAAATCCTTTCATTTTTTTTTCTAAGCTTAAAAGTATATTTAGGGATTCATTGTAATATTCTTTTTTATCTTCTTCTTTAAGGTATGTATTATTATCAGTTTTAACAATGATTATAATAGCCTTAGCAAAGAGTGCATCTGGATTAAATTGATCTTCTTTTAGTACTTCATATACCAGTTTTTCAGCATTGTATATATCGTTTCTATTTAAATAATAATATATTTCTTTTGTATCTATCTTAGAAAATGTTAAAGTATTAGAAATTAATAAAGCAATAAGTGTAGTAGAAAGAAATATAAAAATAATTTTTAATAAGTCAATTTTAATTTTTTTACTCTTTAGATTTTTTGAAATAAACATATAATTATAATTCTATGGTTGTAATTAGTCCTGAAGTATTTATTTTAAAAGGTAAATTGATTAAATTAAAATCTTTTATAGTATTTAGTACTTTTTCTTTTTGGTTAGTGATAATGAATATAGTTCCTCCTCCTGCAGCTCCACATAGCTTATACCCAAAGGAATATTTATCTACTTCATTTAAGAAATTGTCTATTATGGGGTTAGTATGTTCTTTAGTTAATGTTTTTCTAACTCCCCATTCTTGTTTAACAAGTAATCCTATTTTTTCTATATCATTAGTTGAGATAAGTTCATATAAATCTTCGGATATTTCTTGGATTTTTTTTAATTTGTTTATAGTTTCTATTTCTTTATTTAGGAC
>JAPYWL010000041.1 GCA_028276365.1 Deltaproteobacteria bacterium | reverse complement strand
GGAGCAAAATTAAATAATAAACTACAAATAATAGAATTAATACATACAGTTTTTCCACTACCTGTAGAACCCGCTATTAATAAATGTGGCATCCTAACTAAATCACTTATAACAATATTACCTGAAATATCTTTACCTAAAGCTAATGGTATTTCATAAGAGGTATTTAAGAAATCATCGGTTAAAAGGATATCAGATAAATAAACAGGAATTGGTTTATCATTAGGTACTTCAATACCAATAGCAGATTTCCCAGGGATAGGGGCTTCAATCCTAACAGCAATAGCAGCTAACGCTAAAGCAATATCGTTTTTCAACCTTAGTACTTGTGAAACTTTTATACCCTTTTCTATTTGTAATTCATAACGAGTTATAGATGGCCCAGTAATTACATCTATTACCTTAGATTTTATTCCAAAATTATTCAAAGCATCTTCTAATATATCACTATAGTCTTTTACAGTATTACTCTTAGGACGAGGATATATCTTTGAAACTAAACTATGTAAAAACTTAGGAGATGGTATGTAATAATTATCAATTTCTTTTAATGCATTCTCTTTAATAAATTCTTCATCTATCTCTATATCTAATGTTAAGGATACTTTAGTTTTCTTCTGTTTAGATTTATTTTCTTTCTGATCTACAAAATCTTCATTATCATTTAACTTACTTATACTATTATTTCTGTTATTTTTAAATTTATTTACTAATTCATTTAATTCTATCTCCCTTACATTTTGAGATTTATTAGAAACATTATTATTAATAATAGACTTTTTTATAATTTGAAAAAACTTAATAAAAATCATTCCTAAAAAATCAAGAGATTTAAAGAATAAATAAAATAATTTAGATAAAATAAAAATTAAATTGCTAAAGGTTTTAAATAAAAAAAATGGAATCTTATTATTAAATAAGTCGTTGATAGAAATTTCAAAGAAATATATAAAAGAAATAAAAAATAATAACACATTGATAAAATAATTTAAAGTGAATCCAATGTAATTTTCAATAGTTTTTTTTAGTAAAAAACTTTTGGAATTAAAATCGGGGAATAATATAACAATAGGCAAAACCAGAAATAGACTACTAAGTAAATGTAACCCAAAATTCCTATTCTCAAAAAAAATAAACATAGACAGTAAAACAATAAAAGTGGGTAAAACCCACTTATTAAACCCTAAAATATTATCTAAAAGAAACCTAACATTTAAAAATAACTTATCATTACTAAAATCAAAATAACTTATAATTAAAATAAAACTTGATAATAACAATAATAGCAAAAATAAAATTTCTTTTAATTTAGAATTTTTAACCATTTATAAAAAACTAAATTAATTTGATTAACTTACTTATCAAGGAGTTAATTTTAATTTTAGAATCATTATTTAACTCGTTCAATTCATTTAAATAAACTAACAACCTGATAATCCCTTCTATATTTTCTAGTTTATTATTTACAATAAATTCTATAAATTCGATGAAATTATTTATATTTAAATTAAAATCCAATAAATCATTATCAACAAAATATTCTTTTAAAGAAACTTTACTTATTCCAACTGTAGAAGACAATATATTATATAAATCTAAGTAATTATATTCTAAAAGTACAGAAACTAATACTTTTATTAGTTTATGAAATATATTATTATCTATGTTTCTTACAAAATTAAGTAATGAAACAACATTGTTAAATTCATTCTTAATATTACTTTCGTTAAGAATATAATCTTCTAATTTGGTAAAAAAATCTTCTTTGAATTTTAAATTATTCATTATCGATTCCTTTAGATCTTCAATTTCTTTTTTATTAAAATTAGAAAAATTTTTAATTAAATTATCAACATCAAATTCTTCATTTTCTTTAACATCTGTAATTTCATCTGTAATTTCTTGATAAAATATTTTTTCAATATCTTTTTCTACTTCAGATATTATACTTTCTTGATCAGTTATTATTTGATTTTCATCTATTTGATTTTTATCGGTTTTAATTTGCTCATTTATTTGCTCATTTTCGATATTTTCTATTTGGTTTTCAGGCTCTTCACTTTTAACTTGACTATATTCGATTTGAGTATCTTTAATTTGATCAAGTTTATTAATAGTTTGCTCAGCTTCATTAATTTGTTCAATTTGTTTATTCTTCTCATTTTGAATAATTTTAGTTTCGTCAATTTTAGTTTCTTTAAATTCACTTTCTTCTTTAGATTCAATTTCTTCGGATTTAACTTCATCAATTTTTATTTCTTCTTCTTTAATATTTTCATTTTTAATATTTTCATTAGTTTCAAATTCAGAATTAATTTTGGATAATTCAGATTCTTTTAAAGATTCTTGTTTTACTAATTCAAATTCCTTATATAAATTACTAAATGTAGAATTATTTAATTCAATAATAGCTTGTTCCTCAATAAAATATTCATTCTCTCCATTACTAATATCAAAATTGTTTATTATATCTACTATATCTTGATTAATAAAGGAATTAATTAATCTTTTAAAAATCACTCCTCTATAATCTTTAAAATTATCTATATAATCCCTAAAATCTTGTATTAAATTTTTAGTAAAAACAAAACCCACAAAAGCTAAAAACAGATTTTTATTTTGATTATAAAGTTCCTCAAAATTTAAAAAATTTACTACTACCTCTTCCTTAATAATAACTCGCCTTAAATTATAGAAAAAGATATATATAAAAGAATCTTTAAAATTAATTTCAATAAAATTTTCTAAATTGCTTAATAAATTTCTATCTCTAAAGTAAACTAGTAAAATATACAACAAAATTAAATAATCGATTTTATAAAATCTTTCATAATCATCAATTATCAGCTTATACAATTCATTAACTCCATATAAATTGGCAAAAATATTATAATATACTATTTTATTAAAAAAATCAGAAGTATCATTAATTTTTTCTATTAATATTGTTTTTATTAATTCTCTATAAGCTGTATTTTCTTTAATAACTGATACTAAATTTAAAAAATCAACAGGATTATCAGATAATGAAATTTTATTTATTAATTCTCTTTTAAACTCATTATCAAAAAAATCAAAAGCTACTTTAATAAGGTAAAATCTTTTATTAGAATTATAAAAAGTATTATTAATAACCTCTGTTATAATATTAGCTAACTCATCTAATTTATTCAGCTCCTTAAATTTTCTAGCTAATGTGATAATATCAAATTCACTTAAATTTTCCTTTAGCAAAATATCTTTTAATATATTAATAACTTCATTTAGGGATAATTTATTTAATGCTAAATAACCTAAAGCTTCTAATCTATATTTTAAATCAATGGAACTATTATTTAAAATATTAAAGAATGTTTCAAAAGCTAATTCCTTATTTTTAGAACTTAATAGTAATTTGGCTTTAGTTAATTCTATTCTTACATTTCTTTCTATTTGAGCACTTTTATCCACAAATATCACCCCATATTATACTATTAAGCTAATTAATAATAAATAACACTATTTAGATTATTTTTATAAAAAAATCTAATATCGGAAATTTTATATTTAAGCATAGCAATTCTTTCAATTCCCATACCAAAAGCAAACCCTGTATATTCAGATAAATTTAATTTTTCAAGAATAATAGGATTAATCATTCCACATCCTAATATTTCTAAATATCCAGTACCTTTACATATAGTACAACTTTTATCTTTACCTTTACAAAATATACAACTAATAGAAACTTCAGCACTTGGTTCAGTAAAGGGAAAATAACTCGGTACTAACTTTATATCTATATCCTTCCCAAACATTAAATTAACAAAATCATACAAAGTTTTTATTAAATCTAAAAAACTAATATCTTTAGCAACTGCAAAACCTTCTAACTGATGAAATTGAAAGCTATGAGTAGCATCTAAATTATCCCTTCTATAGCATTTACCATAAGTTACTACTTTAAAAGGAGGCTTTAATTTTTCCATAATCCTTACTTGCATATTAGAAGTATGTGTCCTTAAAAGTAAATTGCTATTAGAAATATAAAAAGTATCCCACATATCTCTTGCTGGATGGTACTTATCAATATTTAACGCCTCAAAATTATAATACTCATTATCTATTTCATTCCCATCAAAAATACTAAATCCTAAACTTAAAAAAACTTCCTCTAATTCATTTATAACCCTATCTATAATATGATTCTTATTAACAAAATTATCTAAATAATCAATACTTAAATCTAAATCAACGAAATATTTTTGACTAATTTCTAATTTATTAATTTCAATTAATTTCTCTTTTAAGCTACTTTCAATATAATCTTTTAATTGATTAATGAGTTTTCCATATTCTTTTTTTATTGATATATCAACTTTATTAATATTAGATAATAACTCAGGAATAAGCCCTTTCTTTGAAGTATAAACAGATTTTAATGAATCAATAAAAGATTTTGCCTGTGAAATATTATTTAATGATATTATAGAATCCAGTTCTTTTATTTTTTCGTTAAATTCTTCTTTTTTTAATTCTAAGAAATTTTTCAATTTTTCTATATCTTTATAAAAATCATTTGAGAAATTTGTTTTTAAATTACTCATAATAAAATCCCCACCTATTAATTATAAATACTTTATTCTAACTAATATTTTTTTTGATATAAAAATAAAAAAACCTTTAAAAATATAAACTAAACTGTAATTTTATTGATTATATTAACTTTAGATCCATTTTTATCTTTTATAACTTCTATGATATAATTAAATTTATCTTTAACTTCAGGAATATGAGTAATAATACCGAGAACTTTATCAGAAACATTATTAAAATAATTTTCTAGGTAATCCATAACATCATTTAAAGTATCAATATCTAAGGTACTAAATCCTTCATCTATAAATAAACTTTTAATAGGATATTTAGATTTAGAAGAAATCTCACTAATAGCTAATGCTAAAGATAAAGAAGTTAAAAATCTTTCTCCTCCAGATAAACTTTTTACTCCCCTATCTACATTATACCAATTATCCCTAATAAAAATATCTCCCCTTTTAATAAATAAATTATATCTACCTTCTGTTAAACTCTCTATAATTTTATTAGTTCTAAAGTATAATAAATCGAATAACTTAGTAGACAGATAGGAAATTAAATCAATTCCAGATTTAGCAGAAAAATCGTTACTTAATTCTTCAACTAATTCATAATCCTCCTGAATTTTTTCAAGCTCTTTATAATTATTTTTTAACTCATTCAAATTATAAAAAATAAAATCTAATTTTTCAATATAATTAGATATATCACTTTTTAAAGAAACTAAATTCTCTTTTTTTATATTTAATTTTTTTTCTTTTTCTTCTAAGTGGTTTAATAAATTATTCTTAAATTCGTTAAGATTTTCGTTTACTTTTTTTAAATCATTAAATTTTTTAACTAAATTATCTCGCTCTATGGAAAAAACTTCAAGATTACTATAAATATTATAAAAATTAGAAGTAATACTTAAATTAAGATTAAAGTCAAAATTATCAATAAGATCTTTTAATTTTTCTAACTTTGTATTTAATATTTCTTTTATTTTATTTATATTATCTTTTAGGTTGATGATATCTTTTAAAATTTCTATATGATAATCTATATTTTTTAATTTTTCCTTAAAATCTGCTTGTATATTAAGTAATTTGTCATTAAAATCTTCAAATTTTGATTTTATTTCAACTTTATTATTATGATTTAGTTTAAATTCTGAAAGTTCATTTACATAACCTAAAAATTCTTCGAAATAACTTAAATACTTTTCATTATGAATATCTTTCTTAGATAAATTTAATAAATCTTCTTTTAGACTTTTTAATATGTTTTTAATATCTTCAAAAATATATTTAACTTTATCAATATAATTAACTAAATTTAATAATTCATAATCTATTAACAAATCGGAAATTGGGCTTATATTATTCTCTATTTTATCTAATTTTAATTTACTAAAAAATCCTTCATATAACTTTATAATAATATTAACTTTTGTAATATCTATCGAATTTTGTTTATCTAATAAACTATTATTATTATTTAATTCTAAGAGTTTTGAATTTAACATTTCAATTATTTTTGATACTTTATCTATAGCTTTAGATATAAATTCATTATTATCTTTTAATAATTGGTAAATAAGATTTTTATGATCATTATTTTTAAAGTATTCAAAAAAATCAAATAAATATACTATAGCTTGATTTAAATCTCTAAAATCATTACAGGAATGCTCTATTAATCCCAAAATTTCATTATAAAATTTTCTTAGTTTATTACTATATGAAGCTAATTCATTTAATTTAGATTCTAAAGTACCATTAATTTTAAATAATTCAGTATTGCTTTTTTGAAGATATTTTTCCTTTTGCTTTATTTCTTCTTCTATATTTAGTTTTTCTTTTTCGTTTTGAGATAAATTAATATTTTTTAAAATAGAAAAATTAGTTATTTTATTTTCACATACTAAACATTTATTTAGTTTTTCTTTGAGTATATGGTTTCTTATATAATTAATATAAGCATCTAATTCTAAGATTTTTTCTAAATACTCTTTTTTAGTTTTTAAAGTATCTAATTTACTTTGTAATTCTTCAGATTGTTTTTTCTTAGTTTCTAATTCATTTTTTATTTTGTCTACATCTTCATTTAAATTATTAACATTATTAAGTATTTCTAAAAAATCTTTATACTTGTCTATAAATTGATTTGTTTTTAATTCTAATCTTCTAATAGAATCAGTTATTTTATTTAATAAATTAGCTAAATTAATTTCTTTTTCTCTTTCAAAATTATCTTTTATTAAAACAAATTGATTAATATCATTAATGAAATTCTTAAAATTAAAATCTAATAATTCTATTTTTTCTTTATTTTCTTGCTTAAAATAAAAATATTTTTTCTCAATTTTTATTATATAATCTTGAAGATAATTTATTTTATTGCTGAGCTCTAAATTAAGAGAATCTATTATATTTAAAATCTTATTTAACAAATCGCGATTAGAGTTTAATAAATCAATTTTATTTTTTAAATCCTCTTCTTCATATTCTAAAAAGCTAACTAAATCACTACTTTTTATTTTATCTAAAAAAAGTTCAATTTCATTTAAATCATTATCAATATTAAAATTTATAAAGATTTCATTTATCTTATTTTTTAATTCCCTTAAATAATTAGAATCGTTTGTAATAAATTGTATAATTTTTATAATTTCCCCAAAGATAATACTTAAGCTATTTTTTATTTTTTCTAAATCTTGATAAAAAACATTTAAAGAATCTAAATTATCTAAAATAGTTATAATATCTAAATTATCCAAAATATTTAATGAGTCAATAAAATTAATACTTTGTAATTCAGTATAATCAAAATTATCAATTAATTCTTTTAATTTTTTAATATTATTAAAAAATAAATCTAAATCTTGAGTAATCCGATTTTTAATAAAGTTAATATTATTATTAAAATTTTCAATTCTATTTTTTAATTCTCTAAAATGTGTAGATACTTTTTCTTTTATTTCATAATACAAATTTAGATTAAATAAATCTAATAAAATTGATTCCCTTTCTGTAGGAGTAGAATTTATTAAAAATTCATCAAACTGATTTTGAGGAAGAAACACAGTTTTGGTAAAATTTTCATAAGCATTTTTTGTAGCTTCAAAACCTAAAATCTTAAGTATTTCATTCTCAACAGCTTGAACTTTAACTGCTAAAGGTTCATCGTTTTTATATATCTCTACATTATGTTCCTTAATTTTTTCATTCTTATAATCATATCTCCATTCTCTTCTTATCTTATATAAGTCATTATTAATAAAGAAATCCAATTCTACTAAAGAATAAGATAATTTATTTTTATCAATAGATAATTTAAAAGGTAGTTCCCTTAAGGGAGAAGAATCGCCATATCTAGGAATCCTTTTAAATAAAGCAAAAGAAATAGCTTCTAAGATTGTACTCTTACCGCTCCCAGTTTTACCTGAGATTAAGAAAATTCCACTTGTAGGAAACTCTATATATACATCCCTAAACGATCCAAAATTTTTTAATCTTAAACTCTTGATTAACATACAAAAATCTATATTTCTCTATATAAAAGAATTTAAAATAAAAAATTTAAAAAAAATTAAGAATTTAAGGTAATATTTCTAATATTATTTAGTTCTTTGATAATAATAGAATTGATATCATTGTGAATAAGTTTATAAGTAAAATTAATGGAATTTTTAATAGCTCTAGAGTTTGCTCTACCATGAGTCTTAACAGAAATACCATTTAATCCAATCATTAAAGCCCCACCGTACTCAGAATAATCAAAGTAAGATTTAATTCTTTTAAAGATCCTTCTAGATAATAATCCTACTGCCCTATTGAATATATTTAAAGAAAACTCCTTTTTAATAAAATTAAATACATACTCTCCCAAGCTTTCAAAAGATTTTAACATAATATTTCCAGTAAAACCATCAGTTACTACAATATCCACTTTTGAATTAACAATATCATAAGGTTCTACAAAACCCAAATAACTAAATAAATTATCGTTAGTTTTAATATAACTACCAATTAATTTATTAGATTCTTTAGCCAAAGAATTACCTTTTATTTTCTCTGTACCTATATTAAGAATACCTAATTTAGGCAAACTATTAGATATAATTTTTTTATAATAAATAGAAGCCATAATAGAAAATTGTAGTAAATATTCAGGCTTACATTCAGGATTAGCTCCACTATCTAATAATAAAACGGGTCTGTTAAAAGGTAAAACCGTTAACAAAGCAGGTCTTTTAACTCCATTTAATCTACCAACCACTAAAACAGAAGTTTCTAAAAAAGCTCCAGTATTACCAGCATACAAAACTCCATCTACTACTCCATCCCTTAATAACTCAAATACTTTAACTAATGTATTATCTTTATTTTTTAATATATTAACTGGCTTATCTGACATTGAGATATAACTACTACATGGTATAAATTCTATTCTATTTAAAATTTCATTATCTAAATTCTTTCTAAAATAATTATAAATCTTGGATCTTTTAGGTAATTTATTAATAAAATTTTCTATTAATTTTTTATAATCTATTTTATCATAATAAGTGATTTTTAAATGAAGATCTTTTAGCTCATATAGAGATAACAATATACCTTCTATAGTGGAAATAGGAGCATAGTCTCCCCCCATCAAATCAATACCTATTTTTATAATCTTATTGTTAAAATTGCTTACATTCTCGAGTTTTTTCTTCTTCCTGAAAAAAAACATTCTACAATTATTTATCTTTATTATTATTATAATTTAATTTTTATTATTTTCCTAATGTTCTTTAAGTATATAAAAATATTTTAAAAATCGAATTTTTCAGCTAAATCTATTAATACTTTATTATCTAATTTTAGTGATGGAGACATAGTAGATTTCAAGAAAGCAGATTCAATAAAATTTCCCTTAGCACTTGCTGGCTTTGCTTTTAATAAAGTCTTAACTGCTGCTAATAAATTCTCATACAATTTTTCCTTACCAAACGATAATTTACCTAACGGTATATGATAATTCCCTAATTTATCATTTCTTATTTGGATTTTTCCTTTTTTTAGTTCTTCAACTATTTGTTTAATATTATTCCCAACTGTTCCTGCTTTTGGACTTGGCATTTTAGGACCTAGTACTTTACCTAATTGTTTTCCAATTACAGGCATTACATCTAAAGTAGCTACCGCTACATCAAATTTTATATTCCCTTTTTTTACTTCTTCTATTAAATCTTGAAAACCTACATAATCAGCTCCTGCTTTCCTTGCTTCTTCTGCTAAATCCCCTTGTGCAAAAACTAAAACTACAGGAGACTTACCTGTACCATGAGGTAAAACTACATTAGTTCTTACTGTTTGATCACTTTTAGTAGGATCTATAGATAATTTCCCATGTAATTCCAATGTTTCATCAAACCTTCTAGGCCAATTATTTAATATAAAGTCTATTGCTTCTAAGGGATGATATTTTTTATTTACATCTATTTTTTCTAATACACTTTGATATCTTTTACTCATATTTTTTCCCCCTTGTTTAAGTGATATAAAAAAATTATAATTCTACTTCAATACCCATATTTTTAGCTTGACCAGCTATTATTTTAACAGCAGTTTCTAAGTTCCTTGTATTTAGATCAGGTAATTTTATCTTAGCTATCTCTAGTAATTTATCTTTGGTTATTTTTCCTACTTTAGTTCTATTAGGTTGAGGACTACCACTTTCTATATTTAATGCTTTTAATAATAAAGAAGAAGTAGGTGGAGTTTTTGTTATAAATTTATAAGTCCTATCACTATATACATAAACAATAGCAGGAACTATATATCCTTGCATTTTAGCGGTTTGTGCATTATAATTCTTGCAAAATTCAGCAATATTTAATCCATATTGTCCCAAAGCAGGACCAACGGGTGGAGCTGGTGTAGCTTTACCTGCTTCTAAATATAAAGTTAAAGTAGCAATTAATACTTTTTGACCCTTAGGAGCTCCTTTAGTTGTTAAAGTAGCTTTATCTTTTGTTTTTGTTGCCATTATCTATCACTCCTTTTTAACTTTATTTAATATTTTATTTTCTTAAATAAGATAAATCTTTCTTTTTTAATTCATTTAAGATTATTTCTTCTAAATCTGGTTTAGTTATTTCTTCTAAGTAATATTCAATAAAAACTGTAGGTTTATTAATAGTAATTAAACTTGTTATATCAAAAGGAGTAGCTAATATAACTACATCTGCAGGTGTATTATTTATAGTATCTTCTAAATCTTTTAATTGCTCTTTGGAGTATCCCATTGCTGGTAGAACATCTTTAACTTGAGTATATTTATTATAAGTTTCTTTAATAGAATTAACAGCATAAGGATAAGGAGATACTATTTCACAATTATATTGCTTAGCAATAATATAACCTGCACCGTAAGACATTTCACCATGTGTTAAAGTAGGCCCATCCTCTACAACAACTACTTTTTTACCTTTTATTAACTCGGGATTAGATACTTTAATAGGAGAATTAGCTTTAATTATTATAGCACTTGGATTAATTAATTTTATATTATTCTCAACTAAGTTTATATTTTTAGGATCGGCAGTGTCCACTTTGTTAATAACTGCTACATTACAAGACCTAGCATTAACCTCACCAGGGAAATAACTTAACTCATGACCTGGTCTATGGGGATCAAATACTGTTATCCATATATTAGGTTTGATAAATGGAAAATCATTATTACCTCCATCCCATACTATAACATCTGCTTCTTTCTCTGCTTCTTTTAATATCTCTTGATAATCTACTCCTGCATATACAATATGACCTTCTTTTATATGAGGTAAATATTCTTCTCCTTCTTCTACTGTACAATTATGTTTTTTGATATCTTCTAAAGAAGCAAATCTTTGGACTCTTTGTTTTTCTAAATCTCCATAAGGCATTGGGTGTCTGATAACAGCTACTTTATAGTTATTTTTCTTTAAAATAGATGCTACTTTTCTTGAAGTTTGGCTTTTACCGCAACCAGTTCTTATAGCTGTTACTGCTATAACAAATTTATTAGAGTATAAAAAAGTTTTATCAGGCGATAATAAAACAAAATTAGCTCCA
>JAPYWL010000040.1 GCA_028276365.1 Deltaproteobacteria bacterium | reverse complement strand
TCAAATTTCATTTAGTAATCCTTTTATTTTCTATTGTTTTAATTCATACTATAAAAATAATCCCCCTAAATTTATAAACTTTTCAATTAAGGATTTTATATTAATAGAAAATATTGAAGATTTAAGAGATATAAATAACTTTAATAACATAGTAAAAAAAATAAATTTAGAAAAAACAAATACCTTTATAGTTTTTTTCGATATAGAAGAAAATATTTATTGGCCTATTAGTGAATACTTAGAAAACTATACTACCTATCTTATGCTTAATTTAGAATCATTTTTTATTTACTCATTAATTTATTATAATTTAAAAAATAATTCATTTATTATATCTGACGGAAATATCTTAAAATTAAAAAATATATTAAATTTCTTAGAAACTCAAAATTCAAATGAAATAGCAAGTAAAATAATAGGAGTAATAAAAAATCAAAAAGAAAACTACTACAAATACATTTCTAATAATATTGATAATACTATAAATATAGACAAATACCTATACAATATACCATATGAAACTAGAACAGCCATTATTGAGTTAAACTACCAAGATCTAAAAGTTAATACTTTCTATTTTAATCCTTTTTCTTTTAATACAATTAATGTTAATGCTCCATCTTTAGATAATTCTATTTTAAGAGTTGAGAATATGTCAAATAAAAATTCTAATTATTATCTTGAAATAATAAGTAATTTTATATTGGATATAAATAAAGGTGTTCCGTCGTTATATTTTAGAATGCCAGAAAATAACATAATACTTACTAAATTAGAAAATTATCTTAAAAAATTTATCCCTAATGAAATCACTTTAAAATATTTACTAACCTAAAATTAAAAAATTAATAAAAAATCAAATTAATATAAATTATAGCGTAAAAAAGGAGGTATAAAAAAATGGTAACTAATACCTGGCTAGAAATAGCTGATATAAATGAATTACAAAATACTAGTAGAATAAAAAAGAGAATATCAGATGATTTAGAGGTTTTAATAATAAAAATAGGTAACTCTATTTTTTGTGTAGAAAATAGATGTAGCCATGATGAAAAACCATTATATGATGGAAATATTTATGAACAAGAAAAAATTATAGAATGTGCCTATCATGGTGCAAGATTTGATTTAGAAACTGGTAAAGCTCTAAGGATGCCAGCTGTAACTCCCATTAACATCTTTAAAACTAAAATAGAAAATAATAAAATCTATATACTTCTAACCTAAAAAAGTAATCTTAGAACTAAAATCGTATTTAAATTATTTAAAATATTTAACATTTTTTTAACTTTTTTTTAATTTATTTTTAACTTTTTAATATTATAAAATTATAAAAATAAGGGGGATTAAAAGTAAGGGAGATTAAAATGATTTAGTTTTTAATTTTAAAATAAGTTAGGAGGTTTTTTATGGATCAAAATATTAATAGAGATCAATTATTAAATTTATATAGTCAACAGCTAACTAAAGTCCCGGGGTTTAAACCCGATACAATATCAGAAGCAGAAGAAATAGAAGAATTAGATCCTTTAACATTAGCTCAACTAAAAGCAGCTGAAAAATCCCCACTATCTAAGGATATGGTTATTTTATCACCTTCTGCTCAAAAATTCCTCGAATTCTTAAGAGTAAATTTTCCAATCGATCCTTATATATTCTTACATAATAATTTTATAAAAAATGTTAATTTTGGTAAATCAGTAGGGGTTATATTAGATAAAACAACTAAAGGCTATAGAATGGTATTTGCTATGCTACTAAAAAAATAAAATCCAAAAACAAAATTTTTTCCAAATAAAATTTTAACCCACTTAAAAGATAAAGTTTTACAAATTAATAAAGTTTTAGTTGGGATACTATACTTATAAATGCTCCTAATAATTATGGTGTAAAACAATAAAAAAACAATAAAAAATCAATTAAAATCAATTAAAATCAAATCAAAATAATTCCAAAAAAGAAATCCGTAAAAGAAATCTGTAGGTAAATATCTTATTTAGAGAATAACAAGCATGTCGCTTACTAGTTCCTCTATTTTGGAATAAATCGTTTCATTTTTATTATTTTTTCATTTTTATTGATTTTTATCAATTTTTTACCTATTTTTTTGATTTCAAAAATCTAAATGTTAAAATTATTACAAAAATATTACAAAATTATTAACAAATTGTAAATATAATTAAAATTTATTGACTTTTGTCAATCTCAATTTTTACATATTGACTTTTATCAATTTTTTTTGATATTTTTATCAAATTTTTCTTTAAAAAATTAAAAATAAAAAAATTTTTTTGTTAAAAATTTATTAACTAATTTGTTAATTTTTTGTTAACTAGTTCTTTTTATTTACTTTTATCAATTTTTTAAAGAATTTTATTTTTTTATTTTAAATGTTAAAATTATTACAAAATTATTACAAAATTATTAATAAATTGTAAATATAGTTTAAATTTATTGACTTTTGTCAATCTCAATTTTTACATATTGATTTTTGTCAATTTTTTTTAGCATTTTTTGAAGTTATAATAACTTTTATAACTTTTTTAACATTTTTTTAACTTTTTTTATTGATTTTTATCAATTTTTTTTAATATTTTTTTTATCTTCTTTTCAATATTTTTTTTACAATTAAAAAAAATAAAAAATTTTTTCAAAAAAAAATTGTTAACTAATTTGTAAAAAAAATGTTAAAGTTTTATTTTTATTGATTTTTATCAATTTTTAGTCAATTTTTAAATTTTAAAATCAAATGTTAAAATTATTACAAAATTATTACAAAATTATTAACAAATTGTAAATATAGTTTAAATTTATTGACTTTTGTCAATATTGATTTTTACACATTGAATTTTATCAATTTTTTTGATATTTTTTTTCTAATTTTTTTTAAAAAAACTAAAAAATAAAAAAAAATTTTGTTAAAAATTTGTTAATCAATTTGTTAAAATTTTGTTAATTAGCTTTTTTTATTGACTTTTATCAATTTTTTCTAATTTTAGATTATTTTTTTTATTTTTATTAAATTTTTGGTATTTATCCACATACCCCCTCAAATTTATCCACATATTTTGATAAATTTATCCACATTTTATCCACATGTGGATAACTTACCCCCATTTTGTGGAAAACTTTTAATTTTTTGTGGATAACTATGTGGAAAACATGTGGATAACTTTTTAATTAAAAAAATTTTTTCCACATACTTTTAAAATTTATCCACAATTTATCCACATACCCCTTTTTCACAATCCCTTAAAAATACTACAATTAAAAAAGTTTTCCACAAATGTGGATAAACTACTACTACTATTTAATAATATATATATATAATAATAGTAGCAATAAAACTACGACTAAAAAATAAAATTTTTTTTTAAATTTTTTTATCCTTTCAAAAGAATAATAGAAAAGCAATTGAAGATAAAAAATAACTCTTTAGCAAGTAAATAATAAAATAAATTTAAAGATGAAAACTTTTATACCTTTTTATGGATAAAAAAATAATTTTTATTTTTAAAAAGGGAAAAAAGGCCGCTACGCTCCCCGCCCACTTCTTCTAATTCATATTGCTTTTTTAAATTATTTTAAGTAATTGTTAAAAAAATAAGGCATAAGTTTTTAGTTTATTTTTAAAGTGCTATTTGTTTCAAAAAGTTTTAGTTTTTTCAATTATTATATTATATAACATGAGAGTATCATAATAATAACAAACATTTTTGAGTAAGAATAGCAGTAGTAGTAATTTTTAATTATATTAAAAGGACTTATAAAAGATATATCAATTAGAATTCAAAATTTCTTTTAGATATTATGAAAAATATAAAATGGTTGTCAAAAATATTTAGTTCAATTGATTTTATTTTGTAATTTTCTTAAATTTATTATTTTTATAATTTATATTTTTTAATAAAAAATTAACAAATAAGGTTATTTTAGGATATGGAATACGTATATAATTTTATAAAATAAGGTAGTAAATAAAAAAAAGAGTAAGAGAGGGTAATAAAAATGAAAATAAATAATAATTTATTTAAGGGTAACAAAAGTGGAGCTGATAAGTGGATAATGCTGGGTGCAGCAACTGGTGGAGTCATGGGTGCGGTAGCTGGTGGAACTATAGGTTTATATGTAGGAAATGAGGTAGCTAAAAACACTTCGCTTGAAAAAATTGCTAATGAAATGGGAATAAAAATTGTAGATGCTCATGCACCTGATGTTATAAATGATAAAGAGATTTTAGAGAAAGGAGGGATTTGGTATAAAAAAGATAATGTTATTTTGACAGTTGGAGACAATCCTAATGGATTACCATGTGATACAAGAACATTAGATAATTGTCATGTATATACATTTACTCCTGAGGAATTGTTTGGAAGTAATGGAAATAATAATTATAAAGATTTAATAAAAAATTACAGTATAAAAGGAATGTTAGTAGGAGCATTGACAGGAACATTTATAGGATCATTAGTAGGTTCTTTTATGGGAGTATTACTTGGTAGTGATGAAGATAAAGGTAAAAAAGGATAAGGATAAAGATTAAATAAAACTGAGAAATAAGAAGGAGAAGGAAAAGGGGTAGTATCTAAACTACCTCTTTTTATTTTTTTTATCAATACTAAATTCAAAGAAATAATGAGATAATACTATTAGATCCTATAAGGATGTTAATCTACAAGATCTAAAGTTAGTAAAGAAAGGAGTTTTTTTATTATTTTCTTTTTTTTTTCAAAGACTAAAGGAAAATGATATAAAAAAGTAGGAGGGAATAAAGGAAAGGGGGGAAAATATAAGAAAGATAAGGAGAAAATAGGAGGAGGAAGTAAAGGATGAAGAAGTTAGGAATAGGGATAAGTGATTTTAAGGAATTAATAAAAGGGAATTATATATACGTAGATAAAACGGAGTATATATATAAGTTAATAAATAGCGGGAAATATTATTTTTTAAGTCGTCCAAGACGCTTTGGAAAATCATTATTGCTATCAACAATAAGGTATTTATTTGAAGGGCAGAAAGAATTATTTAAAGGATTATATATATATTCATATAACATCGGGAATAAATCCCTCGTTATAGAAGATAAATGGAATTGGGAAGAGACTTATCCAGTAATAAGAATAAGTTTTGCGAAAGATATAAAAAGAAAGGAGGATTTAAAAGGTAGAATAAGAGAGGAATTAGAGAAGAATTATGAAAGAAATGGAGAAGATATGGAAGAGGGAAAAAAGGATGAGGGAAGCTTATTGGAGAAGTTAGTGATAAAAATAAATAAGAAAAAAAGAAAACAAGTAGTGGTATTAGTAGATGAATATGATAAGCCGATATTGGATGTAATAGAGGATAAAAAAGAAGCAGAGGAAGTAAGAAAAGAACTAAAAGGATTTTATTCAGTGTTAAAAGATTTGGATGAGTATATAAAGTTTGTGTTAATAACAGGAGTGAGTAAGTTTTCAAAAGTATCATTATTTAGTGGATTAAATCAGTTAGAAGATATATCGTTAAGCAAAGAATATGGGAATATATGCGGATATACCCAAGAGGAATTAGAGATTTATTTTAAGGAGTATTTAGAAGGAGTAAATATAGAGGAGGTAAGAGACTGGTATAATGGATATAATTTTTTAAGAGATAAAGTATATAATCCGTTTGATATATTGTTGTATTTAAAGAGTAAAATGTTTAAGAATTATTGGTATGAGACGGGAAAAACAGAATTTTTATTTAAGATCTTAAAGGAAAAAGATTATAAATTACCGTTTTTAGAGAAGGAATATTATACAAATGAGATATTGGAGAAGTTTGACGTAGAGTATATAGGAATAGAGGCGTTGATGTATCAAACGGGGTATTTAACAATAAAAGATGTAAAAAGGATAGAAGAAGAGGAGGTATATGTATTAGATTATCCGAATAGAGAGGTAAGACAATCATTTAATAGGGAGTTATTGTATTATATAACGGGGGAATATCAGATTGATAAGACATCAAAACTGAAGATGGCTTTTATAAAAGAGGATATAGAAGAGATAAGAAATCAAATAGAGATATTTATGGAATCAATAAGTTATGAGATATTAAAGAATGAGTATGTATATCAAGCGGCGATATATGGATTAATGTATTCAATGGGATATATTGTAATAATAGAGGATAGCACATCAAAGGGGAGGATAGATATAACAATATTGATAAATAGAATGAAGGTATATATAATAGAGTTTAAGGTAATAGAGAAGGAGGAGGAAAAAGGGAAGGCAATAAAGCAAATAGAAGAAAAAGAGTATTATAAGAAGTATTTAAATTATGAAAAAGTATATATAGTAGGTATAGAGATAAATAAGAATAAAAAACAGATTGTTTATTTTGAATATAAACGGGTTAAATAAGATATATGGAGGTAAAGGATGAAATTATTACCAATAGGAATAAGCGATTTTAAGAAACTAAGAGAAGGAAGATATGTATATGTAGATAAGACAGAGTATATATATAGGTTAATAAAAGAGGGCTCAGGATATTATTTTTTTAGTAGGCCTAGACGTTTTGGAAAATCTTTATTGATTTCTACACTTGAGTATTTATTTAAAGGAGAAAGGGAATTATATAAGGGCTTGTATATAGAGGAAAAATGGAATTGGGGGGAAAAGTATCCGGTAGTAAGGATAGATTTTGCAAAGACGCAGGTAAGAAATGAAAAGGAATTAGAAAAGGAGTTAAGAGCAACAATAATAGAAACAGGTAAAAGATATAGGTATAAATACAATAAAGAATATACAATAAGTAGAAATTTTGAATTATTAGTAGAAAGGATATATGAAGGAAGTAAAAAACAGGTGGTAATATTAATAGATGAGTATGATAAGGCGATATTGGATAATATAGAAAAAAGAGAGGAAGTAGAGAGAATAAGGGAATTATTAAAAGGGTTTTATACAACATTAAAGGGGCTAGATAGGCATATAAGATTTGTTTTCATAACGGGAGTCAGTAAATTTGCTAAGGTATCATTATTTAGTGGGTTAAATCAATTAAAGGATATATCATTAGATGAAAGATATGGGAATATATGCGGATATACTCAAGAGGAATTAGAGATTTATTTTAAGGAGTATTTAGAAGGAGTAAATATAGAGGAGGTAAGAGACTGGTATAATGGATATAATTTTTTAAGAGATAAAGTATATAATCCGTTTGATATATTGTTATATTTAGATAGTAAGATTTTTGATAGTTATTGGTATAAGACGGGGATCCCTAGCTTTTTAATAAAATTAATAAAGGAAAAAGAATATGATGTCTCAGACTTAGAAAATAAAATAGTAAAAAGAAACATACTAGAGAAATTTGACATAGAAGAGATAAGAATAGAAGCATTAATGTTTCAAACTGGATATCTAACAATAAAAGAGGTATATAACAAGGAGTATGGGCAGGAATATAAATTGGGATATCCAAATAAGGAGGTAAGGATATCGTTTAATGAAGATATATTACCCCTTGTATTATCAAAAGATATAGGAGAAAATATAGCGGATAAAATAATAGAAATATTAAAGGAGGAAAAATTAGAAGAGCTAAGAGAGCAGATAGAATTGTTAATAAGTAATATAAGTTATGTACATTATAAAGGGGAGTCAAGTTACGTAATAGCGATATTTAGTTTATTATATTCAACAGGATTAAATGTAATAACAGAAGATAATACACATAAAGGGAGAATAGATTTAACAGTAATAGTGAATAAAGGAATAGTATATATAGTAGAAGTAAAGGTAATAGAAAGAGAAGAGGAGAAAGGAAAGGCAATAAAACAAATCCTAGAAAAGGAATACTACAAGAAGTATATGAATTATGAAAAAATATATATAATAGGGATAGAGCTTGATAAAAATAAAAAAGAAGTTATTAACTTTGAATATCAAAAGATTAAATAAAACTGAGAAATAAGAATGAGAAAGATAAGGGGTAGTATTTAAACTAAATTAGGAAAAATTTTTATTTTTTTTAGCTAATTATATAAAAGGGATCCATTAAAAGGGAATATTTTTATGCATGAGTTATCTCTTTCTAAAGCTACTTATAAATCTATCCTTGTCTTTCCTGTTCTACTCATTCTGTAGGTAATATGCCTATTTTAATTGAATTCTATGATTTTCAAAATAATCTTATTAAAACTATTGAAAGAACATAATATTTAAATGAGTTTGATATTTTTAAAGATATTATTGATTTTTTGAAGGTTAGAAATTGGGAGATATAGAATAATAATAGTAAAGGAATATCAATGGGGTGAAGTGTAAAGATGGCAGGTCATTCTAAATGGCATAATATAAAGCATAAAAAGGAGAGAATGGATAAATTAAGAGGAAAGCTATTTGGAAAGTTAAGTAGAGAGATAATGATTGCAGCAAGAGAAGGTGGTCCTGATCCAGAAAAAAATACAAAACTTAGATTGGCTATAAAAAAAGCTAAAAGTTCAGGATTCCCTTCTGAAAATATAGAAAGATTATTACTAAAAGCTCAAGGGAAATTAGAAGGTGAAGAATTACATGAACTGTTATATGAAGGATATGGACCTTATGGAGTGGCTGTTTTATTAGAAATAATTACTGATAATAAGAATAGAACGGCTTCTGAAATTAGAAAACTATTTCAGAAATATAATGGGAATTTAGCAGAAAGCGGTAGTGTAGCTTGGCTATTTAAACGAAAAGGAATCTTCTCTTTTACTACTAATAATGCATCTGAATTAGAAAATAAACTTATGGAACTTCTATTAGATTATATTGAGGATATCAAGGTTAATCAGGAAAATGAAGAAGGAAAATATGAAGTAGAACTTATTACTTCAATTGATAATTTTGAGGATGTAAAAGATATATTAGATAAAAATAATATTTCTTATAATTCTGCTGATATAAATTACATTCCAGAAAATACAGTTTATATAGATGATGTAGAGAAGGCTGCTACATTATTAAGATTAGCTGAAGCATTAGAAGAACATGATGATGTCCAAAAAGCTCATTTTAACTTCGATATTCCTACTGATATATTACAAAAATCCTTAGAGATTATTAATAAATGAAAAATCTAATAAATAAAGAAAAAAATAAATAAAACTATATAAATTAAAGGAGGTTAAAATTGATATGTCAGTTTCAATGGATTTGATAAAACAGTTAAGAGAGGAAACAGGAGTGGGAGTAGCAGATTGTAAGAATGCTTTAATAGAAGCTAACGGGGATGTAGAAAAAGCTAAGAAAATATTATTAGCTAAAGGTGTAGCTAAAGCTGCTAAGAAATTAGATAGAACTACTAAAGAAGGGCTTATATCTATTAAAAATAATAACGAAAAAGCAGTTATATTAGAACTTGGTTGTGAAACTGATTTCGTTGCTAGAAACGAAAAATTTAATGAATTACTTAATACTTTAACTGATATAGCTTTTCAAAATGAATTTAAATCACTTGATGAATTTATTAATTTTCAATATAATTCTAAGAAAATAGAAGATCTAATTAAAGAATATATTGCTATTATTGGAGAAAATATAAAACTAACTAGATATGGTTTTTTAAAAGCTAATTCTAAAAATCAGGTAGTTTTTGATTATTTGCATTTTAATAAACGAATAGGAGTAATAGTATTAGTAGAATTTGAGAAGGAATTTGAGATAAATAAGGAATTGAAAGCAGAATTTGGTTCTAAAACTGTTTTTCAAATAGCTTCTATGAAACCTATGTATGTAGATATCAATTCTATTCCTGCTTCTGAAATAGAAGAACAAAAGAAATTAGCTTATCAACAAGCTTTAAATGAAGGCAAACCTGAGCATATAGCTTTGAAAATAGCTGAAGGAAAAGTAATGAAAATATTTGAAGATAGTGTTTTAATGGAACAAACTTTCTTTGAAGAAAATACTAAGATAAATAAGTTCAAAGATTTTGTTAAGGAATACTCTAATAAATTAAATGAAAAAATAAATATTTTATCTTTCTTTCGTTATGAAATCGGAAAGTAAAAATATATGTAAGTTAACTAAATTTAGGTTTGTATAGTTAATTTTTTGGGTTATATTTTAGGTGTGTATTTAAAATGATATTTAAGTATGTATGAAGGGGTTAAAGAATGTATAAGAGAGTATTAATAAAGTTTAGTGGAGAAATGTTAGCTGGAGAAAATAAGAAGGGGATAGATTTAAAAGTTTTAAAGAGTTATGCTCAGGAAATTAAAGAAGTATATGATTTAGGAGTAAAAATAGTAATAGTAGTGGGGGGAGGAAATTTTGTTAGAGGTAGAGAATTAATAGATATTTCACGTGCTACAGCAGATTATATGGGAATGTTGGCTACTGTTATTAATTCCTTAGCTTTTCAGGAAGTATTAGAAGGTTTAGGTGTACCAACAAGAGTTATGACTGCTTTAGAAATTAGATCTGTAGCGGAACCTTTCATTAGAAGAAAAGCGTTAAGGCATTTAGAAAAGAATAGAGTTGTGATAATAGCTGGAGGTACGGGTAATCCGTTTTTCTCTACTGATACTGCTGCAGTTTTAAGAGCTATTGAGTTAGGTGCTGAAGTTATTCTTAAAGCTACTAAAGTAGATGGGGTTTATAATCAAGACCCTGTATCTAATCCTAATGCTGTTAAATATAGCAAAATAAATTATAAGGAAGTTATGGATAAGGATCTTAAATTTATGGACAAAACTGCTATATCCTTATCTATGGAATATAATATCCCTATAATAGTTTTTAGTATAAAAGAATATGGAAATATAAAAAGAATAGTAATGAATAATGATATTTTTGATGTAGCTACTTTAGTTAATTCAGAAGAAAATAATTTAAAAATTAATTAAAAAAATACAAAAGGAGGTTTTTTAAATGCCTACAATAAATCAATTAATAAGGAAAGGTAGAAAACAAAAGAAATCAAAGACTAAGGTTCCTGCTTTACATTATTATTATAATTCCTTAGAAGGAAGAGTTTATTGGGATGATGTAGGATCTCCTCAAAAAAGGGGAGTTTGTATCCAAGTTAAAACTGTTACTCCTAAAAAACCTAACTCAGCTTTAAGAAAAGTTACTAAAGTAAGATTAAGTAATGGTATGGAGGTTACTGCTTATATACCTGGTGAAGGACATAATTTACAAGAACACTCAGTAGTTTTAATAAGAGGGGGAAGGGTTAAGGATTTACCTGGAATACGTTATAAAGTTATTAGAGGAAAATTAGATACTGCAGGTGTTGAAAAGAGAAGACAAAGTAGATCTAAATATGGTGCTAGAAAACCAGATAAGAAGAAATAAGAAATGTCTATCCCTGATTTAAAAAATAATGAAAATAAGAATAAAAGTGATAAGTTTTTTAATGTAGCTTTTTTAAGTAATGTTTTTTTTCCTGTTACTAATGGGGTAGTCCATTCTTTACATCTTTTAGCTAAAGGATTAAAAAGATTAAATACTAATACTTTTTTAATTACTTCTAAACATCCTAATTTCAATGAACAAGTAATAAGAAAATACCATGTGGATTATGAGGTTATTTCACTTCCTTCTATTTATTTCAAAAAAATAGACTATTGTATTCCTAATCCTTTAAGTATTTTTTTTATAGATAAGTTTATTTCAAATAGAAAAATAGATATCTTACAATTAAATCATCCTTTTTTTATTTACAATATATCTA
>JAPYWL010000039.1 GCA_028276365.1 Deltaproteobacteria bacterium | reverse complement strand
ACTCTACCATAAAATTATAAAATAAAATTATAAATTTAAAATACTTTTTATTTATTTAATTAAATGTTTTTTGTTTGTTTTGTTAGATTTGTATAATGATAAAGGTTTTATTAAGTGGAGTAGGTAGAAGAGTTGAATTAGTTAATTTTTTTAAAGAAAATGGTTTTTTTATTGTTTCTTTAGATATTGATTTAACTTCTCCAGCTTTGTATTTTTCCCATAAGTTTTATAAAAATTTAAAGTTTGACAATCAAAATTTTATTTCTAATATTATCAATATAATTAATAATGAAAGTATTGATTTGGCTTTTAGCTTAATAGATCCTGAATTACCTATTTTTGCTAAAAATAAAGAAAAATTAGAAGATATTTTTAGATTTTTTCCTAATTATGATGTCGTTAATATAACTTATAATAAATTTCTTTTTTTTGAATACTTTAATAAATTAGCAAAATCCAATATAATTCCAACTTTATTTTTAAATGATTTAATTGAAATTGAAGATGAAAAAAATAGAAAACTAAAGATTGATAATTTTATAAACTGTATTATTGATGATGATTTTTTAGTTATTAAGCCTATTTGGGGATCTTCTTCTAAAGACTTTTTTAAAATAAAAAATATTTTTAAGCACTTTGATAACTTACAAGATTTAACTAAATATTTAATTAATTTTTTTGAAATTTTAAATTTAGATTTTAGAAAATTTATAATCCAAAAATATATAGATTATAATGAGGAAGTAACAGTTGATATATTTTATGATATTGATTCTAAGGTAGTGGAGTTATGTCAAAGAAAAAGATTAAAAGTAAGAGCAGGTGAAGTAGAAAGAGCTGTTACCGTTAAATATCTCTTTTTGACTAATTTTATTCTTTATTTATCTGATATTTTAATTAAGAATGATTTTAAATTAGTTGGTCCTGTTAATTTTCAGTTTTTAATAAAAGATGAAAATGAATTTTATTTAAGTGAAATAAATACAAGATTTGGAGGTGGATATCCTTTATCTTATTATTCCAAGGCTAATTTTTTTGAACATATTAAAAATATTTTTTATAACAAAAATCTCAATTACTTTTTAGATAGTAGATATAAGGAAAATATTTATATGCTTAGATATGATAGCTCTTTTGTAATTGAAAATTTATAATGATTAAAGAGAATAGATTTTTATAATTATTAAACTAGCAATTAAATTATTTTTATGTGGTTTATTTTTTTTTGGTATTAGATTTATTTTGGGTATAATCGGGATTAAAATTTTTAGCCTCTTCTATTTTAGTTTTGGCTGTTATACTATCTGGTATTACTTGTAGTATTAAATTATAAGTTTGTATTGCTTTTTCTTTATCTTTTTTTTGTGTTAAATAAATATCCCCTAACCTTAATAATGCTATATACCCATTACCTAATAACTTTGGATCTAATTTATATGTTAAATTATAAGTATCTATAGCTTTATTTATTTCGTTTGTCATTTCATAAGCATATCCTAATAAAAATAAGAGATCAGGATATTCTATTAGGTTTTTAAATTTTTCCAATTTTGATATAGTTAGTTGGTAATTTTGTAGTTTATTTTGTAGTTTTGCGTAATATTCTAAAGCTATTGGATCATTTGGAGTAATTGATAAAGCTTTGTTTAAATTTGATATTGCTTTTTCATTTAATCCTTTTTCATAATACACTATCCCTAAACCAGTATATACTGATGAATAAGAAGCTGGAAAAAATAAAGTATTTCTAAAATTATTCAAGGCTTCTTCTAAATAACTTGCTTTTGCTTTTTCTTCATTTATATAATATAAAAATAAATTAGAATAAGCATTTAGTAATGAAAGATATTGATATTTTTTATCATTTTCTAATAATCGATTATTTTTGGTAACTAATTCTTTAGTATAGTCGTAATATTCGTCATTTATTGAATTTATTGTTTCTTGAAGTTTGTCTAATTGATATGAACTTGCGAAGTAAAATACGTATGCTGTAGTGTTTCCTGGATCTTTTTTTATTAAATCGTAACAATAATTATAGCATTTCTCAAAATCTTCATTATAATAATAACTAAAAATTTTGTTAGTTTCATATAAGTTTAATTCATTTATTTTATACATTACTTCATTATTTGATAAATTATTTGTTGCTTTATTTGTATTAATATTGTTTAAAGTACTAGCATTTAAGTTATTTTCAGCATTTGTTAAATTTATAAGAATTTGAGTTAATATAAAAGCCATTATTGCTATTTTTAAAAAAGATTTAATAGATGTTTTAAAAAAATTTCTCATTATTTTCCTCCTTTAATTTTTAATTTTTATTTTATTAATAAAGGCCGATCATTTCTTTGATATAATCTTCAGCCATTTCCATAGGATTGTATGGTGGATCCCATACTACATTTATACTTATCTTATCTATTCCTTTATATCCTTTTACTACTTCTTCTATTTGATTTAGCATAGCATCTCCCCATGGACAATATGGCGTGGTTAAAGTTACATCTATTTCCATTTCCTTTTTCTCTAAATCATACCTTATATCATAAACTAATCCTAAATCCACTATACTTAAACCTAATTCTGGATCTTGAATTGGTATTAAAAGATCTAATACATCCTTTATTATTGGATCATCTAAATTTTTTAAATCTCTTCTCATTCTCTCACCTTCCCTGTTTTTTTATATGAAATAGTCTCTATTTTTATTATTAATCATCAATTATTTTTTACCTTTTTATTAAAATTATTTTGTTGTACAGATTCATTTAAAAATAAAACTTAGATTATACTTAGTTAGTTATATTTATTTTTTTAAATAGCTTTGTAAAATTTTTGTTAATTTTTACTAAAATTATATTTAAAAAATAAAAGATTGATTATTATTTATATAGATTTGGTAGGTTTAGGTGGGGGAGGAAAAATGTGAATGAAATAAATTTTAGAGTAAGTAATTCATTTTTAAGTTTTCGTGATGTAATTGAAAGTTCTCGTGTTAGTAACAATAATCAAGTATGTAGTACTAATTCTAATATTAATCAAGTAGATTCTAATATTAATCAAGTAGGTAGTACTAATTCTAATATTAAATCAAGTGATAGATTAAGAATACAAGAGAGTTTGCTTTCCAAATGTGAGCAAGCTTTAGATTCTAAGGAACCTGTTGATAAAAAAGATAAGGAACTTATTGATAAAAAGGATAAAGAACCTATTGATAAAAAAGATATTGATCAAAATCAAATAGAATCAAAGTTAGAGGAATTAAAAAAAGAGATTATTAAAGTTTTAGAAACTGCGTCTAAGAGTGTAAGTTGGATTGAGCAAGCTAAAGAAATAAACAAAGTATTAGAGTTAACAAAAAAAAGAGAGAATATAGATATAATAATTAAAAAGATTGATTCATTAAAAAAAATTTTCCCAAATTTAGATAATTATATAACGAGCTTAATGAAAAAAATATTCTGAAATCCGAGGACATCTAGGGGATAAGCATTTTACTAAATTAGCAGAAGGGCTTTCTAAATCATATAATAATCTTAAAAGTTTATTAGATAGTAGGATTAGTATTATATTGAAAAATATAGGAACTAAAATAAAAGGTAAATTAGGAGCATTTGCTAAGATAGCAGGTATAATAGGAAAAGCAATAGACTTAGTTTTAACCACTAAGAATGTGGCAGATATAATAATGAGTGATAAAAGTATAGAAGAAAAAGGAATTGATGTAGCTGATTTAATTATAGAAAAAGCAGTGGAGATAAGAGGAGTTGTTGTTTTTACAGTTATAGGTGGTGTTATAGGCGGTCCTATAGGAGCTGCTGTAGGAGGGGTGGTGGCAGGAGGAATAGGGTTACTCCAGGAATACGAATTCAAGGGATACAAATTCGAAGGATACAAATTCCTAGCTAATAAACTAAAAGAAATAGGAGCTAATAAAGTATTTGCTGATTGGGTAGTTACTCCAGTTCTGAAATTATTTCTAAAACCTTCTTTAGGTACTAATAGTTAGATATTTAATTTTTCAAATATCCACTACAAAAAAATATTAAATTAAAACAAGAGATACTTAATTTGCCTATTTCTTAGATAGTCTTATTGTGATAGAAAAGGAAAATAAGTAAAGAATAGTGGGAGGGGTAGGTTAATTCTTAATTTAGGCTATATAACCATCTTCTGGATCATCTGGGCAACTTGGACAATCTTTAGCTATTAAGATATAACCATCTTCTGGATCATCCGGACAACTTGGACAATCTTTAGCTATTAAAGAATGACAACCTCCATCACATGGATCATCAGGGTCACATGGACAAGATGCGAAAACATTATATGAAAATAAAATAGTTGCTAAAGTAGTTAGCGAAAGAATTAGTCTTAAATTTTTCAAATAAAACACACCTCCTTAATTTATATAATTTGTTTTAATTGAAATAAAGGGAAAAAGGAAAATAGAGTAGAGGAAATGAAACAAATTATAAATAAAACCCAACCCTCCCACTGTATTATACTATTTCTATTTTTTGTTATACGTTCCTTTTTCGTTTTTTTTTATTTAGTAAAAAATTTTATGTTTTTTATTGATTTTTATCAATTTTTTAGTGAATTTATACTTTCCATATTGCTCTTTATTTGTTTAATTTATTGAAAATGAATTTATTTATTTTATTTAAATATAACGACGAAATTTATAAAATTTATAAAATGGGCTTTATAACTTTGTTTATTATAACATAATTTATTTTATAATTTATTTTAAGTAATTGTTTAACTTTTTTAATTGTTTTTTATTAATTTTCAGCAATTTTTAAGTGATATTTAATTTTTAACTAAGCTTTTAATTTGTTTTAATTTAGGATTATAAGTTTTACCAGGAATTCTACCTCTTTTAGTTATAGGTTTATTATCTACCATTTTTAAATCCATTGTCATTTGGATTTTATTATAAGTAGCTATGTAACTTCCTACTCCAAATATATCTGCACCTGCTTGATTGAGTATTCTTATTCTTTCTGGATCTAATCCACCTGAAACTACTATTTTTACATCTTTAAATCCCTCTAAATCCAATTTAGCTCTGACTTCTTTAACTAATTCTGGGGTAACTCTTCCTCTTTCCCTAGGAGTATCTAATCTAATAGCATATAAACTCTTCCCTATTTCTTTAAAATATTTAGCTATTCTTATAGCCTCTTCTACTTCATCTTTAAAAGTATCAACTAATACTATTCTTGGTAGATCTTGCTCTACAAATTGATCATAAATTTTAGCAGCTTCCAAGGTATCATTAAGTATAATAATAAAAGCATGAGGCATAGTACCTTTGGGTTGTTTGTTATATAATTTAGCTCCTAATACACAGCTAACATCATCAATTCCCCCAATTAAAGCAGCACGCTCCATAACTGGGGCAACAGCAGGATGAATAAATCTTGCTCCAAAAGCTAATACTATCTTATCTTTTGCTTCATTTTTACATAATCTAGCAGCTGTAGCCCAATTACTACTACTTGCTAAAATCCCTAATATAGCTGTTTCTAAATAACCAAATTGACTATACCTACCAGTTAACCTCATAACTACTTCATAAGGCTCAAATTCTTCACCTTCTTTTAAAGCTTCTATTTCTACCTCTTTATCTTTAAGTAAAAATAATACTTCCTCAAGTCCTGCAAAAACCCCATAATCATTTGCAAATACCTCAGCTACTACTTCACTATCTACTTTATTCACTTTTTCTAATAAATAAGAAGATCTAATAAAGTAAATATCACTTGTTAATCCTTCTAATATTTCCTCATGAGTAGCACTAAATAACCTATTTTTATCTACTTCTAAATTTATAACTTTATTATAAAGATTTTCAAAGTACATTATAAAAACCTCCTTTCTATTAAAAGAATCTAAAATTAGTAATTTTAGATATCTAGGTAAGGCAGTAATCCATGTAATCCACCTTCTCGACCAAATCCACTTTCTTTATATCCTCCAAAAGGAGAAGCAGGATCAAATTGATTGTAAGTATTAGCCCATATAACTCCTGCTTTTATTTTTCGGGATAATTCTAGTAATCTACTAGGATTATTAGTCCAAACTCCAGCAGATAAGCCGTAAAATGTGTTATTAGCTTTTTCTATTGCTTCTTTAGGATCTCTAAAAGTTAATATAACTAAAACAGGACCAAATATCTCCTCTTGAACTATTTTATTAGATTGAGATACATTTGTAAAGAATGTAGGAGGATACCAATAACCTTTAGAAGGTAATTTACATTCTAATTGATAGATATTAGCTCCTTCATTTATACCTATTTGAACATAATTTTTAATTTTTTCTAATTGCATTTTGGAATTAATAGCTCCCATATCTGTATTTTTATCTAAGGGATTACCGATTCTAATTGTTTTTATCCTGTCTTTTAGTTTTTTTATAAATTCATTTAAAATAGATTCTTGAACTAGTACTCTAGATGAAGCACAACATACATGCCCTTGATTGAAATATATCCCTTTTATAACAGCTTCTACTGCTTGATCTAATGGTGCATCTTCTAATATAATTAAAGGACCTTTTCCTCCTAATTCTAAGGTTACTTTTTTGTTAGTACCTTTTATTGATTTTAGTATTAATTTACCTACTTCAGTAGATCCAGTAAAAGCTATTTTATTTATTAATGGATGTTTTACTATTAAAGATCCTGTATATCCATCCCCGTTAATTATATTAACTACCCCTGGTGGTAGATCTGCATCTTGAATTATTTCAGCTAAAAACATAGCAGATAATGGAGTTAGTTCTGCAGGTTTGATAACGATAGTATTTCCTGTAGCTAAAGCTGGTGCTATTTTCCATGCTAACATAAGAAATGGAAAGTTCCATGGAATTATTTGCCCTACTACTCCTATAGGTCTTGGGTTTTTAATTACGTATTCTAATTTATCTGCCCAACCAGCATAATAAAAATAATGCTGTGCTGCTTGTGGTATATCAAAATCTCTTGTCTCTCTTATTGGTTTCCCATTATCCATTGTTTCTACTATTGCTAATTCTCTAGATCTTTCTTGGATTAGTCTAGCTATTCTGAATATATATTTAGCTCTCTCAGTAGGTTTAAGTTTAGACCAATATTTCTCATACGCTTCCTTAGCACTATTTACTGCTAAATCTACTTCTTTTTCATTTGCATATGCTATTTCACTTAAAATCTCTTCGGTAGCAGGATTTATTGTATTAAAATATTTATTTGAACTTATCCATTTACCTCCTATAAATAAATCATATCTTTTTTTTATTTTGACATAAGAATTATCCTCTAATGAAGTTGAGTAATCCCAAATATTATAAAATGTTAATTCTGGGATTTCTTGAATTTTGTTTTTTTCAAGTAACTTTTCTTTTGTTATTTCCTCTTTTAAATTTTTTCCATTTATTTTTATAGTTTCTTCTATTTTGTTTTCTTCTAATTTTTTGTTTTCTTTCATAAAATAACACTCCTTTTAATTTTATTTATTAATCTTTAGAAAAGTAATCTTCATTTTGGTAATTTCCAGTTTTTTCTTTTACTATTTGCATTAAAATATCATTTAATAAGCTACTAGCACCTATTCTAAATAAATTTGGGTTAATAAAGTAATCTCCTAAAGTTTCGTTAAGAACTACTAAGTATTTTAAGGCTTCTTTGGCTGTTTTTATACCACCTGCAGGTTTTATCCCTATTTTTTGTCCTGTATAGTAATAGTAATCTTTAATTGTGTATAGCATAACTAAGAAATCCTGTAAAGTAGCAGCAGGAGTAATTTTACCTGTTGAAGTTTTAATGAAATCTGCACCTGCTAATATTGCTAATAAACTCGCTTTTTTAACTTGATCGTATGTTGCTAATTCTCCTGTTTCTAAAATAACTTTAAGTTTAGCATTATATAATAAACATAATTCTTTAGCTTTTGCTATTTCATCATAGACTATGTCATATTTACCTGATAAAAAAGCGTTTCTATTTATAACTATATCTACTTCATCTGCTCCTTCTTTTAAGGAATATTCTATATCTTTTATTTTAACCTCAAAACTTGTTTGAGAACTAGGAAAATATGTAGCTACTGTTGCTACTTTTATATTAGTTCCTTTTAAGGATTCTTTAGCAATTTTAACTAAGGAAGGATAAACACATACTGCTGCTACTTGAGGAATATCAGGATCTATATAAGGCCTTTTGGCTTTTTCACATAACATCCTTACTTTATTAGGGGTATCTTTACCTTCTAAAGTAGTTAAATCCATACAGTTTATTAATATTTTTAATCCCTTTACTTTTGATTCTTTTTTTATACTTCTTTTAGATAAAATTTCTATTCTTTCATTTAACATCTTAGAATCTACAGGATAGTATAAATTTTTAAATGTATTTTTTAGATCATTGAAGTTATTTATAGTTAAGCTCATTTTTTCACCTCTCATTTATAAGTTTTCCTAATTTCTTATTATAGCTTTTATTTTGAAATCCTTTAATTAAAATAAAAAAGGATAAAATTTAAAAAATATTTAATATTAAAATAAAAGGGGAATTAAAATGATTTATAATAAATTTAGGGAAGTAATAGAGAAAATAGAAAATATATTTTTTACTTCCAAAAATACCTTAAAGTTAATATTTAGTTGTTTATTATCTAAGGGGCATTTATTAATAGAAGATGTTCCTGGAGTAGGTAAAACCACATTATCTAAGATAATAGCAAGGTCTTTGGATTTAGAATTTAAAAGGATTCAAGGTAGCCCTGATTTATTAGCTACCGATATAACAGGATTAAGTATATATAATCCAAAGACAATGGAATTTGATTTTAAACCAGGGCCTGTTTTTACTAATATATTATTAGTAGATGAAATAAATAGGATACCTCCTAAATCTCAAAGTGCTTTACTTGAGGTTATGGAAGAACATCAAGCTACTATAGATGGAAAAACATATGTTTTACCTATTCCTTTTTTTGTTATAGCTACTGAAAATCCTTTAGAATTAGCAGGTGCTTATCCTCTAATAGAAGCACAATTAGATAGATTTCTAATGAAAATAAACTTAGGTTATCCTTCTAAAGAACAATTATTTAAGATAGTAGATTTATATTTATGGTCTAATTCTAATTATAAAATTGATAAAAAAATTAATAAAGAGGATATAATACAAGCTTTTGAGGAAGTTAAAAAAATAGAAATAGAACAAAATATTGTAGATTATGTTATAAATATATTTGATTTATTACATAGCGATAACAAGGTTTATTTACCACCGAGTCCTAGAGCTTTGCTACATGTTTTAAGAGTTGCTAGTAGTTTTGCCTTTTTAGAAGGTAGGAATTATGTTATTCCTGATGATATAAAAAATACTTTGCCTTTTGTTTTAGCTCATAGGATTATATTAAGAGATTATAATAAATATTCTGATTTGTTAAAATTTGTCATAAATTTAATGAATAAAGTAGAAGTACCTATAACTAAAAATAGAATTATAAAATAATAAAATTAGAAATTAGAAAAAGGAGGTATTTTATGGCTTCTGAAGTAATGTCTATTGATCAATTATTAAAAATAGCTATTGAAAGGAATGCTAGTGATTTACATATAACAGCGGGATTACCACCTATGTTAAGGATAGATGGAAGATTAGTACCTACTGAATTTCCAAGACTTAAACCTGAAGATACTAGAAGATTAATATATGCTATTCTTAATGATAAGCAGAGAGAAAAATTCGAAAGAGATTTAGAATTAGACACATCTTATGGAATAGCAGGTTATGGTAGATTTAGGTTAAATGTATTTAAACAGCGTGGAGCAGTTTCTGCTGCTTTTAGAGCTATACCTAATATAATAAAAACTCCTCAAGAATTAGGATTACCTGATATAGTTAATGAATTAGCAAAAAAGAGGAGTGGCTTAATTTTAGTTACTGGTCCAACAGGTGTAGGAAAATCTACTACCTTAGCTGCTATAATTGATATAATAAATTCTACTAGATCTGAACATATATTAACTATTGAAGATCCAATAGAATTTATACATACTCATAAAAAATCCATGATAAATCAAAGGGAATTGGGAGTAGATACATATTCGTTTGCTAACGCGTTAAGATCTGCTTTAAGAGAAGACCCTGATGTTATATTAGTGGGTGAGATGAGAGATTTAGAAACTATTAGTGGAGTATTAACAGCTGCTGAAACAGGGCATTTGGTTCTATCTACTTTACATACTATAGATGCTCCTCAAACCATAGATAGAATAATAGATGTCTTTCCTACTCATCAACAACAACAAGTAAGAATCCAATTAGCAGGGGTTTTAGAGGCTATAATTAGTCAGCAGTTAATACCTGCTGCTACTGGTAGTGGTAGAGTTTTAGCTTGTGAAGTATTAATAGCTAATGCTGCGGTTAAAAATATAATAAGAGAAGGTAAGGTACATCAACTAAAAGCTATAATGCAAACTAATAGACAAATTGGGATGCAAACTATGGATCAGGCTTTATATGATCTATGGAAAGAAAATAAAATAACTTCAGAAGAAGCTATTGCTAGATCTAGTAATCCTCAAGAAATGAAGGCACGTGTAGGAGCTAAAGAATAAAAAATTTAAATAATTTAAATAATTTAAATAATTTCTTATATTAGGTGATGTAATTTATGAGTGTATCTAAAGCTTTAAAAAAGGAAAAAAGAGGAAAGGTATTTAATTATATAGCTTACGATCAACAAGGATCGAAATATGCGGGATTTATTGAGGCTTTAAACGAAAACGAAGCACTGAGATTATTAAAATCGTTTGGATATACTAATATAAAGGTAGGGGAATTAAAACCTTTTCAGTATTTTTTTATAAAGAACTTTATTAAGCTAAGTAAGAACGATGTTATGTTGTTTACAAGGATGGTAAGTGAGATGTTGAAAGCAGGTTTTCCAGTTTCTAGGTTATTTGATGTTATTGCTTTAACTACTACCAATAAGAAATTAGCTCTTATTTGTTTGGTTATAAAAGAGAATTTAAGGAGTGGTTATGCAATAAGTAATGCTTTGGAAAGATATACAAATGTGTTTTCACCCATTTATATAGCTTTAATAAAAATAGGAGAAAAAACAGGACAGTTATTTGATATTATGGATGAATTAGCTAAATATTCCGAAGAAGAATATAAAATTAGATCTAAATTGATTTCTTCTTTAATTTATCCTTTGCTTATTATAATAGTTAGTATATTAATAACGTGGGGATTAATAGTTTTTATTTTTCCTAAGTTATTTGAAATTTTACAAGGTTTTGAAGTAGAGATCCCTTTATTAACAAAGATTTTATTAAGTATTTCTAATGTATTAGGTAATCCTATAGTTTTGGCTATTGGATTTGTTAGTGGATTTTTTATTTATATTGTTTTAAGAATTTTTGAAGAATTGTCACCTGTAGTTAAAGAAAAAATAGAATTATTATTATTTAGTTTACCTTATATAGGTAGTATTATGTATAAGATATATGAATTAAGGTTAGCAAGGGCTTTTTTATTAGTTTATAGAAGTGGGATGTCTTTTTTAGAAGGTTTAAGAAATTTGGAAGAATCTTTTAATAGTGGGATATTAAAGAAAGTTATAGTAAAGATGCAAAAGTATTTAAAGGAGGGGGAATATTTAACAGTTGCTGCTTATAAAACCAAATTTTTTGATCCTTTTTTTTTGGATATGCTTAAAACAGGTGAAGAAACTGGGGAACTTGATAAATTACTGGATAAAATATGTTATAATTTAGAGTTTGAGATAAAACAGAAGATCGATACCTTATTATCGTTATTTGAACCAATGTTAATAGTTTTTGTAGGGTTAATAGTTGCTATAATTTTATTAGCAGTGTTTTTACCTATTAGTAGTATTATACAAGGGGTTACTAAGTTTTAGGAGAATAATATAATAAAGAATAATATAATAGGCGACGTAGCCAAGTGGCAAG
>JAPYWL010000038.1 GCA_028276365.1 Deltaproteobacteria bacterium | reverse complement strand
CCGCAGTAGCAGCTGATAAATTCTTTAATAATAAAGTCTTAGCTAATCCTGGAACCCCTTCTAACAATACATTACCATCTACTAATAACGCTAAAATAGTTTTTAATATCACATTATACTGCCCAACAATTACTTTCTGAACCTCATTTATTAGATCATTTACCTTTTTATTTAACTCTAAATTAACCTTCATATTATATGAATTAAAAATACTAAAAAAAAATCCTTTATTTTTAAGCACTATTTTATTAAAATAAAAAAATTTCAGAAACAAAAAATAATCTTTATTTTATTTTGTTCAATCTTTCTTTATTTTAATTTTAAATTATTTAAAAGGTAAATTTCTTTTGGAAAATTCTTGGATGAATAATTTTCGTAATTCTTCATTAGGAGCACTCTGTATTATTGAATTCAAATAAGAATTAAGATTTGGATCAGTTTTTTCAGCTGCCTTTTTTATAATAGCTTGGATAGTAGAAGTTGCGTAATCTACTGCTTCATCTTTAGTTTTACCTTGTTTTATAGAATTCTCTACTAAATGAGCCCAAACATGATAAATAGATTCAGTTATTGGTACTGATAGTATATGTTCTTCAGGCAATTCCTCTTTTAATTTATTATAATCACTTGTAGTGTAAAATCTCCTTACTATTCTTTCATTAGTACCTTTTATCTCACCATGTACAGAAACAGGATTTTCAGAATATAAATTATTTAAATTTAGTTTCTCTCTATTAGATTTATCTTTAGCAGAATCTAAAAAAGAAACAGTATCTGCAAAAGACTCGTGTATAGTTTTAGCTTCTAAAGAAACACTATCCCTAAATTTTGGATTTAATTGTTCTAGTATAAAATGTCCTAGTTCATGACTAAAAATATCATCACCTAATGTAAATAATTCCTTACCTTTATAACCCCCACCAGCTAAAAAAGATTTGCCATCCCTATAAGCATGTGAAGCATTATTATCTTTAATACCAGGTATGATATAAAGCTTAGTATCAAATTTAGGAATATATTCTTTTATAAGTTTTTCAGCTTGAGTACTTAGTAATAATTCTTTATCATCTAATTCTTTTGCAGATAACACATAAATATTACCTTTCTTATAAACATTTATCTTTCTCTGCTTTTCAACCTCAGAATAAAATCTAAAGAAATCATCATTTTGTTGATATCCATTATTTACTCTTTCTTGGATTGCTTGATTATAGAAATAAATTAATTTCATCTGTATCTCTACTAATCTTTGTCTTTCAGTAGGATCTGTTGTAGTATTTATACTATTTAACAAAGAATTAATATCTATTTTATTTAATCTATTATCGTCTATTCTAAAATTAGATTCCAAAAAATCAGTAAAATCTCTGTATATTTTAAAACTATCTACACCATTAGTAGGCATACCGAACATATTTTAGATTCCTCCCTCCATAATTCCTTTATTTTATAATTTTATCACCTATTCTTAACAAATCTTTAATAAAATGTAAAAAAAAATTAAAAAAATATAAAAAATTAAATTCAATTCTTTATCAATAACCCATAAAAAAATATAATCAAAATTCTAATAAAAAAAACTAAAATTAAAAATAAAAATTCAAAAAATATAAAGTAAAAAAAATAAAATTCTAAATTAAATAAGATCATTAAACTCAAAATAAATAATTGAGTAGATAATCCCATATTAGCTGTTATATGAAGATAATTCTTATGCCAAAATATTTCTTTTAACTTATTTTCTAACTCCAAATCATTAATATACGATTTTAATTTATATTTTTTTATTAAACTAAAAAAAAATTGAAATGCTTTATTTTCAATATATTTTATAGAATCATCCTGTGGCTTTAGAAAAAAATCATACATTCCCTTTAAAAAATTAAGCATAAAGTTTGGATTATCTTTTATATTAGGTCTAAATTGTTCATTTCTTATATTTCTATACAAATACTCTAAATTAAAATCATAAGAAAGAATAACAGTAAATAAAAAAAATGCTAAAATAGCCAAAATTAAATTATTATATTTAATTCCAATAGATAAAAATAAAGTAAAATTTCCAAAAAAATCCATTATAGTATCTAAATACCTACCTAATTCAGATTCCATCTTCTTTATTCTACTATATTGTCCATCTAAATTATCTAATACTATCTTCAAGTTTATTAAAAAAAACACCACAAAATTAATAAAATTATTTTCAAATAAAATTAAAAAAGAAGCTAAAATTATTAAAAATGTATGAAAAACAACAATAATTTCAGGCTTTGTATTAATCTTTAACTTTAGTAAAATCAATAATACCAAAAAAGCTAATGGTCTATAAAGATTTATATTGATAAATTCTTCAACAGGTCTTAACTTTATAGATTCCTGAAATAACTTATTTTTCTTAAATAAAAAATACATAATACTTAATGATCAATATAAACAGTTTACCTATAAATAAGCTTTTTTTATGTATTTTTTTATTTAATAATTTTATTTTTTTATTTAATAATTTTCCTTAAATATTTTAAATTCTTTATAATGTAATCAGGTTTATATTCCCAATTATTGATATCTTTTAATTTAGTTTGCCCACTTAAAACTAATACAAATTTTATATTTAATGATTTAGCGATTAACAAATCTCTATAACTATCTCCTATAAAATAGCTCAAATTTGGATCTATATTAAATCTTTGTATTGCTTTTTTAAGTAATAAATTTTTAGGTTTCCTACATTGACAATTATCCTCATCCTTATGAGGACAAAAATATATAGCATCTAAATCTAAATAATACATCAAATATTTACAAATTAAAACAAAATCTTTATAATTTATAATTCCCTTATTAATACCAGCCTGATTAGTTATAACAATTAATTTAAATCCTTTTCCTTTAAAATACTTTAATACTTTAAAAACATAATTAAACAAATATAATTCAGATAATTTTTTAGTATAATTGTTAGGAATATATTCATTAATAACTCCATCTCTATCTAAGAATAAAGCTTTATTAAGCATAAGCTAAATAAACTTCCTAATTTCCATAAGCTTGGTTTTAAAGATATAAAAAGAAAAAATGAAGTGTTTTTAATTTTTATTTTATTAAGTTTTATTATTTTATTAAGTTTTACGGTTTTTATATAGTACCAAAGGTTCTATCACCTGCGTCCCCTAAACCAGGGATAATAAATCCTTTTTCATTTAATTCACTATCTAAAGCTAATACATAAAAATCTACAAAGGGAAATTCATTTTCCAACTCTGTAATAGTTTTTTGATATGCTATAATAGAACATACCTTAATTTTAGAGGCTTTATTTTCAAGTAATATATTTAAAGCTTTTCTCAAAGATCCCCCAGTAGCTACCATAGGTTCTAAAATAACTGTAACATAATCCTCTAAACTTTTGGGAATATTAACATAATATTGAGAAGGTAATAAAGTATCCTCATCCCGTTTTAATCCTATTAACCCAACTGTAGCAGTGTTAAGCAAATCAGTAAAGCCAGGTAACAATCCCAATCCCGCTCTTAATATAGGAACTATTAGTAATTTATTCTTAATTTCATACCCCTTAGTCTTAGCTAAAGGTGTTTCTATATTTACTTGTATTAACTCTAAATCACTTAAAGAATTGATAGCTAATAAATAAGAAATTTCTTGCATTGATTTCCTAAATAAACTAAAATGAGTATTCTTATTTCTTAATATTGTTAATTTAGTTTTTGCTAATGGATGATCTATTATTTTTATCATAAATTCCCCATCTTTTTTATATTAATATTTTTTTTATTTTAATATTAAGCAATTCTCAAACTTATCTATTTAAATATTTTAAATATTTATATGTTTTAAATTCAGGTTCCCTAAAGGAATTTATAAAACTATGATAAATCCTAAATTTATTTAGATATTTAAAAACTTTTTTTCCTACTTTCTTTGGAATTCTCTTTAACAAAACTTCTTTTTCAGCCATTTATTACCTTTATATTTATATGTATTTTTATCATAAATATTTTATTGTTCTCCTGCTCCTATAACACTATATAAAGGAACCATAACCGCAAGTAGTATAACAGCAACAAATCCACCAATAAATACTATCATTAAAGGTTCTATAACCGAAGATATAGATTCCACTGTTCTATTTAACTGCTCCTCAGTAAAATCAGCATATTTTTTTAGCACTTCTTCTATCTTTCCAGTTTCATCACCTATACTTATCATTTGCCGTGCCATAGGATCAAATAAATCCCTTATTATTGAAATAATTAACTTATCTTCCTCATTTAAAATAGTAGTATTAGGATTGTATTGACCTTTTACAAATTTAAAAAATATATCACTTAATGTCTTTCCTTCACTTATTTTTATTATAGAATAATCAATAATCCTATTAAAAATGGAATTATCAATAACTTGCTTAGTTATCTCTAAAGCCTTAAGCATAGGAGTTCCTGTAGCTAATAAGGAAGATAAAGTATTAAAAAAATTAACCACTAAATAAGATTTAATAATAGGTCCAAATATGGGTAATTTCATTTTTATTATATCTAATACTTCTTTTCCTCTTTTAGTTTTAGAAAAATTATTATAAAATAAATACCCCCCTATAATAGTTCCTAAAAACAGTATATAAAAATAAGGGGTCCTCATAAAATCAGTTATTCCCATTAAAATAACAGTTATTATAGGTAAATTAATGTTCATATCTTTTAAAACAGAAAATATATTAGGTAAAACAAACTGAAATATCCCAAAAGCTAATAAAACAGCAAAAGTGATAACCATAATAGGATAAGTCAATGCAGATTTAACTTTAGCCTGAATTTTAGCTTGCCTTTCTAAAGAATTTGCTAATTGCTTTAAATTTTCAGCTAATAATCCACTTTTCTCTCCTGCTTCTATTATCCCTATAAAATAATTCCCTAACTCTTTTTCATAATCTCTTAAGGCTTTGGATATAGTACCCCCCCCTGATACTACCACATATATATGATCTACAATTTGTTTTAATCTAATATTCTCAGTTTGAGTAAATAATATAAATAAAGCCTTTTTAAGATCTAATCCAGCTTCCATCATTATTCCCCATTGACTCACAAACATAGATAAATCCTTTAAACTAATTTTTTGTTTAAAAAATTTAGCTTTTGTTGCTAATTCTACTTTCTTTATATCATCTAATTGCTTTTTGGAATCCTTTGTATTTGATTTTTTTAAGCTTTCCTTAGCAATATTTATTAAACTAATTATCTCTTCTTTAGATAATTTTTCTTCCTTTTTTTCCTGCTTCTCTTCCTTCTTAGCAAATCTTGATTTTATATTTTGTTCTATTTTATTATCTTTTTCCATCATAACCTTGCCCCTTCATTAAACTTATTTCATTAAAATTATAATCTAAAAATAAACAAAACTAAACCTTAACAACTTCTTTTAACATATTATCAAGAGTTAAAGTATTATACTTATAATCTATATAATTAGGATCATTTATAATTTTTTTAAGGAATTCTATATTAGTTTTAACCCCTTCTATTATAACTTGATCAAGATATATATTAAGCCTTTTAATAGCATCGAGCCTATTTTTACCCTTAACTATTAGTTTAGCTATCATATTATCATAAAATTGAGTTACATTATATCCATTAACAACAGCAGTATCAACCCTAACATTAGTAAAATTAGGGAAATAAACTTTAGTAATAGTTCCAATAGAAGGTGCTAATCTTACAGAATCTTCAGCATATATCCTAACTTCTATAGCATATCCATCTACTTTTATATTATCTAAATTAAATTCATCTAAGCTATAGCCATCAGCTACTAATAATTGTAATTTAACTATATCAGTATTAGTTATCATTTCAGTAGCAGGGTGTTCCACTTGGATTCTAGTATTCATTTCCATGAAATAGTATTCATTAGTATCTAAATCATATAAAAATTCAATAGTTCCAGCTGAATAGTATTTCATATATTCAGCTATTTTAAGAGCATCGTTTAATATAGATTGCCTAATATTATCAGGTATTAAAGAATTAGCTTCTTCTATTATCTTTTGTTGCCTTCTTTGAACAGAGCAATCCCTTTCATAAAGATGATAAGGTCTCTTTTTATCGCCTATTATTTGTACTTCTATATGCTTAGGATTAGTAATAAGTTTTTCTATATATACATCAGGATTATTAAAGAAATTTTTAGCCTCATTAGTAGCTTGAATAAATTTAGTTTCTAATTCATTTATATTATAAATAATTCTCATTCCTCTGCCGCCGCCGCCACCAGCAGCCTTTATTATCACCGGTAACCCATATTTATTAATAAATTTCTTTGCTTGATCTATATCTCTTATCGCATCTGTAGAAGGAATAGTAGGGACATTCAGCTTTTTAGCAATTTCCTTAGCCTTAATTTTATCTCCCATATCTCTTATACTTTCACTACTTGGTCCAATAAATATTAAATCATGAGATCTACAAATCTCAGCAAACTTATAATTCTCAGATAAAAACCCATACCCAGGATGAATAGCATCACTATTAGTTAATAACGCCGCACTTATTATATTAGGGATATTTAGATAAGAACTGCTTACCTCATCTTTGCCTATACAAACAGCTTCATCTGCAAATTTAACATGTAAAGAATCTTTATCCACTTCTGAATAAATAGCTACACTCTTTATATCTAATTCTTTTAATGTTCTTATAATCCTTAAAGCTATTTCCCCTCTATTAGCTATTAAAACCTTTTTTATTTTATCCATAATATACAACTCCTTGTTTTACTTTACAATATTTAATTTATAAATTCTTTAACCTCTCATTTTTAACTTACACTAACTAAATGTTATTACATCTTGAATTTTAAATTCCTACTTTTTTAATTCTTACTTTTTTAATTCCTGTTTTTCAAATTCTTGTTTTTCTAATTCTTTATTTTTAACTTCTTCTTTATTTTTAACTTCATAACCTAAAGCTATATAAAAATTAGTTTTTTGTTCATATATTCCTTTAATTATTATATTTTTTAATATAGGTATATCAGTATTTATATCGGTTTTAACTCTAATGAAATTATGAGTATAAGCTAAGGAATTTGGTTCTATTAAAACTTTAAAAACTTTATTTAAATTAGATTTAATAAAATTGTAACTATTGTCTAAACTTCTTTGAGTTAATATTTTTTCACGCTCTTTTATTTTATCAGGATCTAATTTTACATATCTTAATTTATTATAAGCATAGGTATATGGTCTAAAAGAAAATGGGAATATATGTATCCTATGAAATTTAACATAATCAACAACTTGAAGAGTCTCATTAAAATGGTGATCTTGTTCTCCAGGGAATCCTACAATTATATCGGTAGTAATTCCCACATCAGGAATTTGCTTTATTTTATTTATAGTTTCTAGGTATTTTTCCACAGTATAATTCCTCTTCATTAATTTAAGGATTTCATTGCTACCACTTTGTAAAGGTAAATGGAAATACTTAGCAATATTGGGAGTATTATATACAACTTCTATTAAATCATCATCAATCGTAGCTAAATCCAAAGAACTTAATCTTAGAATTATATTAGTATTTTTTATAACTTCAGCGATTTCTTTTAATAATTTAGCTAAATTAGTGTTAATATCTAAACCGTAATCTCCTAAACATATTCCTACTAAATCTATTTCTATTCCTATATCCTCATTATTTAGTTTTTTAGAAGTAGATATCAAATTATTTTTAATAGTTTCAATTTCTTTAATAACTTGCTCAATTGGTTTACTTCTAGATCTTCCTCGAGTATAAGGAATTATACAAAAAGTACAAAAGTGATTACATCCATCCTGAACTTTTATATTATACTTAAACCTTAAATTTTGTAAACCATTATTTCCTTCTAAAAAATTAATTTTATCTTTTATCTGTTCTTTTAAAATATCTATTAATTTATTTTTATTTAAAGAAGAGATAATAAAAATATTATCTTTATATTTTTCTAAATTTTGGTCTTGATTAATAATTCTGTCTTTAACTTGATCTATTAGTGTTTTATTAAGTGGGACTATACATCCAGTTATAAATAACTTAGCTTGTGGATTTTCTTTAAATACTCTTCTTATTAACCTATATGATTCTTTTTCAGCTTTATTAGTAACTGAACAAGTGTTAAATATAATAACATCTGCTTTTCCATTTAAAGAAGGTTTTAGACCAAATTCCAATAATTTATCCTCAAAACTCTCTACTTCAGCCTGATTTACTCTACAGCCTAAATAATAAATAGCATAATCCAACATCCTAATATTATTTTATACTAAAATTTATATTTTACCTCTTTAAATTTAAAAATCAAATACAACATAAAATATAAAGGTTTAATAAAAAAATAATTTAAAATAAATATTATGAAAAATAGATTATTTGAATTCAAAGAATTAACTAAAATAAAAACTAAATTAGAAGCTACCTCAAATAAGTATTGTCTTACTTTCTTAGATTTAATTTATAATTTAATAATAAATGAGAAGATATTGATAAACTTTAAAGATACAGCTTGGGAATTTTATCTATTCTTAAAAGAAAATCCAAACTTTAGTATAAATATAAATGAAGCAGGGATATTTAATAACTTCTTTATCACAAATAACTTAAATATAGAAAATAATAATTATTATGAATATACAAAATATATAGACTTTAATAGACTAGAATTTTACATTAAACCTAAATATAGTATTTTTGGAATAGATTCCTTAGTTAATTTCTTTTACTTTTTAAAAGATTTTTTAGATCTAAAAAAGAGAATAAAATCTAAATTAGAAAAAAACAATAATTTAAGTAATTTTAATAATTTTATTAAAAGCTCTGATTTTAATGAACTTTATTATATTTTAGATAATTCTATTGACGTAAGAGGCTATATAAAAGATACTGCAACAAGTAAATTAAAAGAAATAAGAAATGAAATTAAAAACCTAAATAATATTATTCCTTTAAAACTAAAAGAATTCATAGAAGAAAACCAAAAATACCTAAATTCAAAAGACATAACAATAAGAAATAATAGATATGTAATTCTACTAAATAATCAGTATATAAATTTAATGGAAGGGATAATCCAAGATTACTCTTCTACTCATAAAACTGCATTTTTTGAACCCAACTTCATAATACCCTATAATAATAGATTAACATTACTTAATTCTTTAGAACAAGAAGAAATTCAAAAAATATTAATAACTATTTATGATTACATTACTAAAAATTTAAATAATCTAAATAAAGTATTGAAAATAATAAGTGTTTTATCGTTTTTAGAAAACTATTATAAATTAAGCCCATTTTTTACTAAATGTAATACTGAATCTAATAAATCTATTGAAATAGAAATAAAATCGTTAATAAATCCGATAATAAAAAATTGTGTAGAAGTAGATTTTAAATTAAATAAAAAGGCATTATTAATTACAGGAGTTAATGCAAGTGGTAAAACCACTCTAATGAAATCAATAGTTTTAATAAGTATTTTTAACAATTTAGATCTCCCAGTTTTTGCCAAATATTGTAAATTACAAAAATTTGATAAAATCTTCTTTGAATTTATTGATTTTCAGGATTTAGAATTTAATCTTAGTACCTTTTCATCCCATGTTTCCTTTTGGAACGAAATAATAAATTATTTAGAAACTAAAGCCAAAGAAGAAACAGTTTTAATAATATTAGACGAAGGAGTAAGTGGTACTAATCCTTTACAAGCAGCTGCCTTAACCATAGCTCTAATTGAAGAACTCCTTAAATATGATAATACCTATATCATATTTTCTACCCATTATGATGAAGTTAAAGAATATGTTTTAAAAAACAAACAATATATAGCTTATGCTTCAATAAATTTTGATTATCAAAACTTACAGAGTAAATATAAACTTATTTATGATACTTTTTCTGATAGCTTAGGAATTGAAATAGCTAATAAATTAGGCCTTAAAAACACTATTATCCAAAATTCATATAATATTTTAAAAGAACTTGATAAATCTGATAAACTTAACATATTTAACGATTATATTAAAAAAATTAATGAATACAACACATTAATTAATAATTTAAAACAAAAAGAATTAGAATTAGAACAAAAACTAAAAGAACTAAAAGAAATGAAAGAAAATATAATTAGTGAGTCTTTTAAAACTGCTTATGAAAAAGCTTATAATGAAGCCAAAAAGCTCTTTAATTTAGAAGTTAAAAATCTTGTAAGTACTTGGGAAAAAGAATTAATCTCTTTAAAATCCAAAAACAAAATAGATAAAATTCAAAACTTAATAAAATCAATTAAAAATTATAATTTAGATTCTTTAAAAACACAAGATTTAACAGAAAATATTACCTCAGAAAATAAAAACAATATAGAAATAGGAGATATCGTTTTTATAAATTCCTTAAATTTAGAAGGAGAAGTTATAGATATTTCTAAAAACAAAGTCTTAGTAAAATCAGAAAATATTACCTACGAAATTAACAAAAATGATTTAAAACTTATAAAAAAATCAACTAAAACGCCTAATAAAATAGATTCCACACAAAATAAAATCCAAAATAAAATAAATTATAACCCTAAAAATAACTACGAAGAATATACGATTTATGAGATAAATATAAGAGGAGATAGTTATATAGAAGCTAAAAAGAAAGTAGAGGATTTTATAAAAACCGCATTTTTAACTAAATTAAAAACCATTAGAATAATTCACGGCAAAGGACAAGTATTATCTAAAATGGTTTGGGATTATCTAAAGGAACTCAAAAAGAAAAATCTAATGGTTAAAGACTTTTATTTTGCTAATGAAAAAGAAGGAAGTTTTGGAGTAACTATTGTTGAATTATTAAATTAAATTATTAATTAAAAAATATCAAAACTTAACTAACTATTGTTATCTTTCAATTCCCCTGTGGGTAAGCTAAACAGTTATGCTATATATTTACTCCAATATAACAATTAGGTAAAAAATAAGAAATCCTTCATATAAATTTTTAATAAAAAAATTCGTCGATGTGAAATAGTCTAATTTTTATTGATATTAATCTACGTTTATACTTATTTTATTATATTTCCAATAATAACACCATCTTCATTAAGTAAGCTAAACTTAGAACCGTCTTCAGCTAATTTAAAAGATCCCATTTTTACATCACTTACCAATTCATTCAGTTTATAATCATTTTGCTTAAATCCAATATAAAAGTCCATTTTTTTATTAAATAAGTTAAGATAAGAAACAACAGCAACATTACCATCAGGAGTTATAAAAGGATAAATAAATGGTCGTCCTTGGGAAGCTGGTATATCTACTCTTTTCTTTGTTATTAAGTTATAAACACAAAAATAACTTAATTTTCCTTTCCTATATAGATACAAAGCGTCTGCTTTTTTAGATAAAGCTATTTCTATTATATACTCTTGGGTATCTATTTTAGTTAATTTATTATTTATATAAGCCCATAATTCAGTAGGATACATTCCTGACATCCTTGTAAATACAGCTAAATCAGGTTTAGCATAATAAAACATTCTAACTTTACCTAACTTCTTTACTATTTCTGTAGTATTAACTACCTTTTTACCAAAAGCATTTAACTCAGATTTTTCAGGATAAAACTCTACCCAGTAATTATTTTCATCTTCTGCTACTTGATTTTCATCAAAAAAATAACCTTCTACATATATTTTATTACCATCCTTTATAACAAAATTAGTAAATCTAAATCCTTTTTTACCTTCTTTATTTTGTATTATTGTTTTTAACTTTCCTGTATTTATATTAAAAACTCCTGCATAATTACCATTATTCCCTAATAATAATATGTTTTCATTATCTAAATTTAAATATTGCTCTATACTTTGAATAGGTAAATAATAGTTTTCTATATTTAAATTATCAGTATTTATCTTAGTTATTAACCTTATTTTATTTTGTTGAATTAATTCAGGATTTTTGACTTTATTCCTAGCTAATATATACTCATTATTTTGA
>JAPYWL010000124.1 GCA_028276365.1 Deltaproteobacteria bacterium | reverse complement strand
TTATCTATCTTTACATTTTTTAACATTTTTTTTACAAAATTTTATAAGGAAATATAAAATATAATTAAGAAATTAATAAAAAAGAGGTGGTAAGTTTATGGATATAAACAATATAAATAATTTTAAAATAATTAACAATCAAAAAATAAATACTAACCAGCCTATAAATAAAAATATTCCTCTTAATGAGCCCAAAACTAAAGAAGATAATATTACCCCTACAGACATAAATACCTTAAATATAGAAAATATAGAAAATATAGAAAATATTAATAATAATTCAGAATTACTGTTATCTCAAACTACCTTAGATAACAAAACAAATAATAAAGATAAAGTAAATACCGAAATTGATATTCCAAAAAACTTAGCTATTTTTGAAGCAGATAATGATAGTATTTTTTCCAAAAAACAAGTAGAGGTAAATAAAATAAGAGCTTTTGGACCAACTAATTTACCTAAAACAGCAGAAGAAATGTTTATTAATCCTAAATACTTATAAACAATTACTAATTTTATTACATTTAAATAAAGCTTAATAATTGTCAATTAACAGATTATTAGTATACAATTTAAAGAGTCTTTTCATTAATTTCGTTTACTATATCATAATTGGATTATAAAGAAATTAAATTAAGAAAATATTTTATTAAAGGTAACTGGTTATCAATGATTTCTTTCTGTTCAGGATGATACTGTACTGCTAAAATAGGCAGGTTTTGGTGTTTAATTATCTCTATTATACCATCTTTAGCAAGAGCTAAAATCTCAAAATTAGGGGCTAATTTTTTGATGGCTTGATGATGTCTAGAATTAACTACCTTTAAATTATTTAAATTATTTATATTATTTTCGTTATTCAATAAATCAGTTATTTCATCAAAAAAAGTACCATATATATGATGCCTTAATTTCCTTTTAGCATTAAAATCCTGGATTTCTGGATAAATCTTGTGAGAATTATCTATTACAATACCCTTTATATCATAAGGTAAATGCTGAAATAGGGTCCCTTTAAAATAAACGTTTATAATCTGAATTCCCCTACATATCCCAAATATTGGTACCTTTTTATGATATCTTTCCAATAATTCTAACTCAAATTCATCTCTATTTTTATCAAATTTATATAAATCTTCTTCATATAAAATAGTAGAATTATAAAATAAAGGATAAACATCAACCCCTCCACTTAAAATAATAACATAACTATCTTTTAAATCTTCAATTTTTGATTCTTCATAAAAAAAATAATTAACTTCTATATTCTTATTAATTTTTTTATTATATTCCTCTTTTATTAAATTTGAGAATTCTAAATATTCATTAAAAACAATTTCATTTACATTTTTACTAAGAACTAAAGAAATCATTTTAACTTCACCTCCATAATATTTTAAAATTATTTTAAAATAAAAAATAATATTTAAAAAACTGCTTTGTTAATATTTAAACCTAAATCCTTAAAATCTTTCATAATCCTCTATAATATCATCTTTAAGACTATCTATTTCAACAGTACCAAGTTTTTGAATAGATATAGGAACTTTATCCATTGTTAAAATCTCTGGAATTTTTATATAAGTATATAATTCTAAAGCTTGTTCTAACAATGGAAAAATACTTATTTTTTCTTTCATTATTAATTTTTTCCTTTTAAAATCTGTTAATGCTCTATTTTAACAAACTTTATAGATATTTATAATAATTAATTTCTGTTGTTATAATAAACAACTTACTTTATAAAATACTTTTAGGTGGATACAATTTTATTAGCCAATAACTCAGCTAAACCCTCTAAATTTTTAGATCTATAGGTATATTTTCGTTATATATAAATAATATTTTTACTATAAATAATTATTTTACTATCAGCAAGCTACCACCTTTATATTATATAATACAATAAATACCCTCTCCTTTATGAAAAATGGTACTTTCATGTAGATTAGATTAAATAAATAAAGTCTCAATTTTTAATTTTTATACAGCGATTTCTTCTAAAAAATTGACTAATTCTTGAGAAATTGTTTTTTTATTGTTAATTGCTTCTTCAAAGGGGATTAAAGTATATTTATTATTTATAAGTCCTACATAATATCCGTTTTGATTTTTTAGAATAGCATCTATAGCTTTATAAGCACTTAAAGTTCCGAATATCCTATCTTTAGCAGTAGGACTACCACCGCGTTGGATATGACCCAATACACTAACCTTTAATTCATAATCACTATATTTCTTCAAAACCGGATTTAATTGGTTATAAAAATCATAAGCATCAGAATAACCTTCAGATAAAACAATAATAACATGTTTTTTCCCTTTTTGTTTAAACATATGAATTTTTTGAGCAATTTTTTCTATATCTACTTTAAATTCAGGTACCAAAACTATTTCACTTCCTGTAGCCAAGGCTACTTCTAAAGGTAGTTGTCCATAATCCCTACCCATTACTTCTACTATAAAAACTCTTTCAAAAGAATAAGCAGTATCCCTAATTTTATCTATAGCTTCTT
>JAPYWL010000122.1 GCA_028276365.1 Deltaproteobacteria bacterium | reverse complement strand
TAATATCTGATTTTTCTTATTTTTCAAGGAATATAAAAGATGAGGATTATAAAAATCTTTATATTCCAGGTTTTACTAAACCTTTATTGGATAATAATTTATTACCCGAAAATGGTTTTAATTTAAACTATGTAGAAGTAGATATAAGATCAACAGTAGATCCTTATTTTGATTTTGTTAGTGTTTTTCATATAGATAAAGAGAGTATAGAAATAGAAGAAGCTTATTTTCAAACCAGAAGCTTACCTTTTAATTTAAAACTAAAGGGTGGAAAATTTTTAAGTTCATTTGGAAGATTAAATAGTCAGCATCAGCATTTTTGGAGTTTTTCCGATGCTCCTTTAATTTATAAATCTATTTTAGGAGAAGAAGGGATTAATGAAACAGGGCTTCAATTAACATATTTAGCTCCTTTACCATTTTTTCTTCAATTAGGTACTGAATTATTTCAAGGAGATAATGAATTTAATTTTAATAGATTTGGCTTTACTTTAAATACTAAGCAGGACTTAACAGGAGATGATATAGTAATAAAGGATACAAAAAAACCTAATTTATTTACCTCTTTTATTAAGGCTTCTTGGGATATAGGTAATACTTCAATATTAACAGGTTTATCTTATGCTACAGGTGATACCCGAATAAATACCATTAACGATTTCAATGAAGCTCTTGCTGGTAAAACTAATTTATATAATTTCGAATTAACAATAAAGCATATTATAGATTCTTATAGATATCTAAAATTTCAGGGAGAGTATATAACAAGAAAATTTAGCGGAAATAGATTTTATTATAATAATAACAATTTAGTTATCTCTGATTATAAAAAAAATCAATCTGGATTTTATTTACAAGCTATATATAAATTTAATCAAAGATATAGAGCAGGTTTTAGATATGATTTAATAACCAAAAATGATATATTTGAAAATTCTGTTAAGCAGGATATACCAAGTAGTTTATATAGGTATTCTTTTATGATAGATTTTTTACCTAGTGAATTTTCTTATATAAGATTACAATATAATATAGATAGAAGTTTATTTAAGGAGTTAAATGGTGGAATTCAAAGAGAAAAAGTAAATGAGTTTTTGATACAGTTTAATTTTAGTATAGGGGCTCATGGAGCTCATGCATTTTAGTATTAAACTAAATAAGGAGGTAATTTTTATGAAAAAATCTTTTAAAAGTTTAGTTTTAAAGATTTTATTTTTATTAATTTTGGTATTTATTTTTGTATTAAAAACTGAAGCTGATGATAAGTTAAATGTAGTAACAACTTACCCTTATATAGCAAGTATAGTAAAGGAAATAGTAAAAGATAGGGCTAATGTAGATTATTTAGCTGATTCTAAGTTAGATCCACATCATGTAGTACCAAAGCCATCCTTAGCTGTTAAATTAAGGAAAGCTGATTTACTTATAATAAATGGTGCTTCTTTAGAAATTGGCTGGTTACCTCCCTTAATGGATTTAGCTAATAATAACAAAATTAATTTTGGAACTAATGGGTTCTTAGATTTATCTCAATATTTTGATTTAATAGATAAAGTAGATAATGTTTCAAGAGCTAAAGGTGATATACATCCAGATGGTAATCCCCATTTTTACTTAGATCCTTATAATATCCCTAAAATTGCTAACATCATAACTGAAAGATTATCTATCTTAGATAATAAAAATTCCAATTTCTATAAAGATAATTTAGAGAAATTTAAACATAAATGGGAACAAAAAGTTAAAGATTGGGATAAAAAAATGGAAAATATTAAAAGCTTAAGAGTATTTGAATATCATAGATTATTTGATTATTTTTTTAAGAGATATAATATTGTTTTAATAGATACTATAGAAGCCTTACCTGGGATTCCACCAACTTCAAAACATATTGAAGATTTGGTAAAAAAAGCTAAAGATGAAAAAATAGAGGTTATAATAACAGATGTTTATCATCCTATTCAACCTGTTAGTTATATTTCCGAAAAAACAGGTATTAAATTTATCATTTTACCCCATGATGTATATTCAATAAAAGAAGTTAATGATATTTTTGAACTATTTGATTATATTGTTAATAATTTAAGTAGTTTTAGTAAATAAAATAAGGTAAGGGGGAAAATTTTTATGGATAGTTTTTTTCATTTATCAAGAAATATATTAAATTTGGATTTATTATTACCTTCTTTTCTGTTGTCTATTATTTTATTAGTAATACACAGTTATTTTGGAATGGAGATAATAAGAAGGGGGATAATATTTACGGATTTATCGATAGGTCAAATGGCAGCAACTGGATTAGCTATATCTTTATACTTTTTTGATGGGAATTACAGCTATCGGATATCTTTATTTTTTGCTTTAATTACTGCTTTTTTTATATCATTAGCTACTAAGTTTGAGCAAGTATCAACTGAAGCTTTTATTGGTATTTTATACGCTTTTGGGATTTCTACCATTTTTATAATTATGTCTAAAAATCCTTATGGCCTTGAAGAACTAAATAGATTATTAGCTTATGATATATTATTTGTTAATTATTCACTAGTTT
>JAPYWL010000121.1 GCA_028276365.1 Deltaproteobacteria bacterium | reverse complement strand
TATTAGAAATCCTAAATGAAGATGAAGTTAAATCAGTAGTAGCACATGAAATAGGACATATATTCCATTGGGATTTTGTTTTTATGACATTAGCAAGTTTTATTCCATTTATACTTTATATTATATACAGAGCTGCTTATAGATTAGCCTCTTCAAGAGATAATAGAAGAAGTAGCGGACAACTATTACTAATAGCTTTAATAGCTTACTTAACTTACATAATTAGCGAATATATTGTTTTATATTTATCAAGATTAAGGGAATATTACGCAGATAAATTTAGTGCAATAACTACAATGAATCCAAACTCCTTAGCAACATCATTAATAAAAGTAGCTTATGGAGTATTAGATACCAAAGAAAATGAAACACAAAATACAAACATAAGATCAACACCCTTTAAAGTATTAGGGCTAATAGACAATAAACAAGCTAAAAGCCTTAGATTAGCATTACTTAATAGTAATATTAATTTAACTAAATCCAGCTTAACATCAAATAGTTTAGCAATGGAAAATACTATAGAAATAACAACTGATACTGCTTTAAATAATTATGATGTAATAGCAAAAACCTTAGCATGGGACCTATTTAATCCTTGGGCTATATTAATTGAATTAAACTCAACACACCCCTTAGTAGCTAAGAGAATAAAAAATCTACAGCAAATAGCTAAAGAGCATAATCTACCTTTTTACATAAATATACCCACTTCATTACCTTCTGAAAAAGATGATAATTCTTTAGATTTATTTAAAGGATCATTATGGGACGAATTCATTATAGATCTATTTTTTCAATACTTACCTTTAACAGGCTTAATTACTGGTATATTTATAGGAATAATAGTAAGTGCTTTAACAGGAAATGGATTAAACATAATCGGTTATCCATTATTATTAGCTGGATTAGGAGGATTAATTAAATGGTTTTACACTTATAATCCATTAAAGCAGTTTAAAGAATATAAAATAATTGATTTATTGCAAAAAACAAAAGTATCAATAATAAGAAGTATTCCTTCAATATTAAATGGGCAAATAATGGGGAGAGGGATAGCAGGATATATTTTAAGCGAGGATGTAACCCTAAAAGATGAAACAGGTTTTATATATGTAGATTATAGAATAGGTTTTCAAGTAGCAGAAATGGTATATGGCTTCTTTATAACTAATAATTTAATAGGTAAAAAAGTACAAATAAAAGGATATTATAGAAGACATTATGCTCCATTTTTTGAAGTAATAGAAATTAAAACAGAAGATGGTAAAGTTTATAGGTCTTATTTTAGATTTCTATGGTTAGCAATTATAATTATCTCAATATTCATAGGTTTTTTATTTAGCATTTATACCCTACTAAAATTATAAAATAAAATAAAAAAATAAAAAAATAAAAAATGAATTATAAAAATAATGACAATAATTAGAGATTTACAAAATATAAAACTAAAAAGTTTAATAGAAAATATATACAAAGAATATACAGAACAAAAAGCTATATCAATAACGAGTATAGATATTCTGTTAGAACTTGATAAAAAAAATATAATTAAAATAAATAAAGATGTTAAAAACTTTTTATTATTATTTTCTTCATTAAATGTAAAATCAAACATAGAACCTTCTTTAAGTGTCTTATTAAAAAGATTTTTAAAAATAAAAGATGATCCTACTTTAGAAGATTTTATAAATTTCTTAGAAAATAATAATTCTTTTTTTGATGTTTTAAGAGTATATTTTGATACAAATAACATAAAAGAATTGTTATTTAAAGAATCTAAAAAAGAAAACACAGATATTAAAGAAAAAGAAAAAAATAAATCAGAAGCAATTCCTGAATTTTTAGAAAAACATGGAAGAAATTTAACAAAATTAGCTAAAGAAGGTAAATTAAATAAGATAATAGGAAGGGAAGAAGAATTACAACGATTAATCCAAATATTACTAAAAAAGACAAAGAATAATCCAATACTACTAGGAGAGCCTGGAGTAGGAAAAACAGCAATAGTAGAAGGCTTAGCTTACAAAATAGCTAATAATGAAATAAAAGAATTACAAAATAAACAAATAATTGAATTAACAGTTAGCTCTATATTAGCAGGAACATCCTTAAGAGGAGAATTAGAAAAAAAATTAGAAGATTTAATCAAACAATTAGAAAATAATGACAATATTATCTTATTCATAGATGAAATACATACTATAATGTTAGATAATACTATATCAAATGTGTTAAAACCAGCATTAGCAAGAGGACAATTAACAATAATAGGAGCTACTACTACTAAAGAATATTATAAATATATAGAAAAAGATCCAGCATTAGAAAGAAGGTTCCAACCAATACTAATTAATGAACCCACCTTAGAACAGACTTTACAAATCTTAGAAAATATAATCCCATCCTTTGAACAACATCATAACATTAAATATGATAAAGGGATGCTATTTAATTTAATAAAATTATCCCAAAGATATATACCTAATAGAAATTTACCAGATAAGGTAATAGATCTAATAGACGAAGCTGCTACATACGTTAAAACTGAAAAAAATAAAAACATAGTAGAATTAGA
>JAPYWL010000120.1 GCA_028276365.1 Deltaproteobacteria bacterium | reverse complement strand
GTATCCATTTTCTTTAATATACTCAGGAGAATTAGAAAAAAACATTAAAACTGGTTCTAATATAAAATCATTATCCTCTTTATTTAAATCGGTAAATAATTTATCCTGAGAATAAACAAATAATTTAAAACAAAAAATAAAAAAAACTACAAATAAAATTATTAACAAATTTTTAATAAAAACTCTTTTCATATTTAAATCTAATCTACTAAAAATTAATTTAGCACTATAAATGCCCATAAATTTACCAACAGCCTATTAAAAATTATTAAATCATAACTAAATTTAATAATTTAAATTATAATTTCCGTAGTAAAAATCTCTTAAAATTTCATATACATTTAAAATTAAAAAAGTATATAAAATTTTTTTATTAAATTTTATATAAATTTGTTTATTATTAAATATTACTAATTTATTTAAAAATTCTGTTATTTTTAACAAAAAAGAATTATTATCTATTTTAAAATTAACTATATAATTTTCCCACTCTTTAAATATCATTTTAAAAAATATCTTTTGTTTAAAGTAATCATTATAAAATGAAATAAATAAATCCCTAAAAAATAAACTTATAAATTTAATAAATATTTTAAAAGTAAAAAAAGATTCGTATTTTTTATATAAAAGTTCAGACATATCCAAAAAATCATTTATATTATAATCCTTTAAATTTAAAAACATCCTAAATAAATTATAAAAATCCTCATTAATTTCAACACTACTTTTCATTTTTTTAGAAATATTAGTAAAATTAGAGATAAAATAATCTATATCTTCCAAAGAATTATTTAATCCAAATACAATAAATTCAGACATATCTAAAGAAAAATGATATTTTTTTATTAATAAATCAATTATTCTTTCAGTTTTAGGGATAACATTAAATTTAGAAGCTCTTGATAAAATAGTAGGCAAAACAAAATAATTGGATTTAGATAAAAAAAATACTACATTACTTGGCGGCTCCTCTATAGTCTTTAAAATAGAATTTAAAGAATATATATTTAAAATATCTAAATCTAAAAAAATTAATTTCAAATTATTAGATTTTAAATTAACAAAATTAATTAAATACCTTATTCTATCCATTGATACATTATTATCCATTATAACTAATTCAGTTTTCATATTTTTAGTATTCAAATATTCATCTATTTTTTTAACTGTATTTAATTTATAAATTGACGAATTACCAAATAAAATATTAGTCTTATTTAAGTTTAGAAAATTCTTTATAAAATAATTAAAAAAATCTTCATCATATAACTCACTAAAAATACTATTACTCTTTTCTTTTAATATCATAATAATATCAATACAAAAACACAAACAAAATTATTTTATTTAGGATTACCTTCTTAAGTTTTTTCTAATTTCATATCTTTCGTAAAAATAAATCAAATTAGCTATAATAATAAAGATAACAATAAGTAAATGTATAATTGATTGGGGAAACATATTTTTAACAGCTTCAGGAACATTATTAGGATCTATTTGATCTTTTAACTCTAGAAGTTGATAATCACAAGCTCCTTTAAGTCCCCCAAACAAGCCAATAAGCTGATTAGACATAATATAAGGATACATTTCAGCAGCCATCACCGCAGTACATCCCCCAGCAACAGGAACCCCATACCTAGCACCTAAAATCCTTATATAATATTGTAAAGTATCCCCTGCTGCTACACAAAAAACTAATTTTAAATCCTTAGCACTCTTTATATTGTTTAAAAAAGGAGCATTAGAACCTCTAAGTAAAGGTATAGCATTTTTAAGATTTATCCCCATTTTTTCAATAGCTACTGCACCACCTACTACGTATCCACCTATAACAAAATCTTCATCCTCTTTTTTATTCATTTTTAAAGCAACCATTCTTATATTATTTTCAAGTAAAACTGCTCCATCAGGCCATAATGAAATCGCTATTACTTTTAAGTTCTTCCTAAAAGCTTGAGTAAGAAATCCCTGAACCACAGGATCGTTCTCTACTTTCGTAGAAGGTGCATAATCCGCTGATAATAATACTACACTACCCTCAGGTAAATTCTCTATATATTCATAAGCCTTAATTGAAGTCCAAGATATACTCTTTGATAAAATATATAAATTAATCTTTTGTATATATCCAACATTTGAAAATATAATACTTAAAGCAAGAACTAAAGCAACTATAAAAAATATTGTTCTTCTTGTTATCCTTTTTAGTAAGTTTATTATACTTCTTAGCATATATCACTCACTTTTTCCAATATGTGATTTTTCAACTCCAAATAAAAGTTTCAATGATATAATAATAGTTCCAATTCCAATAGCAATTAATATAGCTCTTTGAGCAGCAGCATTTAATACTGATATTATATAATCTGCTATTATACTAATTTTAATACCAAAAATAGAAAACAGGTAATCTCCTATAGGAACCCTACCCAACATGATTATAGTAGCAGATAATAACAAAATTAATGCTTCAAAATTCTTAGCTCTAAAAGCCCTATAAGCTGCTGATGCTATAAAAAACGCCAATAATGAAAAAGTAGCACTGTTTAATGGAGTATATATACTATTAAATATAATCCCCGTAA
>JAPYWL010000119.1 GCA_028276365.1 Deltaproteobacteria bacterium | reverse complement strand
CTTTTTGGGTATGTTTATATAATAGTATAAAATTTGCTACTTTTAGTGTTCCATTTGAAGTTATTTTAGGTTTTTTAATAGCTTTATTTTTGTATTATAATGATAATAAACTAGTTAGATTTAGTGTTATATTACCGTGGGCTTTACCTACTGCTATTATGGCATTATCTTGGAGATTCTTCTTAAATGAAGATTACGGAATTCTTCCTAAATTCTTTGGAATTTTTAATTTAAAAGATATTTATTTATCTAATAACTTATTTGCTTTTGTATGGATGGTTTTAGTAGATATTTGGAAAACAACTCCATTTATTGTTATTATTATGTATTCTGCTTTAAAAGGATTAAATAAAGAGTATTTAGAGGCTATGGATGTAGAGGGTGGGAATTGGTATCATAAAGTATTTTGGGTTATTATTCCTCTTATTATTCCTGCAGTAGCTGTTTCTATTATATTTAGATATCTATATGCGTTAGCAGTATTTGATTTACCTTTAGTATTAACAGGTGGTGGCCCTTCTAACTCTACTAAAACTTTACCTATGTATATTTATGAAAATTTCTTTAAATTTTTAGATATAGGTTATGCCAGCTCTTTAACCTTATTCTCTACTATTATCATATTCATAATCGCTTTCTTACTATTACAATTATTCTCCAAAATATTTAAAACTAAAATATGAAAAAATTTAAAAAATAAAAGAATTCACTTCTATATGGTATAACAACTACAATTAACTTATCTTTAAAGAGTTTTTTTTAGCAGTTTTAATTACAAGAGTTAAATGAGTATCTCTATAAATATATTATATTTAAAATTACACTTAGGGCAATTTAAAAATACTTCTCTAAACTTTTTGATAATTTTTGTTTTTTTAGATTGAAAATCATTTTTATAGAATTCACATAAAGCTCTATAATTAAAGCATTTGACTTTTATATTAGAGTCCTTTTGAACACGAACTATAGAATGATAGAAATAAAAAACATCAACAAAAAATAAAAGAAAAGCCTGGAGAGTGCTACCTTAAAGGGAAACTTAGCTTTTTTACTTCTTATCCCATGATATAATTATACATTATTTTATTATTTTCCTCCTTTTATTATTCCCTCTAATACTTATATCTTTATACCCCTATATTATCATATCATAACATTACTTCCCTATTAAATCCACTCAATTCATAACTATCTAACACCGTTTAGGAATACAGCTAACATTGTAGTTCCTGCAGGTGCAGTATTATAAGCTTGAAAACTACCAGCTGCTAAACCCGTTGTTGTTAATGGCGTCGTCGTTATATTCAAATATATTATATACCCTGTATCATGACCATTTGTTAGAAGAGTTGAATCGTCTAAATCCTGATCTATCTTCTGTAAACTCGTTAATGGAATTAATGGTTGGCCTCCTGTTGATAGCGTATTTACTATCCCTAAAGCCACTGCTCTACTAAATTTTGAAACCCCTCCCGTCGTTGCTCCAAAATATTCTTGAGTTGTTCCATCATTATCAGCAAATAATATTAAATTCGTACTCCATGGAGATGCATTTACTGCTGTATCATTAGAGCTATTTGTATTATCTAATTTATACCCCCTAGAAATATACGGTCCTTTCCAATTCGTTAATGTCGTATTATTTATTAAATCATTCCAGTTTGTAGGAAACATTGAGGTATCATTAAACATTAATAATGTTGCCGTCCTCATTGTTGCTATAATATTTTCCATTGATGATATTTTAGCATCTTCAGTTTTATTACCTATATACGGCAATAATATAGCCGCTAATATTGTTATTATTGCTACTACTACTAATAATTCTATCAATGTTATCCCTTTTATTCTTTTTTTTATTCTCTTTCTTTTTTCCATCATATCACCCCTTCCCTAATATAATTAAAAAAAAATAAAAAAAAAACCTCCATTTTTAATAATAAAAAACTTAAAAATATTTATTTTTTAAATAGATTCATGATATCTTTAATATTAGAGGTATTAACGGGAGCATTTAGTTCAGGGATATTCTCTTTTTTAACTATATTACCCATCTTCTTTAAGACTTTCCTCATTTCCCTAAAATGCTTTAGAATAAAATTCACTTCTTTAATAGATGTTCCACTACCTCTTGCTATCCTTGCTTTCCTACTACTATTTAATATATCCGGATTCCTTCGTTCTTCCTTAGTCATAGAGTTAATAATAGCTTCTATTTTATCTATTTGCTTAGGATCAACATTAATCTCTCTAAGAGCTGCAGGATTTATCCCAAACATAGATAACGGCAACATAGATAATATACTCTTAAAATCCCCCATCCTCTTTATTAACCTAAGATAAGATAAATAATCATTAAAAGTGAATTCCCCTTGTAAGTATTTCTCAACTTTTTGCAATTCATCTTCTTCAATTTGTTTTTCTATTTTTTCAATAAAAGTTAATATATCTCCCATACCTAATATTCTTGAAACAACTCTATCAGGATGGAATATCTCTAAATCTGAAATCTTTTCACCAACCCCAATAAAATAAAGCGGTTTTTTAGTAACATATCTAATAGATAAAGCAACTCCACCTCTGGCATCCCCATCTAACTTAGTAACAATAAA
>JAPYWL010000118.1 GCA_028276365.1 Deltaproteobacteria bacterium | reverse complement strand
CTTTACTTAACGATATATCTTCTAACTGATTTAATCCACTAAATAATGATACTTTAGCAAATTTACTCACTCCTGTTACTAATACAAACTTTATATACCTATCTAACCCCTTTAATGTTGTATAAAATCCTTTTAAAGTTTCTCTTATCCTTTCTACTTCTTCTTTTCTATCTATATTATCTAATATTGGTTTATCATATTCATCTATCAATATCACCACTTGTTTTTTACTTCTTTCATAAATTCCCTCTATTAACAATCTTAAATTTCTATTTATAGTATATTCTTCGTTATATTTATAATTATATTCCCTTCCTGTTTCTACAATTATTGCTTTTAGTTCCTTTTGTAACTCTCTTTCGTTTTTTACTTGTGTATCTCCAAAATCTATTCTTATTACCGGATAAATATCTCCCCATTTCCATTTATCTTGGATATATAACCCTTTATATAACTCCCTTTCTCCTTTAAATAAATATTCAATTGTTGATATTAATAAAGATTTTCCAAAACGTCTAGGCCTACTTAAAAAGTAATATTTTCCTTGATCAATTAACTTATAAATATACTCTGTTTTATCTACGTATATATAATTTCCATTAATTAACTCTTTAAAATCACTTATTCCTATTCCTAACTTTTTCATTCTTTTTCACTCCCTTCTTTATATTTTCTACTATTTTCTTTACTCCCTCCTACTTTTTAAATTTAACTTAAAATAAGTTTAAAAAATTTTGAAACAAGTTAGAAAAATTTTGAAATCAATTTAAAAAAAATTAGAAGTTTTGATAAACAATTTGAATTTAAACTTAAAATAGACAGAAAAAAAATTATAATCCATCTTTTTAAAAGAATAAAACATTCGTTTTTATATAAGTTATTATGATTTTTTGAGAAGAAAATTATAAAAAATAATTACTAAATGAAATTCTATTTAACCTTTTTATAACCAATTATATAGATTTTATCGTGATTTAAAATATTTTTTGTAATATTCTTTTTGAAAAATTTATTTTAATGCTTTTCTCTTTTCTTTGGAATTTTCTATAACTTTAAACTCTTATTGTATGTAATTTGCTTTTATTTACTAGTATAGTTAGATCTTTTTTTTTGGATGTTCTAGCTTCTATTAGAATATTATACCCCATTGAATGAGCTAAGCCGTATATAGAAGCTTGATAAACATATTCATTTTTTAGGATATTGTAACTAATTAAATTTAGAAATATATCTATTTGATTTCTTATTTCTTCTATATTTTCTTGTAGGATAGCTAACTTAAGTTTAAGTTTGGAGGTTAAATTTTTACATAAAATATTAGTTTTCTGTTAAAGGATTTCTTACTTCTTTATTTTGTTTGGGAGGGGTAATTAGTAGTTTTTGTTTCTTTATAGTTTAAATAGAAATTTTGTATTTTCGGTTTTATACTATTAATTATTAAACTTCTTGATATCTATATATAACAAAATATTAAAGTAAGCTAAACAGTAATATAGAGAGAGAAGTAATACATTTGTATTCTATCAATTCCCTTAGGGGTAAGCTAAACACTCCTGTATTTTTAAATAAAACAGGATTTTTAGCATCTTTCAATTCCCCTATGGGTAAGCTAAACTAAACTGACAATTTCAAGATTTTTGCTCGCCCTTTCTATCTTTCAATTCCCCTATGGGTAAGCTAAACTTACTGCTGACTTTTACAAATTAGATAATGAAGATGACTTTCAATTCCCCTATGGGTAAGCTAAACCCTAACTTGGACATAGAAAAGTTTAAAAAAACTTACTTCTTTCAATTCCCCTATGGGTAAGCTAAACAGGAAGGAAACAAAATTATTAAATATGTAGATATTGTCTTTCAATTCCCCTATGGGTAAGCTAAACAAGTAAGATAAAACCTAAGGGAGCCAGGAAACCCCTTTCAATTCCCCTATGGGTAAGCTAAACTAGTAAGAGATTTTGATGTGATAGTAATAGATAGTGTCTTTCAATTCCCCTATGGGTAAGCTAAACCTTTTAAGCTGTTTCTCTTATTTCAAGAGATTAAACTCTTTCAATTCCCCTATGGGTAAGCTAAACTTTCATTTTTATACCTTTGTTCTTGATATTTTGTTTTACTTTCAATTCCCCTATGGGTAAGCTAAACACTTAGCAGAAAACCCGATTTAATCGTGATAATAAACTTTCAATTCCCCTATGGGTAAGCTAAACATATCTCTTAAAAGCGTATAGAAATGTTTTATAATTGCTTTCAATTCCCCTATGGGTAAGCTAAACTATCATTATATATGCTTACCAGATTACCTACATCATCTTTCAATTCCCCTATGGGTAAGCTAAACCTTTTCAAAGAGCTTCAACTTAGGATTGAAAATCAGACTTTCAATTCCCCTATGGGTAAGCTAAACGGGTTGCTGGAAAAAACCCCTTTTAGCTGAAAAGGGCTTTCAATTCCCCTATGGGTAAGCTAAACAATCCTCTCTGAAACCGTAATTTCAGAGGTGGAGGTTGCTTTCAATTCCCCTATGGGTAAGCTAAACTAATAGAAAAAAATAGCATAATTTACCAACAAGGAAACTTTCAATTCCCCTATGGGTAAGCTAAACTTCAAATAATATTTGTGTTACTTTTTTATTTTCAATCCCTTTCAATTCCCCTATGGGTAAGCTAAAC
>JAPYWL010000117.1 GCA_028276365.1 Deltaproteobacteria bacterium | reverse complement strand
ATAGACTATTGTAATTATGATGAATTAACTGAAATAACTTATAATGGATCTCAAGTAGTACATAATGATGCAGTTAATATTTTACATTCTGATAATATCCCATTAATTATTACTTCTGTTAATTCTACCAATCAAACAATTATTAATAGTAATTATAATCCCAATAAATTAATAACAAATATATCAGTAAAAGAGAATATTACTAAATTTTCTTTGATTTTTCCTAAGGAAAAAAAAGAATTACCTCTTTATCTTGATTATATTTTAACTAAAATAAATCAGCAAAATATTAGTTTAGATTTTATTACTTTAGACATATTTAATAGGAAAGCTTCTTTTATTGTAGATAAGAATTACTCAAATACTATTTTAGCTATAATTGAAGATTTTAATAAAAAATTAGCAAATAAAGATAAAAAAATAGAATATAAAGTATTAAATAAAGTTTGTAAGGTAAGTGTTATAGGTTATGGGATAAGAGGGAAACCAGGTATAATGAATAGAATAAATAAAGCATTATTAAAAAATAAGATAATTATTTTACAAGCAGCAGATTCTCATATAAGTATATCATTATTAATTCCTTGTAAGTATCTAAAATTAACTGTTGAGGCTATTTATAATGAATTTTGTAATGATTTCCTTAGTAAATAAATATTTGGTATTATGGGAAAAATAGTTCAGTTACCTGAGGAAGTATTTTCTAAAATAGCAGCAGGTGAGGTAATAGAGCGACCTGCTAATGCTGTTAAAGAACTAATAGAAAATTCTTTAGATGCTTATTCTAAAAATATAAAAATACGGATACTAAATAGTGGTTTAAAACTTATTGAAGTAAGGGATGATGGAATTGGTATAGAATATGCCGATTTACCCTTAACTATAAATAGGTATGCTACAAGTAAAATAAAATCAGAAAAAGATTTACTTAATATTAGTACTTTTGGATTTAGAGGAGAAGCTTTATATGCTATCTCTAAGGTATCCAATTTATATATAACCTCTAAAACTAAGGAATCTGATAAAACTTATACACTATATGCTTCTGAAGGTAAAATTTTATCTTTAAAAGATGAACTTATTAACTATTTTGAAAATGGTACTATAGTTAAAGTAGTTGATTTATTTTTTAATAGTCCTGTTAGGAGAAATTTTATATCATCTAATAAAGTTGAAAATTATAATATAATAAATATTGTTAAACAATTAGCTTGTATAAATTATAAAGTAGCTTTTTCTTTATATATTGACGATAGATTGGTTTTTAATTACTTACCCACTGATAATTTAATAAATAGAGTTAAAGAGGTATTTAAAAATAGTAATTTAGATGAATATTCCTTAAAAATCGAAAATTATGAAGTTATACTAATTTTATCAAATGTATTTAAAGAAAATGTAAAAAAAAGGAAAGGAAGTATTAAAGGAAATATTTACTTTTATGTTAATGGTAGGGTAGTAGGGGATGGTAATTATTCCTTAGTTAAATTAATTAAATCTACTTTTGATGAAATGTTAAATGACAGATATTATATAGAAGGGATAGTTAGTTTGAATTTACCGCCTGATGAAGTAGATGTTAATATACATCCTAGGAAATTTGATGTAAGATTTCTAAAACCTATATTTGTTAAGAATTTAGTTCAAAAGGCTACCAAAGAGTTTATTAATGCTAAAGTAAAAACTACTTTTTCATTTTTAGAAAAAGAAGAAGAAAAAATAAATAAAGATTCTCCTAATCAATGGTATATTAACTTAAAAAATAATCAAGATAATGATAAAAGTTTATCAAATAAATTAGATGATAAAGATATAAAAAGAGAAATTACTAATTTAAATAAACCTGAAAAGACTACTAAAGATGAGGTTTTATCTTCTTTTATTTCTAATTTGGTAAAAAAAATAGAAAGAATTAGTAAAAAAGAAGATAAAAAACAATTAAACCAAAGTGATTTAAAACTTGATAAAAGTACCAAGTTTGATAATAGTACTTTAGGAAATGATTTAAAGATAAGTGATTTTGAAAAAGAGTTACAACGTCAAAAAGAAATAGAAAAAAAAGATAAGGAACAAAGAGAATTTAAATTATTATTTTATTGGGATAAAACATATTTCCTTATGTATTATGATGAAGCTTTTTATATAGTAGATCAACACAATGCTCACGAAAAAATAATATATTCAACTTTACTAAATAAAATTAATTTATATCCCCAAAAACTATTAATACCAATTGAAATACCTTTTAATGAACTTGAGATTAATATTATTGAATTTGTTTCAAATAGTAAGCTTGATTTAGAATATATTATAAAGGAATTAGGGTTTGATATTAATGTATTTGAAGATAGGCTGATTATAAATGCTTATCCTTCTTTATTTAACAATGATTATGCTAATTTTAGTTTTGATATAAAATCAAGTTTTTTAAATTTATTGGGGTTATTTAGTGGAGTTTCTTTATTTGATAAAGATAGATTAATAAAAGAAGTGGTAGCTACTTTTGCTTGTAAATCAGCTGTAAAAGCAGGAACTAAGTTAAATGAAAATGAAATTATTTATCTATTTGAAAACATTTTAAAATTGGATTCATTAAACCCTAATTTTTGTCCTCATGGAAGAAATGCTATTATTAGGATAGATTTTAAGCAAATTAATAAACTTTTTGAACGACACTAATTTTTTTT
>JAPYWL010000037.1 GCA_028276365.1 Deltaproteobacteria bacterium | reverse complement strand
GAGGAAATAATATATACTCAAGTATTATTAAATACTTTATCAAAAAAAGAAGAAAAATCAAATATAAAAATAGATTTAATTAAAACAAAGGATAAATTAGAAGAAATAAAAAAAATATTACCATTTAATTTAACTAATGCACAATTGAGGGTATTAAATGATTTTATTTCTGATTTTGAAAAATCTAAGAAAATTAGGAGATTAATTCAAGGGGATGTAGGTGCAGGGAAAACTGTTATTGCTATTATATTAGCTTATCTTTTAAAAATAAATGGTTATCAAAGTGTTTTAATGGCTCCTACTGAAGTCTTAGCTAATCAACATTATCTTAATTTTAATAAAATTTTAAAAGATTTTAATTTAAATATTAAATTACTAACTTCAAAGATTAAGGGTAGGCAAAGAAAATTAATTTTTGAACAAGCTTTAAATGGGGAACTGGATATTTTAATAGGTACTCACGCTCTAATAAACGAAAACCTAAATTTTAAAAATTTAGGTTTAATTGTAATAGATGAGCAGCATAAATTTGGGGTTAATCAGAGATATCAGCTATATTCAAAATCCTTAGATGCTCACTTAGTAGTTATGAGTGCTACTCCTATTCCTAGGACTTTAGCTCTTACTGTTTATAGTGATCTTGATATTTCTGTTATTGATGAATTACCGCCTAATAGGAAAAAAGCTATTACTGAAATATTTAATTATTCTAATATGGATAAAGTTTATAAATTTGTTTTAAGTCAGTTAGAACAAGGTTTTCAAGCATATTTTATTTGCCCAGCTATTCAAGAAAATGAAGGTAAAAAAATTAAACTTAAAAATGTAGAACAAACTCTCAATGAATTACAAAGTGAATTTAAGAAATATAAGGTAAATGATAGAGATATAAGGATAGGGGTTTTACATGGCAAGATGTCTTCTAAAGAAAAAGAATCCATAATGGATGATTTTAGACAAGGTTTATACGATATCTTGATATCTACAACGGTTATAGAAGTAGGAATAGATGTTCCTACTGCTAATACTATTGTAATATTAGATTCAGAAAGGTTTGGATTATCTCAATTACATCAGTTAAGGGGTAGAGTTAAGCGAGCTTCCCATCAACCATATTGTATTTTAGTTACTTCTAAAAATTTGAATGCTTTAGAGTTTTCTAAAGCTTTAGAGAGATTAAAAATATTAAAATATTATGATGATGGGTTTATGATTGCTCAAAAGGATTTAGAATTAAGGGGACCAGGGGAAATAATTGGATATAAACAGCATGGATTTACTGAATTTAAAGCTCTAAACCCATTAAAAGATATTAAACTAATTACTTTTTCCAATACTTTAGCTAAAATACTATCTAAATATATAAACAATATTGATTATTTAAAAGAAAAAATTAAGCAAATAGAAGATAATTTTATTGAAGTTGTTAGTAGTATTTAGTATTTTTTTATAGTATTTAGTAAATTAGTATTGATAAAAAAAGGATATTTAGAGTTTAATATATTATTTCAAAATTTTATTTAAGATTATATATATACTACAATTCCTATTTTTACTAAATTCTTCTTATATTGTAAATAAATTATTTTAGGCTTATAAATGAAAAGGTTTTATGGATTTTAGGTATAATTATATATTAATTTAGCTAAATGTTTTTTTATTTTTATATAATATGATAAATTTAATAAGGACTATTCATAGGTGGGTAGGATTTATATTTGCTATATTTTTTATAATTACTGCTATAACAGGTTTTATATTAGTATTTAGAAAGAATATTCCTGAGAATATTGAAGATATTATTTATAACATTCATACTTATGAAGTTTTAGGAGTATTTAAATACTTTGCTTTATTTGTAGCTTTGGCTTTATTGGGATTATCTATTAGTGGGATTATATTATTTATTAATATTTATTGGAAAAAAATTAAAAGTGGAAAAAATTAAAAGTAAGGAGGGATAAATAATATGAAAGTGCTTTTATTAAAAGATTATGTTCATTTAGGTAAAGCAGGGGATATTCTTAATGTAAAAGATGGTTATGCTAGAAACTATTTGATACCTCAGAAAATAGCTGTTCCCTTAACTGAAGGATTACAAAAACAATTAGAAAATCTTAAAAAATCAATTGAAATTAGAAATCAAAAGCTAAAGGAAAAATCTATTGAATTAAAAGAAAAAATTGATTCAAAAAGATTCACTATTAAGGTAGTAGCGGGTAAAGATGGGAAACTCTATCAAGCTTTAACAAAGGAAAAAATTTCTGAAATATTATCTAAAGAATTAAATGAACATATAGATAAACATTGGATAGAAATAGAAAGGCCTATTAAAGCTACAGGGATTTACAATATTAAACTTAACTTACCTGGTCTTATTAAAGCTAATGTTGAATTAGAATTAATTAGTTAATTTTTAATTAAAAAAGGGAAGATATATTTGTTTTCTTATAAGGATTAAAATATAAACATGGTTCTTAGTGGGACTAGAAGGTGGTTAAGTTAAACCTAAAAAGAAATGAAAAACTATATAATTCAGGAAGCTTTATCTTCTATAAGATAAAAAAGTAGTTTAAGGGATTGTTTTTATGGATAAAAAAAAAGTTAAACCTAAAAAAAAAGTAAAAATATCTAAACAAAAAAAGGAACAAATAGAAATTAAATTAATAAATCCTGAATTAGAGAAGCAAGAGCAGATAAAATTAAAATATAAACCTAATCCTTTTAGAATATTAGCTTATAGTTTTATTTTAGTTATATTCTTTTCTTCAGCTATTTTAGTTTTATTTACTGTTAAAGATACTACTAACGATTCTGTTTTTAAACATAACTTAAAAAATCTAATTAAAGAATATAAAGAAAAGGGACCATCTGTTGAGTTATATAAAAATCTATTTAATCTTTATCAAGATAAGGATAATACTATAGCTTATTTATATCTTAAGGATGCTTATAAATTAATTATAAAAAATAAAGCAGATATTCCTAAAAATTTAGATATAGTTAAATATCTATTTGATAATTCATTTAAGAATAATGAAGATATAAATAATATATTAGAATATGCTGTTATATTGTATAAATATACTCATCCTTCGAATCCTGAATTTTTTAAGAATTTACAAGTTTTAGCAGCTTTATATTCTATTTTAGGGAATTATAATCAAGCTGAAAAATTACTTACTTCCTATGAACAAATATATACCAATAATTTAGAAATTAAGTATGCTTTAACAAAATTTTATTTAGATCAAAAAAAATATGACCAAGCTTTTAATAAAATTCATAATGTAATAAAATATAAAGAACTAAAAAAAATGCAATTTAATAAGGATGATGTTATTTTATATTACCAGGTTTTAGTTAATTTAAATAAAACCCAGGAAGCAGAAAATTATTTAATTAATTCCATTAAATCTTTAAGTTCTTCTGAGATACCAGAGGTTATAAATTATGTACTAAGTAATTATAATTTTGAAGGGAATGGGTTTAAAGATTTTAAAAATTTAATTTTAAAAATTAGTTTAGTTAGGGATGAAGTTAAAGATTATTTAAATAGGGATCCTTATGTGAATTTAGAGATAGGTAGGAAACTTTACTTAACGAAAGATAAGAAAGCCTTAGCTGAAATTTATTTTAATATAGCTTTAAATAATTCTTCTGATTCTTTAAAGAAACTTGTTTCTGATTATATTTATAATATAAAAAAAGAAGAAACTAAAAAACAGAATGAATCCCAAAAAATTATTAATCCTGATTTAATAAAGAAGATAAGGTGATATTTATGACTATTAAAGAAGATGTTAATAAATTAAAGGATAAGGAGCTATTTAATAGGCTACTAAAAACGAGGAACATAGGGATAGTTGCACATATTGATGCTGGTAAAACCACAACCACTGAAAGAATACTTTATTATACTAAGAAGATTTACAAAATTGGTAGTGTAGATGAAGGTACTGCTACTATGGATTATATGATTCAAGAGAAAGAGCACGGTATAACTATAACTAGTGCTGCTACTTTTTTCTATTGGAAAGATTATTTTTTTAATTTAATAGATACTCCTGGACATGTGGATTTTACTATAGAAGTAGAGAGATCTATGAGAGTTTTAGATGGGATTATTGTTATAATAGATGCTGCTAATGGGGTACAACCTCAAACTGAAACTGTTTGGAGACAAGCAGATAAATATAATATTCCAAGAATAGTATATGTTAATAAAATGGATAAACTTGGAGCTAATTTCTATAATGCTTTAGAATCCATAAAAGAAAGATTGCTAGTTAAACCTATTCCTATTCAAATCCCTATTGGTTCAGAAAACGAATTTAAAGGAGTTATTGATTTAATTAATTTAAAGGAAGTTTATTGGGTTAATGAGGATGGTAGTTTATATGAATTTAGGGATATTAATCAGCAGAATTTAGAACAAGCTCTAAATATTAGAAATTTAATGTTAGAAACTATTGCAGAATTACATGATGACTTTATGATGAAATACTTAGAAGATAAATATAGTGTTGATGATATTTATAATGCTTTAAGAGATATAACTTTAAGAAGGCTTGGGGTTATTGTTTTATGTGGTAGTTCATTAAAGAATATAGGGGTTCAACTTCTTTTAGATGCTGTTATTGATTTTTTACCTAATCCTTTAGATTTTATTAATATTGAAGCTTTTAGAATAAATAAGGATCTACAAGAAGAAAAAATTAAAATTAATTTATTAGATTATCATCATAATTCTAAAACTTTGGCTTTATGTTTTAAAGTTAGTTATCTACCAAATGTTGGTAGAATTTGTTTTGTTAGAGTGTATTCTGGAAAGTTAGAAGAAGGGATTGTAGTTAAGAATACTACTAAAGATCTATCTGAGAGAATAACAAAAATTTTGAAATTACATGCTAATTATATAGAAAGTGTTAGTAAATTAGAGATGGGAGATATAGGTGCTGTACTTGGATTAAAAAAAACTTCCACAGGAGATACTCTTTGTAATTTTTCTGATGAGAAAATAGTATTAGAAAGTATAAACATTCCTCCTTCTGTTATTTTTACTGCTATAGAAGCTGAATCAAAAGCTGAGGAAGAGAAATTATTTAAAGCTTTGGAAAGATTGGCTGAAGAGGATCCTACTTTTAGGTATAAAATTAACGAAGAAACGGGGCAGATAATAATTTCTGGGATGGGGGAACTTCATTTAGAAATAATAAAAGATAGACTTATTAGGGATCATAATTTAAAAATATATTCAGGAAAGCCTCAAGTAGAGTATAAAGAAACAATAACTACTAAAGCTCAAGGAGAATATAGATTTAGTAAGCAAATATCTAATAAATTACAGACTGCTTATGTAGTACTTCAAGTTCAACCTATAGAAAATGGGGTTAAAATATATGATGAAGTGAGTGAAGAAAAAATTCCTAAGAAGTTTATTCCATCTATAAAAGAAGGAATAGCTGAAGCACTAATAGTAGGGCCTTTAGCAGGATATAGTTGTATTAATTTAAAAGTAAGAATAGTAGATGGTGAATTTGATCCTAATTTTTCTACTAATTTAGCGTTTAAGGTGGCTGCTTATGAAGCTACTAAAATTGCTATTTCTAATGCTAATCCTGTTTTATTAGAGCCTGTTATGAAGGTTGAAATAATAGTTAATGAAGAATATTTAGGTAATGTTATTAACGATCTGAATTCAAGAAATGCAGAAATCTTAGAGATTTCTATTTATCAACAAATTTCTACTATTGTAATAAATAAGATTTTAGCTTTAGTTCCGTTAAGAGAAATGTTTGGTTATTCTACTACTTTAAGATCACTAACTCAAGGTAGAGCTACTTTTACTATGGAGTTACATTCTTATAAAAAAGTCCCTGATAATGTTTTAAACTCCATTCTTGGTTTATTTTAATAATTAATAATTTTTCATTAATGTTTTTATAGGAATTTTTATTAAAAAAATAGAAAATAAAATAAAGAGATAAGGTTGTGCTTATTGATTTTTTATTAAAAAAGGGGGGATGTTATGAAAATAAAAATTAAATCATTTCTCTTTTTTTTGTTAATTTTAATTGCTTATTTTAATATTTTTAATTTAGTTTATTCTGAAGATATTATTATCACTAAAAGTAATGTAGATAGTAATAGTATCAAAAAAATAAATTTTGTTTATAAGAATAAGATTATAAACTTTAGAAGTAATCCGATGATAACTGAGAATGAGATATATTTTAATCAGGAAGATTTTGTTACTTTAATGAAATCATTGGGATTTATTGATTGGCAAATAATTATAAATAGTGATAATCATAAAAGAATAATTAGCTGTACTTTAGTATCAAACGATATGAATAAATTTAAGATTAATTTTACTCCTTTAATACATAATGATGTTATGTACATACCATTTAATGCTATAAATAACAAAATAGGTTTTTCTACAGTTTTTGATTATGAAAAAGGTAATATTTATTTTTATTCTCAAATAACAGGCATAGATATAAAAGATGATGCTGTAATTATAAATTCTTCAAAGGAAATAAAGATTCAGAAATCTTTTTATTTAAATAATCCTTTAAGATATGTTATAGATATCCAAGATACTGTTTTATCACCTGAAGTTTTTAGACAAAAAATATTATCTTCTAATGAATATATTTATCAAGTAAGAGTTTCTCAATTTTCGCAATTACCTGCTATAACGAGGATTGTAATTGAAATAAATAAGAATCAAAAAGTAAAGAATATATCTAAGATATTACCTAATCAATTACAGTTAATCTTTTCTGATAGATTACCTGAGTTATATGCTAAAAAAAGTAGATATGATTATAAAGTAGAAAATAATGAAGAGAGTATTAAAATTTATCAAATTACTCCAAATTATTCAGGTAGTAATGTTTCTGTTTTAGTCCAAGCTGAAAAAGAACCTAAATATTCTATAAATAAATTAGATGATGGAAGATACTTTATTGATTTTTATAATTCTGTTTTAGCTATTTTTAATAATGAATTAGAAATTAATAATGAATATTTGAAATCAATAAGATATTCTCAGCATCAATTAGAACCTTTTCCGATAGTTAGAGTAACTTTTATACCTCAAGATAATTATAATATTATTTTATCTAAGGGAAGTGTAGATATAACAGGGAAATTATTATCATTTACTATTAAACAGAAATTAAAGGAAAAGTTTAATGATGAGGAATTAGGTTATTCTCCATTTAATGGTGTAACTATAGTAATAGATCCTGGGCATGGTGGTAATGATTCCGGGGCAGTTAATTATAATTTAAATCTTAAAGAAAAAGATTTAACTTTAAAGATTTCTTTATTACTAAAAGAAAAATTAGAAAAAATGGGTTATAAAGTTGTTTTAACTAGATATAATGATGAGGAGGTAACTGGTAGTCCTATAGATACTGAAGAATTACAAGCAAGAGTTAATGTAGGGTATAAAAATAATGCTTCAGTTTTTATTTCTGTACATATAAATGCTTCTACTTATTCTTTTGCAAATGGAGTTATGAGTTTTTATAATAAAGATTTAGATTACCCATTAGCTAATTATATTCATACTGAGCTAATTAAAACTGATTTATTTGAAGATAAGGGAATAAGGCAAGCTAATTTTTATGTTATGAAATATAATAGATTGCCTGCGGTTTTATTAGAACTTGGCTTTATAACTAATTATAATGATGCTTTAAAGTTAATGAGTTATGAAAATTTAAATAAATTAGCTATAGCAATTGCTAAGGGAATTCATAATTATATAAAAACTAATAAAAAATCTTAAAATTACAAGGAGGAGATTATTTAATGGATACTAATTTAAAACAAGATTTACAAGTTAAGAATTTTTTATTACATAAGGATATATTAGTTAATGAGGTGATTCAGGAAGAAGAGGGGGTTGAAGTAAGAGAGTTATGGTTAGCAATGGGACCGCAACATCCTTCTACTCATGGGATATTACAATTATTAGTTAAACTTGATGGAGAGGTTATATTAGAGATTAAGCCAGTTATAGGATATTTACATAGAAGCATGGAAAGGATTGCTGAGTCTTTAACTTATACTCAAGGGATTCATATAACAGATAGACAAGACTATATTTCTGCTATGGCTATGAATTTACCAATATGTTTAGCTGTTGAGGAATTAGCAGGAATAAGGCCTACAAAAAAAGCCCAAGCTTTAAGAGTATTGGCAGTGGAATTACAAAGAATAGCAAGTCATTTATTATGGTATGGTCTGATAGCGTTAGATACTGGAGCTATTACTCCGTTTTTATGGGCTTTTGAATTAAGGGAGTATGTTTTAGATATATTTGAGAAATTAGTAGGAGCAAGATTAACTTTAAATTATATTAGACCTAGTGGAGTAGCTTATGATATTCCAGATAGTGTTTTAAATGATGTAAAAGATTTTATTGTACTATTAAGAAGGAAAATACCTGATTTACACGGTATATTAACAGAGAATCCTATATTTATTGCAAGAATGGAAGATGTAGGTTTTATTCCAAGGGATTTAGCTGTGTCTTATGGTGCTTCGGGACATATATTAAGAGCTGCAGGAATTAAATGGGATTTAAGAAGAGCTGAACCTTATTTAATTTATGATGAGCTGGATTTTGAAATACCTGTAGAAACTGCTTCTGATAATATGGCCAGGTATTTAGTTAGAATGAAGGAATTAGAAGAAAGTGTAAAAATAGTGGAACAAGTTGTTAAAATACTAGAAGATCCATCTATTAAGATTCAAAGTCATATTGATATAAGACTGGGTTGGAGGTTTAATGTTCCTAAAGGGCAGGTTTATGTTAAAACAGAAGCTCCCAGAGGCGAATATGGAGTTTTTGTAGTTTCTGATGGTTATGAAAAACCTTATAGGGTTAAATATAGGAGTGGTGCTTTCTCTAATTTATCTTTATTCCCTGAAATATCTAAAAATCAATTATTACAAGATGTTATTGTTATATTGGGTACTTTTGATATAGTATTAGGTGAAATTGATAGATAGAGTTATAGATAATTTATTTTAGAATATTAAAGCTTTAAAATCGTGTACTGCTGTATGAATAAATTAGGGAATACTTCTTGAGGTGGAAAATAGTTCATTTAAAGGAACTAAAATTAATATGAGTGATAACTTACCACTAATCTATATCAAAATAAAAAATTTAAAAAAAGAAATAGATGATTGCGTAAATAATAATACTATTGAAGAAAATAGTGAAAATATTGTAAAAAAAATAAATGAAATAGAAGAATTAATTAAGGAGAATTTAAAAGAGAAAAATTTTTGGATTGCAGGAATAAGTTATAAAGAGCTTATTACTTTACTTGATAAATATAAATATATTGAATTAATTGAAAATCAGATTATTTATTTAAAGGAAAACTTGGTAGGTGTTATCAAACAATTATTATCTTTTGAGAATAATCCTATTGTGGAAGTTAGAATAGTTAATAGTTATTCTGATGTAATACCTGATATAAAAAAGATTATTCATAAAATAAATGCTCATAGGGCTAATAAATATAATTTGTATGACATTTCAAAAAACTCAGATGAATTTATTGAAAGTTATCTTGATTATATAAAAAATCAATTTTCTTCCAATTTAATTAATGTAAATGATGTTTTATATATTTTTAAGTTAAATTTTTTTGAAAATTTAAATGATGAGTATCAAATAAATAGAAATAAAAAGATTTTTGTGGATTTTTTAATAAAATTATTTAATATTATTAAATATAATAACATTAGAGTTTTACAATTTTTAACTGATTTGTTTAATTTTTATTCTGAATTTTATTCTGAAATAGCTAAGGAAAAACCACTTAAAAAATCAATCAATTATTTTGATTTTAGCAATTTGTATTTAAATATTGTAGATGAATTTATTATAGAAGTATTTAAGATTGTTGAGTTTAGTTCTATTGAATTTAGGGTTTCTTTTTATGAAAAAATATTTAGGTTCTATTTTAAGGTTAATGATTATTTTAAATCATTTGTTTTAGCTATTATTACAGCTTATTATAATTATGTATTAAAGGATTTTTATAATGTTAGTCTATATTTTTTTAGGTTATGTGATATTATATATAAATTTTTCTTTGATTTTTCTTTAAATGATAATGAGAGTTCTTTAGATAATAATTATAGATATTTTGCTAATTTATATTTCTTTTTTTTAAATTTAGCTTTTAATTTTTATCTACAGGACCCCTTTAATGAAGAATTGAAAATAGACTTAAAATTTAATTTTTTAGTTAATAATTTGTTTAAAAATATATTATTTAATAAAAATTACAGATATTCAATAAAAAATTCAGACGACCTTCTTAATTTGGTTTTTAATAATGAATTTAAGAATTACTTAATAAATAGCGAATTGTTTTTAGATTTCTTGAAATTTAATAAATTTAATGAAATTGATTATAGGTTTTATTTAGTTCTTAATCAGCTTGAGGATTTCTATAAACTAAAATCTTTTATATTTGATTTATATGATAATAACAAAAATAGATACTCTGATATATTTTTAAGTATTATAAATGTTATTTTTAAAGAATATTTTTTTAATTTAAATTAGTCTGTATTTGAAGAGGGTGGTTTAATGGATTTATCAAGGATTATAGAGATTTTTGTAACTTTTTTTATAATAGTAGATCCAATAGGTGTAGTACCGATATTTATAGCTATTACTACTGGTGCTTCCAAGAAGCTAAAAGGAATTATAGCTTATAGAGCTGTAGTTTTTTCTATTTTTGTGGTTTTGTTATTTGCTTTTATTGGTAAGAATATTTTAGATTTTTTTGGAATAGATATTAACGCTTTTCAGGTTGCTGGCGGGGTTTTATTATTTATTTTAGCTTATGATATGCTAAATGCTCATTTTACTGATATTAAAACTACTAAGGAGGAGCGTGAAGAAGTAAGAGAGAAATTAATAGAGGAGCAAGCTGTTTGGGTAGTACCTTTAGCTATTCCTACTTTAACAGGTCCAGCTACCATGTCTAGTATAATTGTATTTATTTCTAATTCCTCTACTATTGTTGAAAAAATTGCAGTAGTTTTATCCATTGTTATTACATTAATTATTGCATATTATTTTATGGTATTTTCTGATAAGATTTTAAATAAATTAGGCACTAGTGGCTTAAATTCTGCTAATAGAATATTAGGAATAATTTTATTATCTATTTCCGTTAAAATGATAATAACTGGATTAAAAAAATTATGGTATAGTTAATTTTTTTATGTTTATATTGACAAAAGTTTAATTTTTTATAAACTCATTTATATTATTAAAAATTTCGTTTATATCTTTATCTGCAGGGATTTCTAAAAATTTAATATCCATTTGTTTAATTTTATTTAGTATTGGTAAGGTCTGATTTAGATAAACTTTATACCTATTTGTTACAATTTCTTCTTTATCATCTTCTCTTTGAATTAATTTTGTATTACAATTATCACAAGTTTCATTACTTTGGGGTTTATTATAAATTAAGTGATAAATTTTATTACATTTAGGACAAACCCTTCTATAAACTATTCTATTTATAACATCTTTAAGATCTATTTTTAAATATATTACTTTTATAGATTTATAAGGAATTAAATTAAGTAGAAATTCTAATTGATTAGTTGATCGTGGGTATCCATCTAGGATTAAGAAATCAATATTATCATTTATATTTTTTATTTTATTTTCTATCATGGAGTTAATTACTTCATCAGGTACTAGTAATCCTTGAAATATATAATTTTGAGCTAATTTACCTAAGTTTGTATTTTGTTTTATATTTTCCCTTAGGATATCTCCTGTTGATATGTAAATACAGGAGGGATATTTTTCTAAGATTTTATTAGCTTGAGTACCTTTACCTGAGCCTGGTGGGCCAAACAGAATTAATACTTTCATCTATTCTCCCCCCTGTTTTTTATTTTTTATTTTTTATTTTAGTTTTTACTTTTATTGATAAATCTTTTTTAAGATACTTTTATTAATTTCCATAAAATTTATGTTTTTATTTGTATCTATTACCTCTTTTAATTTGGTTATTTCTTTATAATCATAAATAAAGTCTATTTTTGAATCCAGGTTATAAATTATAGCTAATTTATTGTTAATAATAGCATTTGATTTTATTTCTTTTTCAATTAATTTTTCTTTTTTAGTAAGTGGTTTTCCTCTTTTGATAAAATTTATAGTATTTAGATCTATTTCTATTAAATTATTGTTTTTATCTAAAAGGATAAAATAATTTTTATCTACTAAGGAAATATCAATTACGTTACTGTAAGTTATATAATCATTAGTTTTTAATTGTGTTAATAGTACTCCTTTAGCTGACTTAGAATAAATTGGAATTTCGGTTAATTTTACTTTAGTTATGTAACCTTCATTTGTTAGTATAACAATATATTTATTTTCTAGTTCTTGTTTTTTTATGAGCTCTATAAATATAATTTCATCTTGATTTTCTTGATCTAATTTAATATAAGTTTGTATCCTATTAAACTCTGTTAATTCCAAACCGTCTATTAATTTAGTTAGTCCATATTTACTTAGTACTAAGATATAATAATTTTTAATTGAAGAGGATAGAGTATAGGTTTTAACTATATTAAGATTATAATCATTTTGTTTAAGTAATTTAGAGATAAGGATTCCTTTTTCATCTATTTTATTTATATCTATTTTAGAAAGCTTTCCATTATTAAGAAAAGCTAAAATTGAATC
>JAPYWL010000116.1 GCA_028276365.1 Deltaproteobacteria bacterium | reverse complement strand
TAACAATATATATTTCATTAACTTCGCAATTACTAAGATTAGTCAGTTTTTTAGTAATATATATATTTTCATTTAGTATATCCCCATGTGGATCTATACAAGGATTACTTAGTTCATTTTTCATATTCTGTATTTTTTCTTCATCAAAAATATGCTCATTATCATCCGCTATTTTATGTATTTTATTTAAATCTGTAGAAGTTTTTTCGAATAAATATCTTTCTAATAACCTATGTTTATTTATTATATTCTGAGCTTCCTCTTTACCTTTATTTGTTAATCTTAAATCATTATCAGTTAAATAAATATAGTTTAAATTAGCTAATTTACCAAGTACTTCTAATAATTTAGAAGTAGGAATATTAATCTTTTTATTTAATATATCTATGGTTAATATTTTATTTTCTTTATTGGATTGATAGATCTCTTTTAAAATATCTTGTTCTATTTTTTTATTGCTAACAATTTTATTTAATAAGTAATTTTTAATAAAATAATTGATAATTGGATAGAATAAAATACCTAATATAAATCCAATTATTATGAGATAAATTTCCTTTATCATTTTTCTTATTTTTCTTATTTTATTTTTCTTACTTAAATTAAAACAAAATTAAAATTATTTTAATAGAGCCCTATATATAATTTATTAAAAAAAATTAAATCTCCTTTTATCAAGGTTAATTTTATCTATTTACATTGACTTTTTACAAGATTTTTAGATTTTTAAGTAATTCAACAAAAAGAAGGAAGGTTTATAAACATTAGAATAAGAATTATATAATTAGTAAAATAAAATAAGAGAACAAAATAAAATATTAAAAATAAATAAACTTAATAGGTAGTGGTGAGTATGGAGGTGAATAGAGTGTTTGCTGTTATAGATGGAAATATAGGAGCATATAAAAGTACAGTACTAAATATAATATCAAAAGAATTAAACTTTTTAGCTGTAGATGAACCGTGGTATGAAAACAATTTTTTAGATTTGTTTTACCAAGATAAAAAAAGATGGGCATACTCCACTCAATGGGAGTTCTTTACAATTAGAGCAATAAGACATATGGAAGCCCAAAATAATACAACCCAAAACCTACTATTAGAAAGATCAGTTTATTCAGATAGATATGTTTTTGCAAGATATCTATATGAAAGTGGTTTTATGAATCAAAGAGAATGGGAAAGCTATTGTAAATGGTTTGATTTCTTATCTGATAAATTACTTAAAAAACCATCATTTATTATATATTTACGTGCTTCTACTGAAATTCTCTTTAAAAGAATTAAACAAAGAAATAGAGAAATAGAACTTCAAGATGACGGAATAACTTTTGAATACTTAGATGGACTTAATAAATTTTATGATGAATTCCTTCATCAAAATAAATTTAAACTAGATATACCTATCCTTACAATAAATACAGATGATAAATTTTATAGAGATAACATAGATCATAAAAATGAATTAATTAATTCAATAAAAGAATTTATGAATGAAAATAAAATTTATGCTCTTAAATAATTTTCTACTAAAATCCATATGAAAGTGTATTAATTGTAGCATTAGTAGTTAAGGATGTAGTATTATTAGTTAAGGAGAATACATTAGAGCCATTAGATAGAGTTTGAATAGATGTATTTAAAGAAGAAGTAGGATTACCAAAGCTTTTACTCATTTTCATATTATTAACAATATAAAATTCAAAAGACATACTAAATTGATGTCTATTCCTTTTTTGAAAATTAAAATCCAATTTAATTTTGTCTAAAGTAGAAGCTAAGTAAATTATTCCCTTAGACTTCTCAACTTTATAGAATCCAATAGTAGCTAATAAAGTAGCACTTAAAGAAGTTATAGTAATTCCTTGAGATTTTACCCATTCATCGTTATTAAAAGCTACTATCATATCCTTTAGTAAAGGAGCTAATTTTATACCTAGACCATCGTAATTTAATCTCTTATTGAATTCATCTTGATTAGATATAGTAGTAACAGTGTTTGTACCAATAGTAGTAGTTGTATCTATTGTATCTAAACTATTGGTAATATAAAAAACAGATACAGAAGATATTGTAATAGTATTAGCATCAGTAGTAGGAATTGGGCCATAATAATCATTATATAAATAGTATTTAGTAAAAATATGGGTATGATAATATTCATCTACTTTTCTTCTAATAATCCCTTTAATAGATATTTCATCAAAAGAAGTGAATATATAATATGCAGTAGAGATTAAAGCTAAAATTATAAGAGAGAAAATAATAATAGAAGCTAAAACCTCAATCATTGTTAATCCTTTAAAAGAAGAAAATTTAAAAACCAATCTTAATAGCTTTTTGCTTTCCATATTTAATTAAATAAAATAAATTATTACAAAAATATTAAAAAAAAGTAAAAAAATTTTAAAGTAAAAAAATTAAAATCCATAAACAAATATAAACCCAAAATTGTTTTTAGAATTATTATAAAAAGAAGTATTAAAAAGTAAAACCCCTTTAGAAAACCTTTTTATTAAATAATCAACAGATATATAGTAATCGTAATTTAAGTTTTCAAGATTGGATTTTCCAATTTTTCTTAAATAAAATACAAATATATTTTTGGTTATTTCTTTACCAACTCTTATATATCCACTTACCTTACTATTACTATAATCAAGGACATCCAACCCCATGAAATCCCCTAACCCTAGATATAAATTATTATTTAAATCATTTAA
>JAPYWL010000115.1 GCA_028276365.1 Deltaproteobacteria bacterium | reverse complement strand
GATATAAGAAATGAAAATAATAGTGAAAATATTACTTCAAAATATACAACTGTAAAAGAATTTTTTGGATTCCAATTTGAAGTAGCTAACACTGAATTAAAAACTAATATAAAAGAAAATAATAATAATATTATTGTAGATAATGAAGTAATTCATAAAATAGAAAGTACAAAAAAAGAACAAAAATTTAAATTCTCTTATACTATTTCATAATTTAAATTAAACAAGTTAAATAAAGTAATTATTTAAAATGTAGGGTTTTTAATTATATCGAGTTTTAATTGTTGTTTTTCTATTTTTAAGTAATCATTAGGAAGTTCATATTTTTTTATATAAAAAACATCGTTAGATTCTTTTTTTATATCTAAATTCGTTATTTTAATTTCTTTTAATATTTGAAAATCTTTTGATTGATTAATTTTTTGCTTAGATTCTTTTAAATACTTTGAATTCAATTCATCAGGATTCTTTAGATCTATTAGTAAAAAATAAAAGTAGGGGATATCAATATTTCTATTAAAAATTTTTTTAAAATTTTTTTAAAAATTACATTAAAATCTAAAAATGAAAAATAACTAACAGCCAAGTTATTATTGCTCCATATAATAATATTACTTGTTAATCCTTTTTGAAATCTAATAACCTTATGAATTGAAAGATCTTTTTTATTTATGTATATAATTTTTATTGTTGCAAAATTAGGATTTATTTTTTGGGATTCAATTGTTATTAATGCAAATTTATCTTTATCTATGTTATTTATATATAATCCATAATCATCTGAATAGATTTTACTTACAACATAATTTTTAAAACTTTTGTTATTAAATAATTCATATATATTGGTCTTTATTATATTGATTTGTTTATTGATTTGAGAATTTCTTTTTTGCTTTTCTTTTATAAATAAATATATGTATTGATCTTCAATAAAGAAATCACTGAATTCTTTGTTCATACTATCTGATAAATCTAATAGTATATTATTAAAAAAATTATTTTGATCTAGTACTCCTGCAGAAGTATAAGCATTTATATACATTTTGACAGGGCTACCTACTAATTTTAAAAAGTTATAATGATATGATCCATTGTAATTAAGAGAAAAATCCATATAATAAGGTTTAAGGTAATCAGGAAATGAGTATATTTCAGCATTTTTTATATAAGTGTCATTTTTTTTATCTAATATATCTAAAAAATGATTTAATTTAATTTTTATTAATTTTTTTGTTGATAAAGATTTTTTTGTTTTTTGATTAGAATAAATGTAATTAAATGTAAAATATAAATTATCAGAAAATTTATCATAGAAAAGATTTTTAAATTCATTTTTATTTGTTATATATTTATAATCTTCATTGGAAATTTTAATTATTGTATTTAAATTTAATTTTACAGGGTAAATTTTATTTATATTCATAGTTTTTTTATCTATTTTAAAAATAAAAAAGAAAGGATTTTCATTTTCTGACTTTGAATCTTTGAAAAATTTTGTATAATAATCTCTAGTTGGTCTTCTAAATAAATAAAGGTGATTTTGGTTATAGGGTACAAAAAATTGTCTGCCGTAGTAAAATCTAATATTTGTTAAATTGAAATTGCAGCTATTTATTAAGTTCATTTGTTTGTTTAATTTTAAAATGATATCATCGGCACAAACCAGATAGAAATAGCTATCATCACTATTAATTATTGATAGTTCAATAAAAGAGTTTTTGTTTTTATCTTTTATAGCATATATATCTATACTAAAAGAGATACCTAAAGAGATAAGTATGTAAATAAGAATAAAAGTTAAGGATTTCTTTGAATAAAACATATTTGTATTGTATTTTTTTTTCACTTCTTAATATGTTTCGGGATTTAATAAAAAAATCCTTTATGTTTTGGTGATTGATTTTCTAAATTATTTTAATAGAGGTTTTTAAAATGAATTAAAGAATTAGATAATAAAAGATTTTTTATAATTATATAAAAAGGAATTCATTAATAGAGTTTCTATAAAAATGTTGGATATAAATAAGGAAAAGTGGCTTCTATTTATTGCTTCTTTGCTTTTACTTCTTATAAAAACTTATTTAGTTTTTCTTATAACTTTTATATTATTCCCCACTATTTTTATTAAAAATTCATATTTGACTTATTTTATTGTATTTTTTGTATTATTATTTTACAGCTTTGCTATAGCTAATTTTTCAAAAAAAGTTAAGGATTATCAAATTGTTAAATATTTTGTTTATTCATCTATTTTTTTGATTTTAATTTTTTTAGTTGGGTTTAATTTTGAATTAATATTTTTGTATTCTTTTTTTGGTATTGAATTTTGTAACCCTATAATGCTTGTTATTTTTTTTACTTTTGTTTGGCTAATTCTAAGATTAAATGGAGTTTTTACTTCTAAGTATTTAGAAAAGTTTTATAATTATACCAATGAAAATTTATTTTTATTAGCTTCAAAACTAATATATTATTCTTCTTATGTAGGTGCTCATTTTATATTTTTTATATTGGTTCCTATTTCTTTTTTAAAAATCAATAAAAATTTGGATCTAAATAATACTAAATAATAAGTAATACTAAATAAATAAGGAAGTAGGAGGGGATTATGTATAAAGTTTTAGATTCTAAAGAATATGTTAATCAACAGGGATTTAGATCTTATACTAAATACTTAGTATTTAATACTCCTAAAAGGAGGCAGTTTATTCATATAACAAAAGAAGTAGAACA
>JAPYWL010000114.1 GCA_028276365.1 Deltaproteobacteria bacterium | reverse complement strand
GAAAATAAATTTCTATCAACTGCTAAAGCTTTACCTGCAGGTATATAAGATTCTTTTGCTGCTTTTATAACTATAGAATCAAGTAGTTCCATTTCTTTTTTAAGTAATCCAGAAGCATTAGTTATTTCCATACTTCCAAAAGTATTACTACAAACTAATTCAGCAAAATTAGGGTTTTTATGAGCAGGTGAAAATTTTAAAGGTTTCATTTCATATAGTATAACTTTAACTCCTTTTTTTAGGAGATAATAAGCTGCCTCAGAACCTGCTAACCCTGCCCCTACTATTACTACCTCTTTCATCTTATACCTTTCAAAATTTTATCTTTTTTTTAATATAAAATCGATTAAAATTTTTTTATTTAACTTAGCACCATAACTCATTGTTATAGTTTTAATAGCAGAGAGTAAAGCCTTATTCTTTAATAAAAAATTATAATCGTTTTTATTTAGTAAAACTTTTAACCTTACAACTTTAGTATCAGGATTTTCTATTATTTCATAGTTAGAAGATACATTAGATAACAAATAATCTAAAATTTTTTTAGCACTTTTATTTGAACTATCTTTTTTAAAATTAGTTTCTAATTCACTATTAGATATTAAATTATTAGGATTATTTTTATAAAGATCTTCCATAACATCCCCCCGCTTGATTAAATTTGATTAATATTTAGTTAATATTAAGGTAATTTCCCTTTTAATTATTTAGAAAAAAATTTATATAAGCTTTTACGACACCCATTTTAATAGAAGGTAATCATTTTAAGAAAAAACTATATTTTCCAAATTTTATTAAAAAATTGACTTTAATTACCCAAAAATAATATTTTTAATATAATATTTGTAAAAATAAAAAATTTTATTTAGTTTTATTTAACAATTTTTCTTGGTATCTTTGGAATAACTTTTTAACGGTATCAGTAGGTTGGGCACCCTTTTCTATCCAATATTTAAATTTTTCTAAATTAATTTCTAAGACTTTAGGATTCATTTTAGGATTATAGTATCCTATTTTTTCAATATATTTTCCATCCCGAGGGCTTTTAGCATCTGCTACCACTATCCTATAATGTGGGTTATGCTTATGACCATATCTTGATAATCTTATTCTTAGCACTTAAGATTCCCCCTTTTACAAATATATTTTCTCTTTATTTATTTTTCTACTAATTACAATCTAATCCTTCAAAAGTAAATTAAATTATTAAAATTAAATCAAATTATTAACTAAGAGGTAAAGAAGTAGTTTTTATGAAATTATATATATATGGGCTTGTTGCCAAAGAATTTTCCAGATAATTTATCATCAATAGCTTTAGCAGGTTACTATGGATTTGGAAATATTGGAGATGATTTATTATTAATAACTGCTTTAAACGAATATAATAAAGCCTATTCCTTAGATATAAGGATATTAGCAAATAAACATCCATATGTAGAAAAAATGTTAAAAGAATTTGAATTTAGCTCTATTCCAATATATAATAGATGGGATATTTCTTCTATTTCACAAGCTATAAGATATTCAGATGCTTTAGTATTTGGTGGAGGTGGAATCTTTCAAGATGAAACAAGCTTTAAAAGCTTTTTTTATTATTTCTTTAATTGCTTTATATCTAAAATTAATAAAAGATATCTAATAATAGATAGAAACAGTATAGGTCCAATCAAATCAAATATTTCTAAATACTTATTTAACTATATAATAAATTGGGCTTTTTCTATATCTGTTAGAGATAACTTATCATATGAATACTTAATTAACAACTATCCAAAATCAACTGATAAATTTTATAAACGAGAAGACTTTGTATTATCTCCCTTCTTTGATCTTAAAGATAAAATATACACTGATTCAAAACATCAAAGGATTTTATTTATATTAAGACCAGTGTATAAAAAAGTAAGCAGTAAATTAGAACATCCTAATTTTGTTAAAATACTGGAAACAGTAGCAAATACAATTAAAGAATATAAAAATTTTGAAATATCTATAATGTTATTTGATGAAATGGATTCTGAAGAAATGGTAATAGAAGATTTTTTATCAGATAAATTATTAGAAGACTTTCACTTTAATTTTAAAGAATATCCATATGATGGTTTTTTAGGTACCTATAAAAATTGTAGTATATATTATCCTGGAAAAGGTAATTTAATAGATACTTTAAAATATATAAAAGAATCTTTAATAGTAATATCCAATAGATTACATGGAATACTATTAGCCAAAGTTTTAGATATACCAGTTTTAGGGATTTCAATTTCTCCTAAAATTCAAGGTATATGTCAAGATTATAATATACCCTTTATAGATATTAATGATAAAGATTTAGATAAAAAGATAGATTCTTTTTTAAAAGAAACACTAAATAAACTATAAAATCTTTAAAAATTATTAAAATCGTAGATAAATCATGATAAATAAAATTAACGTAAAAGTTAATTTATTAGAAGAACTAAATTATTATCCAATAGTAAAAGAAGATTTTAACTATTTAGATTTTAACTATTTTATAGTAGATGCAGTAAAAAAAAGTATTTTCTTAGATTTAGATAAGAATTTATTTATAACAGTAGTTGGCTATGTATTACTAAAAAAAAATCAAATTTCATTTAGTAATCCTTTTATTTTCTATTGTTTTAATTCATACTATAAAAATAATCCCCCTAAATTTATAAACTTTTCAATTAAGGATTTTATATTAATAGAAAATATTGAAGATTTAAGA
>JAPYWL010000113.1 GCA_028276365.1 Deltaproteobacteria bacterium | reverse complement strand
ATTGTAGATGCTTTTGATCCAAGACCCGCTACTAAAGATCAAATAAAAAGCGTTGGGGGAAATTATATAGAATTTTCTCTTGAAAACTTTGAAGATAAATCAGGATACGCTAAAGAAGTAGATGAAGATATAATAATAAAAGAAAGAGAAATATTAAAACCATATGTTATAAATGCTGATGTAATAATTAGTAGTGCCATGATTCCAGGTAAAAAAGCTCCAATATTAATAACTAAGGATATAGTAGATCAAATGAAATTAGGAAGTGTTATTGTTGATTTAGCTGCAATTTCTGGCGGAAATTGTGAATTAACTAAACCAGATGAAATAATCTCTTATAATAATAAAACTATCATAGGTTATACTAATTTACCTGCTTTACTACCTTTAGATGCTAGCAATCTATATTCAAGAAACTTATTAAATCTATTTAAACATCTAACTAAAAAATCTAATGAAATAAAACTAGATTTTAATGATGAAATAGATAAAGAGATAACCCTAACCTATAATAAAGAAATAATTAATCCAAAACTAAAATCATTATTAACTAAAAATCAATAAATATATAAAACTGATTACGTAAATTAATAATTATATAAACCAATAGGAGGAATTAAGGATATGGAAAAAGTATTGATGGATTTTAATGTTTTTTTTAGTTTTTTTAATTTTTTATTCTCTTTTTTATTATCATTACAATTTCATCCAATAGCTCAAGCATATATATTTTTATTAGCAATAATATTAGGGTTTGAGTTGATAAGTAAAGTTCCTTCGATTTTACATACTCCTTTAATGTCAGCTACTAATGCTATCCACGGAATAGTTATTGTTGGAGCAATTATAATAGCCATAAATGCTGATAATATATTTTTAAAAATTATCGCATTTTTAGCTGTTTTTGTAGGTACCTTAAATGTAGTAGGTGGATATGTAGTTACTAATAGAATGCTAGAAAAATTTAAAAAAAATAAATAAAAAATTATAATCAATTAGAACATAAAAATAATTACATAAAGGAGTAAAATTATGAGTTTAGATTTAATACAAATAAGAGAAGTAGGATATTTAATAAGTGCTTTTTTATTTATACTGGGTATAAAATATATGACGCATCCAGAAACTGCTAAAAAAGGGAACTTAATTTCATTTATAGGTATGGTATTAGCAGTTATACTTACTTTTATTCAAGAAAAATTTATAATTAGTAATTTATGGTTTATAATATTAGGAATAATATTAGGTAGTGTAGTTGGAACTTATTTAGCATTAAGAGTTAAATTTACAGAGATGCCTCAAATGGTATCATTTTTTAATGGAATGGGAGGATTAACAATTGCATTAATCTCACTTTCAGAGTATTTTACTAAAGCAAAAGAAGGAAATCTATTTTTTGTTTTTAGTGCTTCATTTAGTGGGGTAATCGGAACTATATCATTTGTAGGTAGTATGTTAGCAATGGCTAAACTTTGGGGTTATTTAGAAAGTGCTAAAAAATCCAATTTCTTTAGATTCTTTAATTTATCATTAGTTATTTTATTAATTTTAGGTATAATCTATTTAATTGCTAATTATAATAATTCTTTAGAATTTAGTAGGATTATTTTTTTAGTTTTAATAATTATAGGTGGTATTTTAGGTTTTAGTGGGGTATATCCAATAGGTGGCGCAGATATGCCAGTAGTTATAGCATTATTAAATGCGTTTACAGGATTAGCTGCAGCTATTGCGGGGTTCGCTATTCAAAATAATGCTATGATAGTTTCAGGTACCTTAGTAGGAGCTTCAGGAACTATATTAACCTTACTAATGGCAAAAGCTATGAATAGGACCTTATTAAGTGTTATTATAGGGGGATTTGGAGAAACCAGCTTAACTGAAACTACTAAGAAAGGAAATATCCAAGAGATTTCTCCTCAAGATACTGCCATTTTATTAGCTTATTCTAAGAAAGTGATAATAGTGCCTGGTTATGGGATGGCAGTTGCCAATGCTCAAAATGAGGTCCATGAGTTAGAAGAGTTATTAACAAAAAGGGGGGTAGAAGTAATATACGCTATTCATCCAGTAGCTGGGAGAATGCCAGGTCATATGAACGTATTATTAGCAGAAGCACAAGTAGATTACTCTAAGCTTTATGAATTAGAACAAGCTAACTCAGAATTTAAAACTGCCGATGTAGCATTAATAGTAGGGGCAAATGATATAGTTAATCCTGCAGCTAAAAATAATCCTAATAGCCCATTATATGGAATGCCAATTTTAGAAGTAGAAGATGCTGCTAATATTATATTTATGAAAAGAAGTTTAAGACCTGGTTTTGCTGGAGTTGATAATGAATTATTTTTTAATCCTAAAACTCGAATGTTATTTGGTGATGCTAAAGAAACTCTTAGAAAAGTTATAAATGAATTAAAATCTTTATAATTAATAAAAATTAATTGTAAAAAATGACAAAAGGTATAAAAATATATAACAAAGGAGAAATTATAGTAAATACTTATGAAATATTAGAATTAATAAATAGTGGTGGAATGGGAAATGTTTATAAAGTAAAACATAATGAAATAGATAAATTTTTTGCCCTAAAACAATTAAAAATACTAGAAAACATAAGTGTTAAAAGGATTCTAATAGAAAGCTTCATCTCTGAATTATCCATATTAACTTCACTAAAGCACCCCAATATTATAAAATATTACGACAGTTTTTTTTATAACGATGATTTTTTTTATGTAATGGAATATATAGAAGGGATAAATATAAAAGATTATTT
>JAPYWL010000112.1 GCA_028276365.1 Deltaproteobacteria bacterium | reverse complement strand
GTTAATTCATAAAGCACTATCTCATAATAAATAAAATTAATCTAAAAATTGCTGCTTTTATTGTTGCTATTAATAAATTGTTGCTATTAATAAAATTGCTATTACTTATGAACAGTTAGGTATTTCCTCATAAGCTTTTATTTTTTATTTTAATAATTTTATATAGGGGGAAAGTAGGTATTGAAAGTTTATTTTAATTGGATTGGTGGAATAGGGATGAGTGCTTTAGCACAAATATCTCTCATTAAAGGATATCAGGTTTTAGGTAGTGATATTAAAAAATTTTATATTACCTATAAATTGGAAAAATTAGGAATAAAAATATATAATGAACAAAGTGCTAATAATATTGATGAATCTATATGATTTATTAGTATATTTTTTTTCAATAGACGAAGATAATCCTGAAATAAAAAAAGCAAAAGAAAATAAAAAAAACAAAAGAATTAGGAATAAGCTGATTGCTTAAAATATTCCACCCAAATATTATAGGAGGTAATAAAATAGGTAAAAATATAAAGTTTGCGAATGTATATATAAATATAAAAGGGATTTTGGAGCTATGTAAAAAGAAATTGCTTAAATTTCATAGTGTAAGTATTTCATACTGTAAGTAAAGATAATTTTATTTACTATTTAAAAGAGCTTGAATTTAGATATAAGTTTAGAGATAATATTGATGATAGCCATATATTTGTTTAGGTGGCTTAAATTAAGGAATTACCTAAATATTTTGGCGATTTTTTAATTTTGTTTAATTTCTGATTTATTTAATTTGGTTTATTTAATTTTTGGTTTGTTTATTTTGGTTTGTTTAATTTCTGTCGATCGGTTTTTGGGTATTCAAAAAAATTGACAAAAGTCAATATTGAATTTTTATTTTTTGTTTATAAATTATGTTTTTTATTTGATAATACTGAATCTGTCGATCCCCCCAGGAAAATTAACCTAGTTTAGCTTACCCATAGGGGAATTGAAAGTCTTAATTTCTCTTTCATCTTCAAAATCTAAATTGGTTTAGCTTACCCATAGGGGAATTGAAAGTCCGTTTGGGGTTTTAAAGTAGGTTGCCCCCTCTTTTAGTTTAGCTTACCCATAGGGGAATTGAAAGACAATTTTAATAATTTTGTTATTTTCCTTATAAACAAGTTTAGCTTACCCATAGGGGAATTGAAAGTTAAAAGAAATTTACTTAGCAGAAAACCCGATTTAAGTTTAGCTTACCCATAGGGGAATTGAAAGATTCAACAAATTCAATTTTTCTTTTTTTTCTATTCATGTTTAGCTTACCCATAGGGGAATTGAAAGCAACTTGTTCCATTGAAAATTACTAAGTAGTCCTCATGTTTAGCTTACCCATAGGGGAATTGAAAGATCGTGATAATAAATAATAAAATCTTTTTCTTTGAAGGTTTAGCTTACCCATAGGGGAATTGAAAGGTATGTTAGATAAAATAGAAAAGAATATTTTATTGCGTTTAGCTTACCCATAGGGGAATTGAAAGTAAGAATAAGAGAAAGGATAAAGAATGGATTTTAATGGGGTTTAGCTTACCCATAGGGGAATTGAAAGGTATTTACACTTAAAAATTCATTTCCTTTTATATGTTTAGCTTACCCATAGGGGAATTGAAAGGATCCTAAAAAAATAGTTTCATAATCTCCAACGACAGTTTAGCTTACCCATAGGGGAATTGAAAGTCAGAATATACACGCACTCCTTTGATGTCTTCTTCATGTTTAGCTTGCTCATAGGAGAATTGAAAGTTAATTTTTTGATAACTAGCAACTTGGGTTAAAATTAATTAAAATAAAATAATTAAAATTGTTAAAAATAGTTTTTGAATGTCTGATAAAAAAGTTATTGATTTTATCTTAAAGATACCAATTGCTTTATTTTCTAAAAAAATAGTTTCTAATTTAATTTTAGAAGGGTTTAAAGACCTTAATATTCTTTATATTAAGGATAATTTTGTGTATTTAAAAATGGTTTTGTTTTTTAAAGGGGATTATGATTTTTTGGAAACAGTTAATAATAAAATAGTTAAATTAAAATCAAATTGGAATAGATTTTATAATTATTCTTTAGATGAGTTAAATTTAATAGAAGTAATAGATATAAGGTTATTTGATTATGAGGAGTATATAGGTGGGTATATAGAGCTTTTTAGTGTTGGGAATTTTGTGTTTTTACCTTATTCTAAGAAAGAGATATATAAAGATGAGTATGTTGATAAGGAATTGATATATTTAGATCCGAAGTTTTTAGCTTTTGGGAATGAGAGACATCCTACTACTTTAAGTGTTTTAGAGATTATTTATTCCTTAGTTATTGGAGATTTGAAAAAAGATATAAATAAATTTATTGATTTAGGTAATATAGATGTAGTAGTAGATTATGGTTCAGGGAATGGGATTTTATCTTTAGTTTCTAAGTATTTTAATCCTAAGCTTATTTTAGCTATTGAAGCAATTTTCTCTTATACCCTTGAAATAAAAAATAATTTTAAGATAAATAATTTAGTTAATTCAATTGTTATTAATGCTATCTCTCCTAAAATATTTAGTCAAAAAAAGAGTTTTAAAAATAGTATTTTATTAGCTAATATTCCTTTTAGTGTTTTTAAAGATTTACAAGATCAATTATTTACAATTGATTTTGGACTATTTATTTTAAGTGGTATAAAGGAAGAATTTTTTGATAATTTTAAAGATATTTTGAAATATTATAATTTAAATTTATTAAAAGAGATATACAATGAAGGTTGGTATTCTTTTATTTGTTATAAATGATTT
>JAPYWL010000007.1 GCA_028276365.1 Deltaproteobacteria bacterium | reverse complement strand
TTATATGATCTGATATACCAATATATTTGTAATTTTTTTTATATAACTTTACATAATTAACAATTTCAACAATAGAATTAAGTCCATCAGATAAATTAGTATGTACATGTAAATCTCCCTTTATATCCTCTATACTAACTAATTCAGTAAAAGATTGATTTTTAGATATTTCAATTACATTTGGATAATCAGAAAGTTCAGGAGGTATATAATTCAAATTAAAATAACTATAAAACATTTCGTAAATTTTTTTATCTTTTAAATTTTCTATATTATTATATTTTTCTTTTAGCTTCTTATATTCAATAGTTTTACTGAAGGATCTAATAAAATTTTTCAAAAAAATATAGTTTTCTATCTTAAGAATTTCTTTAAAAAAAATTTCTTCATTTATTGTATTTTTATAAGTAAAATACAAATCATATATTAAAATATTGAAAATTTTACTTGAAAACAAGAAAATTATAGGAACTTTTAGTTCATAAAAATAAATCTTAAATATATAGTCATCTTCTATTAATTTTTGATTTTCTATTTTGTAGATAGTTAAATTTAAATTATATGCTAATTCTTTTATAAGTTCTTTAAAATTAATCGATTTATTATACATGATAAAAGTCATTTCATTTATATTTAAGTCAAATCGAGATATTGAATTAGTTATTATAAAATCAATCTTCTTTTCATTTAAATAATTTTTTATTTCTTTAAATTTAAAATATATCTCATAAAAAAAATTATCTTCAAGATAATACAAATCTATTAATTTTTGAATTGCTTCTTTTATAATTATATTTATTAAACTTTTTATATATTTATTTATTATTTTTCTTTCTAAAAAGTCATTAAATATATCAAGAAAAAAATTTAAAAATCTTAATTTAAAATTTTTAGAGTATTTTAGTTTTATATTCAATTCTCTTAAAGTAAATATTTCAAATTCTCTTAAAATTTTTTCAAAATTATTTAAATTTTTATTTATAATTTTATCTATTAGATCTATTTCATTATTGTAAAATATATTTTCAACTTCTAATTTAGAAAATATTTGAATTAAAATATCTTTAAATAAAATCCTATAGAAGCTTTTGAAAATTCCTTGATCTCTTATTTCTAATATTTTTTGAAAAATATTTTTATCTATCTTTTTAAAATCTAAAAAATTTTCTAAATTAAAAGATGGATTCTGATTTATGAGAAAATAAAAAAAATCCTGTAAAAATCTTATTTTTCTTTTATAATATTTGATTTTTTCTTTATTACTATCACTTAGACTTAATAAAAAAGTATATTCTTTAAATCTATTGATAATTTCATTTATTAACTTAATATTATGAGTATAACTAAATCTTAGCATTAAATATTTTTTAAATTTTTTTTCTAACTCTACTTCCCCATGCAGTATCTTCTACAATATATCCTCTATTTAATATTTCATTTCTTATAATATCTGCTTGTTCATATTGCTTACTTCTTCTAAATTCATTTCTTTTTAACATTAAATCCTTTATTTCTTGCGGTATTTCATCAAATTCAGTTAATTTTAATCCAAAAACTCTATCAGTTTTTTTTATGGCATTAAATATATATTCTGCATCAAAATAATTTATTTGCTTTGGATTTTTGTTAATTATTATATTTATAGAATTCATTAATTCAAATAATAAGGAGATAGCCTTAGGTGTATTTAAATCATCTTTTAAAGATAATTCAAAATCCTGAATATAATTATCCACTATTTGTTTTATATTTGAGTTTATAGATACATTTCCATTTTTTTGGAAATGAAAATATGTCATTATATCAAAAACATTATTACTAAAAGCTAATAATGAATTTAAAGCTGTTTTAGAACCATTATAGTTTTCAAAGGTAAAATTAAGCTTATTTCTATAATGAGTTTGTAAATAAAGCAGCCTAAGAGCCAAAGGGTTATCAATATCTTTAATAGTTATTATATTTCCTAACGATTTAGACATTTTTTGCCCTTCTACTATTAGGTGATTAACATGGAACCAATAATTAGCCAAAGGAGTTTCAAAAGCCCCTTCTGATTGAGCTATCTCATTTTCATGATGAGGAAAGATAAGATCTATCCCTCCAGCGTGTATATCAAACGGTTGATTTAGATATTTTCTATTCATAGCACTACATTCTATATGCCATCCTGGACGCCCTTTACCTATCTCTGTTTCCCAATAAACATCTCCGTCATTTTCATTATAAGCTTTCCATAAAGCAAAATCTACTAAATTTTCCTTATCATATTCATCAACATTTACTCTTGCTCCAGCTCTTAAATTTTCTACCCTTATTTTTGATAATTTTCCATAATCCTTAAATTTACTAATAGAGTAATATATGCTACCATCTTCTGCTACATATGCTATACCTTTTTCTAATAATTTCTTTATTATCTCTAGCATCTCATTTATGTGTTCTGTAGCCCTCGGGTAGTAATCAGCTTTTCTTATGTTTAACTTTTCTATACTTTCAAAAAATATTTTCTCATACTTTGAAGTATATTCTTTTAAGCTGATTTTTTGTTTTAGTATATTTTTTATTATTTTATCGTCTACATCAGTTATATTCATAACATATAAAACTTCATAATTAAAATATTCAAATGTTCTAACTAAAAAATCAACAGCACAAAATGTTCTTAGATTCCCTATATGAGGATAATCATAAACAGTAGGACCACAAGCGTAAATTCTAACTTTGTTTTCTTGTATTTCTCTGAAATCTTCTATTTTATTTGTTAAGGTATTATATAGCCTCATTTTAGTTCCTTCTCCCTTAATTTTGTCTTTTATGTATATATATTATAATTAATTTCTTTTATACTAATATCCTTTTTTAAACACATAAAGAATTTTATATTAAAAAAGGAAATAAATAAAGAAGTATAGAAATATAAAATTGTACTAATTTGGGTAATGATATAAAAAAAACAGGAGGTAAATAAGGATGTATAAACTAGGAGATAAGTTTTCTTATTTTAAAACAAAAGCTTATCATAATAAAGAAATAAAAGAACTTAATTTAGAAGATTATAAAGGTAAGTGGTTAATTATAGTTTCCCATCCTGCAGCATTTACTGAGGTTTGCCAAAATGAATTGATAGAATTAGCTAAAGATCAAGATGAATATAAAAAATTAGGAGCTCAATTATTTAGTGTTTCTACTGATAGCGTTTATACTTTAAAAGCATGGGTAGAAAATACACCTGAAATGTCAAACATTGCTTTCCCCATGCTATCTGATTCTAATCATTCTATTACCTGTAAATTAGGAACATATGACGAAAATACAGGCTTATCCCGAAGAGGAACCATAATTGTTAATCCAGACGGAGTTGTGGTACATATTAGTATTAATGATTACTTTGTGGGTAGGAATACTAAGGAAATTTTAAGAACTTTTAAAGCTTGTAAATATGTATATGATAACCCTGGAAAAGTTTGTATGCCTAACTGGGATGAAGAATTAGTTAAATAAATTTATTTAAATAAATAAACAAAAAATAAATAAAAAGGAGGAATACTATGAATAGACAAGAGATATTTGAAAAAGTAAAAAGAATATTGATAGAAAAATTATCTGTTAATGAAGCTGATATAAAAGAAGATTCTTCTTTAGTAGATGACTTAGGTGTTGATTCTCTTGATTTAGTTGAATTATTAATGAAATTTGAAGAGGAATTTAAAGTAGAGATTTCTGAAGAAGAAAGTCAAAAAATATTAACAGTTAAAGATATAGTTGATTTTATTGAAGGAAAAACAAAATCTGCTACTACTAATTAAATCTTATTTATATAATTTTTTTTATATAATTTTTTTTATAAATTCTATTTATATATTATAAAATAATTTTATAATACAATCTTTATTTCTTATCTTAGAAGGAATTTTTGTTTATTTTACTGAGTTTAGTATGAAGTATATAGAAACACTTCTAATTTCCTTTACAAAAGAAGTTATAAATAGTATTTCTAAAAATTTAGGGATGTTTTTTAGTGCTTTAACTACTACTTCTTTATCTTTCTTAGTTTTATATCTATTATTAATCTTTTATTTTAATATTGAAAATCTTCAAAAAAAGATAATAAACCAATTAACTATTCATGTATATTTAGATAAAAATGTTAAAGGAAGTCAGATTAAAGAAATTATATACCAAATAGAAAGTATAAATGGAGTTATAAATATACAATATATTTCTTCAAATGAAGCATTAAGAAGAATAGAAAAAGAATTGAACATAAATATTTCAAAAGACTTAATAGTTAATCCTCTACCGAATATAGTGTATGTAAAAGTAAATGATCCTAAAAAAATAGATGAAGTAGCTAAAAGGATTAAAAATATAAATGGAGTTAAAGAAGTGAACTATTGGCAAGAATATATTCAAAAATTATCAAAAATTATAGATATCTTTAATAAAATATTTATATTTATAATAGTTTTGTTATCTTTTGGAATCTTAACGATAATATCAAATACAGTAAAAATGACGATATTAGCTAGAAGAAATGAAATAAGAATAATGCACTTAGTTGGTGCTCCCAATTGGTTCATTAAATATCCTCTTATTACTGAAGGTATAATCATATTAATTATATCTAATTTATTCGCATTTTATTTTGTTAAAATTTTTTATAATTTATTTTCTAACTGGATTTTTTCTAATGCTTCTTTTATTTATTTAATATCATCTGATTACCTAAATATTATTAGAAATTATGTGTTTTTAGTTTCTTTTATATTAATTATATTTATAACATCTAATACTATTGAGAGATACTTAAAAAAACTTATTCAAGGAGAATAAAATTTTATATACAAATATAGCTTAATTTTTAGTAAAGTGATGAGAAATAATTTTATTACTATATTATTTTTCTTTACATTTTATTTTTTATTATTACATAACAATAGCATTTTAAGTAAGGATGTAAATGAAATAAAAAAAGAATTAAGTCTTATTAATCAAAAATTAAAAGAATCAAAGAAAAGATTATATTACCAAAATTTAGCTAAAAAAGACTTGGAAAAACAATTAAATGATACTTGGACTAAAATAATACAATATGAATCCCAAATAAAATATATTAACAAGAAAATTAATAATATAAATTTGAAAATCCAGGAATATGAAAATAAAATAGAAAAAAATAAGCAAAAAATAGAGACTTTACAAACTATTATAGACACAAAATTAAATATAGCATTAAAGTATACGGGGAATTGGGTTTTATTTATTTTTAATATCTCCTCTTCAGACGTACTATTAGACACTTTATATCTAATAAAAGAAACTATAACAGTAGATATTAAATTAATTAAGTCTCTGTCTCAGGAATATATTGAATTAGAAAAAAATAATAATTTGTTAAATGAAGAAAAAGCTAAGCTTGCTAAATATAAAAATGAATTAAATAAGCAGCAAAAATATTATAATTCATTATTAGAAAAAAGAAGAGAACTATTAGCTAAGTATAATGAGGAGATAGCAAAAACTAAACAGGATATAGATTACTACGAAGATATCCAAAAAGAAAAATATGAAGAATTACAAAAATATATTATCCAAAGTCAATCCTTAAATCGGAATTTAAGATATTCTGGAGGTAGATTACTTTGGCCTACTAATTCTAATTTGATTACTTCATATTTTGGATATAGAGTTCATCCTATTTATGGGACTACAAGATTTCATTCTGGTATAGATATAGGAGCTTCTTATGGAGCTCCTATTTATGCAGCTGAATCTGGAAGAGTTATACTTGCATCATATTATGATGGATATGGTAATTGTATTATTATAGATCATGGAGATGGAGTTTCCACTTTGTATGCACATTGTTCTTCTATAATTGTAAAAGTAGGTCAATATGTATCTAAAGGGCAAATTATAGGATATGTAGGTTCAACAGGTAATTCTACTGGCCCTCATTTACATTTTGAAGTAAGAATTAACGGTAATCCTGTTAACCCCTTTAATTATCTCTAAACAAATTTTTATAAAAAGGAATAATATCTAAATTTATATAATAATAAAATGTAAAGTATTTTAATTATTATTTATTGTTTAAAATAATTAAAGTAAAGGAGGATAATAAAATGAGAAAAAACTTATTTATATTGTTTTTAAGTTTAGTAATAATTTTAGCTACAATTCTATTTTTTGTATCAAGTAATAATAAAGTAAGTTCTTCAAATTATTTAGAGGTTATAAAAAATTCGCCTGCTATGCTTGATTTAACAAATAATAAGGAAGTTAAATTAAAAGATTATATAGGTAAGTATATGGTATTAGAAGTTTGGGAAACTTGGTGTCCTGCTTGTAATAAATCTATACCTGAATTAATTAAATTTAATCAAGATTATCCCAAACTAAATTCTTTAAAAAATAATGTCGTATTTTTTAGTTTTTTATCAAATAGCAGCGGTAGTAATAGCGATATAATTAATTTTATAAAACAAAAGGGTATAAATTACCCTGTTTTATTAGATAATAATTATTATATAGGTAAAAATTTCGGAGCTAAGTATATACCATCTATATTTATATTAGATAAAGATGGTAATTTAAGATATACTAAAGTTGGACCTGAAGCAAGTAGTATTCTACAAGCTGAACTACTTAAAATGATAAAAAAATAACTAAAATAACAACTTATAAAAATGATATTTTGGGAAGTAGATGAAAAGTCATTAAAAGAAGAAGCCCAAAAAACCAAAGAACAAATCAAATTTATTTATAATAAATTAAAATTGTTTATTTTAATGGGATTAAATTTTTTTCTCCTAATTGTCTATATTTATTTAGTTTCTTATAATTACTTTTTATCTAAGAAATATTCAAATTTAGTAGATGAATTACAAAAAATAAATTTAGATTATAAAATTTTTTCATCTAAATTAACTACTTACTATTCTAAAGACTACATACAAAAAGTATTAAATACTAATCTTTATATTCCTTCTACTTTTGTTTTTTTATATGATAATAGCAAAGCAATGATAATTAAATAAATTTCAAATAAATAAAATAAATTAAAAATTATAATTTTAAATAATTAAAAAAAATATGAAAATTAATAACTTAAATAACTTCGAAAAATACCTAAAAGAAATAATAGAAGATAAGTTTATAAACTTAAATAGATACAAAGCTGGAAAACCAATAGAGGAAATTAAAAGAGAAATTTTTAAAAATAAAGATGTAAAAATTTTTAAATTAGCATCTAATGAAAATTTAGCAGGAATTGATAAAAAAATTCTACAAGAACTAAAAAAAGAATTAAAAAATATATATTATTATCCCGATGATAGTTTATATTATTTATTAAAAGAATTAGAAAGTTTTTATAAAGTTAAAAAAGAAAATATTGTAGTAGGTAACGGAGCAGTAGAATTAATAAGATATATTTATCAAGTATTAGTAAAAAAAGGAGATAAGATATTTATACCTCATCCATCTTTTGCCATTTATTATATAGATGCTAACCTATTTGAAGCTAATCTAATTACTTATAATTTATCTTTTCATGGTTTTGAAATAACATACAAGGATATCAAATCTCACCTAGATAAGATAGACGATCCTATTAAATTAATTATTATATGTAGTCCAAATAATCCAACAGGAAGTATAATATTAAAAAATGATTTAATAAAAGTATTAGATTATGCTTTAAGTAGGAACATAATTGTAGTTTTAGATGAAGCGTATTTTGAGTTTGTAGATAATCCTGATTATCATAATGGAGTTGAATTACTAAAGGATTATCCAAATTTAATAGTTTTAAGGACTTTTTCAAAGGTTTTTGCTTTAGCAGGCTTAAGGATTGGTGTAGCTTTCACTAATGATTATATTTCCAAAGCTTTAAATAATATTAGATTACCCTTTAATGTTAATACTTTAGCCCAAAAAGCTACCATTTTAGCACTTAGAAATTATAATATATTTTTAGAAAAAATTAAATTAATAATAAATCAAAAATATTTTTTATATTCTGAATTAGAAAAATTAAAACAAAAATTTGGAATCGATTATATTAAAACTTATTCAAATTTTATAGCTATAAGAGTAAAGGATGCTAATAAAGTTTTTAATGAGCTTTTAGTAAGAGGTATAATAGTTAGACCTGCTAGTGATATGAATATGGGAGATTATATAAGAGTTACTATATCTCCCTTTAAATCCCATAATAAATTATTTATAAGTAAATTAAAAAAAGTTTTAACATTAATCTAAAAGTGGAAATGAATTTCTAAAGACTTAATAAGTATTAGGAATAGAGTAAACGTTATTAAACTTAGAATGTCAAGTAACAATAAGAATTCAGTATTGCTAATAAAAGATGTATTCACAAAGATTGTATTTTAAAATATTAATTATTAATTTAAATATTTTATAAAAAAAGTAAATTAATAAGGAGGTAAGGAATTATGGAATTTACAATTCCTACAATAGTAATAGGCTTAGGTGGTACAGGATTAAAAGTAGTTTATAGATTAAAAACAAATATCCCCGTTGATATATTAGAAAAGGGATTATTAAAATTTTTAGTAATAGATTCAGATAGGAATGACCCAATGTTAAATGAATTATCTGCAGATGAGTATATAAATATAGGAGTTCCTGGAGTTGCTTCTATTATAACTAACTTAGATAGCGAAGCTGCGAAATTTATAAGGCCGTGGTTCCCTTCTAATTTGCCTTTTAAGGTAGTTTCAGGAGATGAAGGTGCTAAGCAATTTAGAGCTATGGGAAGATTATATCTATTTAAAAACATTGATAAAATATTTAATGCAATTGATATGAGTGTAAAATCTTTAAGAGCGAAATTTGCTAATATCCCCAATGTTTCTAAAACTATAAATGTATTTTTAATCTCTTCTACTTGCGGTGGTACAGGTAGTGGAATTTTATTAGATACTGCTTATTTAGTAAGGAATGTAATAGAGGTAGAAAATGCTACTCCTTGTTTGATTAAAGGTATCTTGGTTTTACCTACAGCTTTTCATCCTTTCCCTATTTCAGACGAAAGCGAAAGAAAAAACATTTTTGCTAATGGATTTGCTACCCTAAAGGAAATAGATTATTATATGAATCCAAATATAGAAGTTCCTTATAAAGTAAAATACAGTGAAAATAAAGAAATAATTTCCAATAAAGCACCTTTTGATGTATGTTATTTAGTTGATGATGAAAATAATGAATTCCCTATAGGTGGATTAGACGACACCTTAGATGCCATAGCAGAATCTTTAACAGTTTTATTAACTGCAGGAATAGGTACCTCAATTAAATCTGCTGAAGATAATTTATATACTATTTTAACTACTAATCAAAAAAAACAACCTTATTCTGATAAAAATTATCTTTATTCCTCTTTTGGTACATCAAGTATAATTTATCCCTATGAGAAAATTAAAAGGTATATTTTAGGGAAATTATTAGCTTATTTTGATAATGAATTATCAAAAGAAGGAGATTATACAAAAACTATCTATGATATATTTACTACCTTAAAGATAGAAGAACTAACAAGAGATGATGTAATTAATAGTATTTATAATATTTCTAAAACTAATATTTATTCAGAGGTTTATGAGAAAATAACTCAAATTAGTAATGATGAAATTAGTATAAAAATAAAAGAAGTTACCAAAGTAGGTTATACTGAAATAAGTAAAGAAACTATTGAACAAAAAGTAGAGGAACTTGTTAAAGCTAAATACCAAGAATTTGTTAATTTAATAGAAGAGTATTTAAAAAATCCATTATATGGTCCTAAAAAAGTTTATAATTTATTTACCAATGATAATATTAATATATTTAAATATATAGATAAAACGAAAGAAACTTTAAAAAATGAGATAGAGCAACATAAAACTAATTTAAATAAATTAGAAAATGATGTAAAAATTTATACTGAAAATTTAGAAAAAGATTCTAAAAAATTTATTAATAAAATACTAAATAAAAAAAATAAGGATTTAGTTGAAAAGATTTCAAAAACGGTAGAAAATTTAAATAATACTAATTTAAATCTTATTTTAAAAGAAGCAGCTATTGATTTTTATCAAAAATTAGCTTTAATGCTATCTAAATATAGAAATGAAAAAGTAGATAAATTATATGACGCTTGGAATAACTTTAAACGTAATTTTATTACCCCTTATTTAAATATCAAATTTGAAAGTAAACTCAGTAGTTGGGGTAATAGAATTAACTTCTATTTAGCAGATAAAGAAAAAATAGATAATACTGTAAATAATATATTAAATAATAATAAAGTTTATGAAGAAATTTTTAGAGTATTTGATTATTTTGAAAAATTTGATTATTCTAAGTTTAATGATTATAATATTAAATTATTAAAATGGATAGAAGAAAGTTACAAAGATTATTTAGATGTAGATTTAGAAGATTTAGCTATTAATTTATTTAAAACAGAAGATAACGTTATTAATAACTTAGAAAAAGCTTCCTCTATTTTATTTAGATATAAATCTCAATTATTCGATGAATCTTTAGTTAAAAGTTATGAAGTATTAGGAGTTAAAGATGTTAATTCTACAAGATTTTTTAATTCTGCTAAATCAAGAGGTATAGAAATTGTAGAAAGCTATAATCCTTATAGAATTTCCATGCTTCAAGTTAAACATGGATTACCAATATACTCTTTTGTTTTAATAGAAAATATGAAAAAGGCTTATGAAGAAGTAATTAGTACCTCTTTAACTCCACATATTGATCCATTTTATCATAATGTAAAAAACCCTACTTTAGAACAGGAATTATCAGAAAAAGATTTACAAATGTATTATAAAATTTACATGGCTTTCCTATTTGATTTAATAACTAAAAAAAATTTAAATTATGTTGTTAATTTAGATGGAGTTGATTATACTTTAGGTAAAGATAGGATTGAAGCTATTGAAAATATAAAGAAAAACTGGAGTAATCCAGATTTTTATAATAAATTTAACTATTTAGTTGAAAAAACATTAAGTAATTATACAAATGAATCTTTAGCTATTATTTTAAAAGATAACATTCAAAAAAAATCAAAGAGAGCCTATTATTTAAATAATAAAAGAACACTTGATACTCAAGAAATAAATGAATTAAAAGATATTGAAAGAGAAATAGAAGTACTTCAAAAATATCTGGATTCCATTGAAATAAAAAAATAAAAATAATTTAAAAAATAATTAAAAAATAATATGAAAATATAAAAATATGACAGAAAAAGAATTAAAAATAAAAGAAATAAGAAAAGACTATCCTTATGCTAAAATTATTGATTATTCACAAGTTAATCTAAATAATGATGAAGTTTTTCTTATTAAATTAGATGATTTAATTAAAGAGAAGGTAGAAGAAATAAATGGAATAGTTTTATTTTATTTTGATATACTTAGTATAATAGGGCTTTACAATAAAAAGAGTTTTTTTTTAAAAGCTGAATACTATATAAAAAAAATCGAAAATAGTTTTTTTATTAATATAAAATTACAAGCTGATATTAATTTAGATTGTGATTTATGTGGCAATAATTTTGTATATAACTTTGAATTTGATACTCAAGAAATCCACTCTAAAAATAATTACTTAGATTTCAAAGATAATCAAGATATTGCTTATTTTTATTTAAATGATGATAAAATAGATATTGGAAGAATTATTCTAGAAAACTTTATATCCAATTTGCCTCTAAAATTTACTGATAATTGTAATCTAAAATTAAATAAATTATAAAAAATTATTAAAAAAATGGATAAAAAAAATATATCTAAGAATAAAGAAAAATTAATAAAAGAGTTACAGGGTATTTACGATAGTTCAAAAGTAAAAGATTATGATAAACTAAATAATAAAAATTTATCAAAAGCTGCAGCTTTTAAATTAGATCAAGAATCAAAAGAAATAGAGTTATTAGCGATTGGGGTAGGGGAGTATGCTAACCTAATTGAACAAGAAGCAATAAAACATAATATCCCTGTATATCAAGATAAAGACTTAGTTCAAGAACTTATTAAATTTGATATAAATACTAATTTACCACCTCATATGTATGATGTAATTGTCCAAGTTATAAATTTCGTAGCTAAAGTAAGTAATAAATATGAAAGAAACAGAACTTAGAAAAGCCATAATAATAGCAGGAAAAACCCAAAAAAATAAAGATTATATTGAAGAATTAATTCAAGAAATAAGAGATTTATTAGCATTTTTAAATTATAAAGAGGCTTTTACTGTTATTCAAAATTTAAAATCCATAAACCCTGCCACTTTAATAAACAAAGGGAAATTAGAAGAAATAAAAAATTTAAGTAATTATATAAAACCTGATTTATTGGTCTTTGTAAATCATTTAACCCCAACTCAGTTTAGAAATTTAGAAAATTACTTTAAGGATTTTGAAATAATGGATAGGGTAGGGATAATTTTAGAGATTTTTGCTAAAAGAGCAAAAACTTTGGAAGGAAAATTACAAGTAGAACTTGCTAAACTTAATTATTTATTACCTAGAATCACTGGTTATGGAAAAATTTTATCTAGATTAGGTGGTGGTATAGGTACAAGAGGACCAGGTGAAATGAAATTAACAATAGAAAAACGAAAAATACTAAAAAAAATAAATAGCATAAAACAAAAATTAAAAGAAATAGAAAAAAATAGAGAAAATCAAAGAAAAAATAGAATTAGATCTAATTTACCTATTGTTAGTATAATTGGATATACTAATGCAGGAAAATCTACTTTATTTAATTTATTAACCAAAGAAAATGTATTAGTAGATGAAAAAGTTTTTGCTACTTTAGATCCCATATCTGCTAAAGCTTTTATTGATAAAGACTTTTATATCATATTAAACGATACAGTAGGATTTGTTAGAGATTTACCAATTGAATTATTAACTGCTTTTAAAGCTACCTTTGAAGAATTAAGATACAGTGACTTATTCATATTACTATTTGATGCCTCTAACGAAAATGTTAAAGAACATATTAAACAAACCTTTGATATCATAACAAAGATAAACCTAAACCACATATCCTATATTGGAGTTTTTAATAAAATAGATAATGTAAAAAATTCCATTATCTTAGAAAATTTGAAAAATGAATTCAAAGATTACTTATTTATATCTGCTAAAAATAAAATCAATATTGATTTATTAAAAAACAAAATAAAACAAGTATTAAAAAATTATTCATTTACCACAAATTAATTTTTATTACAGAAGTAGGAGGTAATATAAAATGATAATTGTTTTTCCTTATTTTGTTAATGATTTTTTCTCATTACTTGAATTACCTTTATTTTATAGATTTTTTAATAAAGATTTTTTAGATATTTGTAATTTATATTTAGATACTTACTTAAATAATATTAATAATTTTGTAGATTCAATTTATGAAGATTATAGGTTTTTGAAAGTTACCTTAGATTTAGAGTATCTTAAAGATCAAAATAAAATCTACTATTCTTCTATTTTAAAACTCGATGAACTCATGTCTAAAAATATTTTAAATAATATTTTCAATGAAATTAATCAAAACTCTAATTTACTAAGAAATTTGATAAGTAATTTAGATACTGAAAAATATGATATAATTCAAAAAGAATTATCAAATTATGTAGAAAAAATACTAAAAGATACCACAAAGTTAATCGATTTTTCTAATAATATAAATAAAATACTAAATATACAAAAAAAATTAAGTTTTTATCCATTTATAGATAAATTTTTAAAAATGTATTTCGTTTATATCCAAAATATCCAAAATTTATCGGATTATCCTGTTGATATATTACTAAATCTATTTTTAAAAAATGTATCTTTTATTTCTAATTTAGATAAAAATTATTCTCATATAATTGATATTTTAGAGAAACATTTAAAAACCCAAAACCTACAAGATACAAAATTAAATACATTACTTAATCATTATAAGGAGTTATTTAATTTTGTTGAAGCTATAAAATATGCTTTGGGTGGAGTTTATCAAATAATTACTGGTAATATTGAAGAACTAAATAAAAAAGAAGTTGAATTATTATTTATCCAAATAAATCAAGCTTCTAATGGATTATATCAAAAACAAATTGAAATCCAAAATTTTATTACCAATAATTTTGAAACTCCTTTTGATTTATATTTATTATACTTTAAATATTTACTAAATAATTATCAAGAAATAAAAGAAGAAATAATAAAAGTATTCTTTAGTGAATTTAATAATTTTTTATTATCTTTCTTTACTAACCCATTATCATATTATAATCTTAATGAAGAATCAATAAAAGTATATGAAAAGATTTTATTTTATATTGATAATTATTTTCTAATTGATATAAAAGATATTGACAGTATTAAATTAAATCAAATAATAGAGGTTATTGAGTATTTTAAAAATTTATATATTAAAAAAGATTTTTTAAATATAGAAAACCAAGAAACTTTAAAAAATATTTTTGAAATTCTAACAATGTATATTTTATTTATAAATCATAATATAACCTATACTACTTTTTTAAATTTGCTAAGAAATATTCTTTCTTTTGTTAATCTTTATAAAATCTTTTCTTTAAATGATATATTAAATGATAATGACTTAAATTTAATAAAATCTTTAGAAGATAAATTTAATTACATTTCTGATTTAATTAATTATGAAAATATTTTTTATAATTTTTATGTAAATTATTATAATTCAAAGATAGATTACTATAAATTTACTCTTGAACTGTCTTATATAATTTATGAGGTAATTTCTTTATTAAAGAATTTATTGATTTCATTTAATGGGATAACAAATACAAAATATAAGTGTCCAAAATGTTTTAGTGATAATGAATACTTAAATTTAAGATGTAATAATTGTGGCTTTAGCTTCCCATTTAATCCTCTTAAATTCCTGCTAAATACACTAATTAACGCTAATCCATTAATTTGGTCATATACTTTAAATTTAATAGATTCAATATTTTATAAAAAAGATAAAGAATTAGCTTTAGATCTTATTTATAATTCAATTGATAATTTTTCTAATTTTTTAAATAATATTGATCCTTTAAATATTCAAAATGAAGAACTAAAAAGTACTTACTTTATAATTGAAAAAATTACCAAAATATTACAAGAATTATATGAAATTATTGAATCTAAAATAAATGATTTAGATAATTTAGGAGATTACCATGATGAAATTATATTAAAAATCTCTAAAATAGTTGATATTTCAAAAGATCTTAAATTAAATTAATTTTTATTATTTATTACTATATATATCATATGGAAAAAAATATTTTTGTTATAGCACTCGATTTTGGAAGTAATTCTAATAAATATTTATTTTTTCATAAAGGTACCCAAAAACATGAATTTTTAATTAAAGATTTTGTTATTCATAAAATTTCTTCTATATTTAACCAAAAAAACAATAAATCAATATTAAAAATTATTCTTAATTATCAGAAATTATTAAAATTTTTTTTCAGTAAAATAAAAAATAATTTAAACAAGTTTATAAAAAATAACAAAAATATTGAACATTTTTATATAAAATCAGTAGGTACTGAATTCTATAGAAATACTGATTATCAATATTATATTAAAAAAATAATAGATTTAAATAATAAAGAATTACAAAATTTAAAACTTTTTTTGGAAAAAAAATATAAAAAAAAAGTAACACTATATAATTTTGAAATAATTACTCAAGAAAAGGAATCTGAATTGGTATTTAAAGGGGTAAATAAATTAATAACTAATATAGATAATTTTACTTTAGTAGATTTAGGAGGAGCTAGTACTGAAATAACTATTAAAAAAAATAATTATATAAATAAAATCTTACTTAATACAGGAGCAGTTTATTTTAATAATCAAATTGATTTAAATAATATTCTTAATAATCAAGATATTAAGGATATAGAAAATGTTATCTTAGTAGGAGGAAGCTTCGTTAGCTTATTCTTTTCCTTAGAAAAATTTAAAATATTTCAAAAACTAAATGTATTAAACAAAAAAATATTTTTATTTTTAGCTAATTTAACTTTATATAATAATTATTATCTACCTCTTAATTTCTTTAAATTATTTTTATTTAATTTTCTTAGAAGAATATTATTAATTGAAAAAATTTTTAATTTTTTAACAAAAGGGCTTTATATCTTTTTTGTTTTTATCCTATTTTTTTTAATCTTCTGTTTTATCTGGTTCTTGGTTTTTAATATTAATTTTAAAATTTATTTATTAATTTTAAGTTTTATTTTATCTTCTGTAATACTAATTTTAGGAATATTTTTTTACATAGCTTTTAAAATAGATGATTTCTTGTATAATAAAATAGATAATTTTCTAATAAATTTTCATAAAAATTATATTTTCCTTAAAGAAGTAAAATTTTACGATATAATTGAATTTTATTCCTTTATAAAGGATAAAAATAGTAATGAAATTGAATCTATTTTTTGGGATTTAAAAAATAGAGGTGATACTATTAAAAATGCTTTCATATTTATAATTACTTTATTAAATATTATTAAACCTATAAACATCTATATTACAAATATAACTCTGCTTGAGGGTTTAGTTTTTGATATCCTTTTTAATGAAAATACTAATATAATTACTAAGTAAAAATAAAATAATTAATATTAAAGTTATTATAGAAGATAAAGGTAAATCAAATTTAAAAGCTATTATAAATCCCAAAATAAAACTTACCAATGAAATAAATACTGAAAATAATATCAAGGTATAAAAGTTTTTAGAAAACTTATTAGCTATTAATGAAGGAATAGCAAACAACGATATTAATAAGATTATTCCTAAACTCTTAACTAATATGACTACACTTAATGAAAGTAAAACATAAAAAATTAAATTTATGAAATTTGTATTTAAATTTAAAGTTTTAGCATATTCTTCATCAAAAATAGTTATTTTTATCTCCTCCCCAAATGTAATTAAAAATAATAACACTAATATTAACAAAATAAAATTTACTAAATTGTCAAAAGAATTAATTAGCAAGATATTACCAAATAAATAAGTAGATACAGCCAAGGATTTATTTTTAGATAAATGAAGTAAAATTATACCTAAAGCTGCACCTAAAGACCATATTATTGAAGCTATACCTTCATCCTTATTATTTAATATAATTTTTATATAGAAAAATATTAATCCAATAAAAATTCCAAATGGAATATTAATTATATAGGGGTTTAGATTAAAAAAATTAGCTAATCCTATTGATCCTAAAATAGCATGAGATACACTACCAGCTATTGACGAGATATTCCTTAATACCACAATACTCCCCATTATCCCTATTATAAAACTTACTATAAAAATAGCTATTATGGTATCCTTAAATATAAAAATATTTTCCATAAATATAATAGCCTTAATATAGCTTTAATTATAAATTTCACTTAATATTATATCGATATATTTCTTTACAATTTTTCTTTCTTCTTTTTTTAATGAATTAGTCTTTATTAAATTGAAAAATTTTGAATCATTTAATAATTTTACTAAATCTTCCTTTAAATAATATTCTTTTAATATTTTTATTACATTTTTTATAGCTTCCTCGTTATCAGTTAGTATTAAATAGTCTAATATATTTTGATTTTCCTTATCTTTGATAAATATTGAATTTTTATCTTTAGTTATAATAAAAGTTAAAGGAAGTAAATTGTAATTGTAAATAGATATCATAATAGGATATATTCCCTCATCATTTGGTATATTAATAAAGTTATTATTTAAAGAATATAAATATTCTAAAGTTTCAAAACACTTATTTTTATCATTAATAAAAGAACTACAAGCTTCAAAAAATATAGTACTACCTTCACTATCTTTATGGTTATAATCCATTTTTAATTCATTTACTAAGTACTTAATAATTTCTAAATTATACTTCCTAGTAGCCCAAAAAAGAGCATTATTTTGAAACTGTAAATCAACTGCATTTACATCACAATTATTCTCATATAATATTTTTAGTATTTCTAATTTATTAGAGAACACAGCAACTAAAAATGGAGTAAATCCCAAAAATTTATCCCTCTGCTCCTTATCTACTTTCTTTACTAAAATCCTTACTATTTCTACATTATCCTTTATTATAGCATACTTTAATGGATAATTACCTGAATTATCATATTCCATTAAATACTTATTATCTACTTTATCTACTATTTCTTTCAAAATATTAACCGAATTATTTAAACATATTAAATGTATTATATTTTGATTTTTGTTATTTCTTATTTCATAAATTTTAGTGTTATATTTTGAATATAATTCCCTAAATTTTACTAAATCATCATTTTTTATAGTATAAATTAATTCATCAGTAATGCTACTATTTAAATTAGTTAAATCATTTTTAGCTAAAATAAAAAAAAATAAAACTATTACTAAAACAAAATAAAAATAAATATTTTTTTTTAATTTATCCATGCTTAAATTTATTTATCTAATAAAGCTTACTCTAAGAATTCACATTAACAGTTTTTTTTATTATGAAGGATTTCTTATTTTTTTACCTAATTATTATACTGGAGTAAATATACCTCCTTCCTTAATTTAGCTTACCCATAGGGGAATTAAAAGAAGAAATTTTATATTTTATATTCTATATTTATTACTTCCTTAAATTTTGATTTAATAGAGTCATGGATGTTTTTAATATCAAAATTTTTAGGAACTTCTAATATTAATCGAATATTAGCTAAAGAGCTATTATTTACCTGAGCCTGACAAGTTAATAAATTTATAGTCTTATCTGAAATATTTTTTAAAATATCTTGTAATAACCCTTTTCTATCTTTAGATAATATATTTATTTCCACTCTAATGTTACTTTTTATATCATCCCAATTTAATTGAATAATATTATTAACATTACCATTATTAATATAGTATTCTATATTTTTACAATTTCTTTTATGTATAGATATTCCATTTCCTCTAGTAATAAACCCTACAATCTCATCAGAATAAACAGGGCTACAACACTTGGCAAATTTATATAAAACTCCTTCTTTTAAGGTAGCTAAATTTATAATCGAATTAGTTTTATTAGTACTTACCAAATATGCTTCATCTTTTGATTTATTTAAATTTATATTGTTTTTTTCAAAAATAGAAATAAAAACCTCTTTTACCCTATTTTCAATTGATATTTTCTTTATATCTCCAAAACCAATTGCTATTAAGAAATCCTCTATATCTTTAAAAGCATTTTTATAATAATTCTCATAAACTAAATTTATCAATTTATTAATTTCAATTAGTTCTTTGACTTCCTTAGATATTTCCTTTAGACTTTCTAAATTAAAAACTTTATATAAATATCTTATTATTTCATTAAGAATATCATTAGCTTTTTTTATATATTCTTGCTTATTTTTTTTCTTAAGGAATTGTTTTATCCTAGCTTTAGCATAGTTTGTTTTTGCAATTTTTAACCACTCTAAATTAGGTGTAGCATTTTTAGAAGTAATTATTTCTACTATATCCCCACTTTTTAAAATATAATTTAGATTAACAAGCCTACCATTAACTTTAGCTCCTATACACTTATTACCTACTTCTGTATGAATCTTATAAGCTAAATCAATTGGAGTAGAACCTTCAAGTAGATCTATACAATCCCCCTTAGGAGTAAAAACAAAAACTGTCGTATTTAATATCTCTTGCTTTATTCCCTCTTCTTTAAGGTCCTCAATCCCTTCTATATTTTTCTTCCAATTTTCTATTATTTTTTCATATTCTCCAAAATCTTTGATCCCTTTATATTTCCAATGAGAAGCTATTCCATATTCTGCTACGTAATCCATTTCCTTTGTTCTTATCTGTATTTCTATTGGATATCCATTATATACTACAGTATGTAAAGATTGATATCCGTTAGGTTTAGGTTTAGCTATATAATCTTTTATTCTATCTTGTATAGGCATCCATAATGAATGAATTATTCCTAAAACCACATAACACTCTTTTATATCATTTACTATTATTCTAATTGCTCCTATATCCATTACTTCATCTAAAGGTACTTTTCTTTTTACCATCTTATTATAAACACTATAAACTGTTTTTATCCTACTTTTTATAGACGCTTCTATATTTTCTGATTTTAATTTCTCTTGAATCGTTCTTATTATATTTTCATGATTTTTTATTATGAGTTCTTTAGTATGTTGGATGTAATTTTCTATTCTTTTATATTCTTCAGGATTAAGATAATAAAAAGCTAAATCTTCCATCTCAGATTTTATCTTCCATATACCCAATTTCTGAGCAATAGGTACATAAAAATCTAAGCTTTCTTGAGCTATTCGTTTTTGCTTATCTTCACTTAAATAATTTAAAGTTCTTAGATTATGTAATCTATCAGCTAATTTAATAGCTATAACCCTTATATCTTTAGCAGTGCTTATAAATAATCTCCTTAAATTTGCTAAACTTAGTTCTTTTTTTTCATTATCCACATTTTTTAACTCCTGATTAAATATCTGTTTTATTTTTGGGAATAATTTTTGTAATTTAGTTAGACTTTCTACAATAAATCCAATTTGATCACCAAAATAGCTGTATATATCTTCTAAGTTCGTATTAGTATCCTCAACAATATCATGTAATAATGCAGCACTTATAGTTATATAATCATCAAAATAATCAGTTAATATAAGAGCTACTTCTAAAGGATGAATTATATAAGGTTCATTTGAAGCTCTATACTGATTTAAATGAGAATTATAAGCAACTTTAAAAGCCCTCTCTACTATATCATGATTACTCTCTATCTTAGAGATTAATAGATTATATAAATTGTTGATCTTGGGGTCTAAGTTCATAATAATTACAATATTGAGGCAAACACCTACTTACTTGTAAATCCTTTAATTTTAAAACCAAACAATAGTACCTTGTAGTCCCATTTTTTCCTTTCATATCCAAAGCAGCTAAATTCTTACAAACTGTCTTATTCGTTGTTATTACCTCAGGAACTGTACATTTCTTACAAATCTCAAAATTACTATCTAATTCAAATTTTTCTAAATACCCATAACACATATATATATCTACTACTTTATTATCCTTAACTTTCTTAACTTTTTTAGCAAAAGGACAATTCTTACCCCTAAATTTCCAAAATTCTTTTTCACTTACTTTTGAACTATCTTTTTGTTTTTTTAAAAAAAACATTTTTTACATACCTCTATTTCTTAGTTATACATTTCTATTTATTTTTCCTACCTATTTTTTTAATTATTTTTTATATAGCTACCTTTTGGTTATTTTTTCATTCATATTTACCTAAAGCTTTAGAAAATGAATATATTAAAATTCCAAGTGTAGATATTCTCCTTACATAATTATTTCTTGAAGCTTTAAAATTTTTTATTTCATATTTTATTTCTTTATTTGAAGTATTTTGATTATTTTCCTTGCCATTATTATAACTAACTGTCTGACTTGAATTTACTATCACTTTATCCATAAAAATTTCCCTCCTTATACTAATTTGTAATTTATTTCATAAACTTAATTTTATTTTATATTACCAAAAATATATTTTAATGAAATTATGTAAAAAAAGTGTTAAAAAAAACTCAAAAATAAATAAAGAAAAAAAATTAAAGTTAGTAAAACTAAATTAAATTTAAGGTTCGTTTAGTTTAAACTTTGTATGCTCATACTGAACTATTTTTTCTAATTTTATTATAAAAATACTTCCATTATTTTCTATAGAAAATTTATCACACAAATAGTTTAAAATATGTATCCTTAATCCCGCTTTCATTAAATTATTAATAATCATTTTATCTATATCTTTTGAAGTTATAGTTATAACTAACTTAATAGAATTATTTAGTTCTTCCCATCTTACTATTATTTCTATATCATTTATTGGTTCAGTTATTAATAAAGATGCTGCTTCGTTTAAAATTAACTTTATATCCTCTATTTTCTCTATATTTATATCATATTCTGATAATAATCCTGATACTAATAATCTCGCAATTACTAAAAAATTCTCCTTTGAAGGTATTTTTAGTACTATTTCATTATTTATATTCTTTAAATCCTTTGTATCTTTTATCATAATAGAAGTTTTTCAAAAAAAATATTTTCTTCTTAATTTATTATATCCAAATTTTAAATATTTTAAACAAATTGATAACAAGATTTTAATAAAAAATACTTATCATTCTTATATAGATATTAATCGTAAAGTAAATTTTTAACAAATTGAGAAGGATCAAAAGGTTGGATATCTTCAACATTTTCTCCAAAAGTAATGAATTTTATTGGAATACCTAAATTACTAGTAATGGAAAATATGAAACCTGCTTTACTTGAAGTATCTAATTTAGTTATAGCTACACCTGTTAGCTTTATAGCTTCTGTAAAAACTTTAGTTTGTTGAATACTATTTTGTCCATATGTAGAATCCAAAATCAATATTTTTTCTTGAGGTAATTCTAAATGATGTTTTTTTATAACTTTTTCTATTTTTTGTAATTCTTGAATTAAATTATTTTTATTATGCATTCTACCTGCAGTATCTATAATAGCTATATCAATATTTTTAGCTATTGCACTATTAACAGTATCATAAGCAACAGCTGCACTATCAGCCCCTATACTTTGCTTTACTATAGGTACATTTAACCTATTAGCCCAAACATTTAGCTGCTCAATAGCAGCTGCTCTATATGTATCACCCGCTCCTATTATTACACTTAAATTCTTTGATAAATAATAATTAGCTAACTTAGCTATAAAACTCGTCTTACCTGTTCCATTTACGCCTACAACCAATACTACTAATGGATAATTACTAACTCTATTAACCAAAGGATAATAAATATCATCAGTTTCATAAGGAATACTTAATAACATTACTAAATCTTTTTCTATCTCATTTATAACTTGATTATCATCTTTTATCTTTTTTATAACATTTTTTAAATTATTTATAATGGAATTAGCAATATTAACCCCTACATCCGCTTTTATTAATTTTTCTTCCAAATTCTCCCAAAATTCCGGCGTTAATTTCTCAATTTGCTTATTCTTTATTAAATCCCTTACGTCTGTAAATAATAATTCCTTTGTTTTTTTTAGCCCCTCTTTTAATTTATTTAATATACTCATTTCTTAAAACCTCCAAATAAAACTAAATTATACATACCATGGAGAATAAATCATATTATTTGTTTTTTCTTTAGTTCCTTTAATTATCAATTCTTTCTTCTTTAAATTTTCTTTATTTACCTTATTAATTAAATAAGCAGCTATACTACTTAAATTAGATTCATAAGTTATATTATTCTGATATTTCCAATTTTTCATATTATCTGGTATAAAATTAGTATGTATATTAGCATTTATAAATTCAGGATGAGATAAAATATCTATTATAAAATCTTTATTAGTTTTTATAGGTAAGATAATAAAATTTTTTAAAGCTAAAATCATTTTATTTATTGCATTTATCCTGCTTTTATCCCATACTATTACTTTAGCTACTAATGAATCATAATAAGGAGGAATAATTGAATTCTCTTGTAAATAAGTATCTATTCTTATATCCTTTACAAAATAAGGAAACCTAAGAACTTTAACTTGTCCAGGAGAAGGAATAAAATTATTTTCAGGATCTTCGGAATTAACCCTTGCTTCTATCACATGTAAATTCTGTTTTATTTCTTCCTGATTAAAAGGTAATTTATTACCCATTGCCACTAATATCTGTGTTTTAACTATATCTATATTTGTAGCTATTTCAGTTATTGGATGCTCTACTTGTAATCTAGTATTGACTTCTAAAAAATAAAAATTATTATTTTTATCTACAATAAATTCAACAGTACCTGCATTATAATAACCTACATATTGTGCTATTTTTTTAGCAGCTTGGGTTATTTTTTCTCTAGTTTCATTATCTATAGTGGGAGAAGGAGTTTCTTCTATTATTTTTTGAAATCTTCTTTGAATAGAACATTCCCTTTCATATAAATGAACTATATTACTATACTCATCTCCTATAATTTGAACTTCAATATGTCTTGGGTTTTCAAAATATTTTTCTACATAAACACTTTTATCCCCAAAAGCGTTTAAAGCTTCCCTTTGTGCTGCTTCTAAAGAATCTTTTAATAAATTTTTATCATAAACTATTCTTATTCCTTTACCTCCTCCACCTTTAGAGGCTTTTATCATCAAAGGAAAACCAATTTTTTCTTCTATCTCTTTTAAGATTTTTTCATTATAATCTGATATATTTATGCTTAAACTTACAGGTATTCCTGCTTTAGCTGCTGTTTCTTTTGAAACTATCTTATCTCCTAATAATTCTATTATTTTATAATTTGGCCCTATAAATTTTATATTATTATCTTCTACCGCTTTTGCAAATGTAGAGTTCTCAGATAAAAAACCATACCCTGGATGTATAGCATCTACTTTTGCTTTTTTAGCAATCTCTATTATTTTATCAATATTTAAATAACTATTAACAGGTAAAGGATCCCCTAAATCATAAGCTTCATCCGCTAATTTAACATGTAAAGCTTGTTTATCTGCTTGAGAATAAATAGCAACTGCTTTTATCCCCAATTCCCTTAAAGCTTTAATAACTCTTACAGCTATTTCTCCTCTATTTGCTATTAATACCTTTTTAAACATACCCATAAACCATTAATAAATTTCATAAGTTTTTAAATTAACTATAAGCATCTATCATTTTTTGGATTTTTTCTTTTGGTAATTGAGTTATATCCACTTCTATTGGAATATTCCCATTTAAAACTTGTTCCTCATAAGTTTTATCTTCTTTTTTATAAAAGATTCCTACTGATAAATGATCACTAAAAGCTCTAGATAATGCCAAATTTATATCGCTAAAATCATGATTCTCAAGTTTTTTTACTTTAGTTTTAAATGACTTTAAATCTTCCATTCTATAATAAGTTATACAGGGAGAAAGAATATTAACAAATGAAAATCCTTTATGATTAATAGCTTGTTTAATTATATTAAATGTATCATTAACATCTAAAGCAAAAGCTTGTGATACAAATGTAGCTCCACTAGAAATAGCTATTACAAGTGGGTTTATTGGTACCTCTTTTACTCCTGTAGGAGTCGTTGAGGTTTGTAAATTAAGAGGTGAAGTAGGTGAAGCTTGCCCCTTAGTTAATCCATATACAAAATTGTCAAACATTATAACTGTTATATCTATATTTTTTCTAGCAGTATGTATAAAATGGGTACCTCCTATAGCAAATAAATCTCCATCCCCACTAACCACTACTACATTCATCTTAGGATTAGCTAATTTAAAGCCTACAGCAACTGGCAAAGGTCTACCATGTAAAGTATGAATCGTATAAGTATTTACATAACTAGTAATTCTACCTGTACATCCTATTCCACCTATTAAAACAAAATTTGTAGGATCAAAATTTAGATCTATTATTACTTTATATATAGCTTGTAAATCAGCAAAGTAAGTGCAACCTGGACACCACTGAGGCTTTATCTCCGTTTGCCAATCTTTTAAACTAGTTTTTTGATGAATAGTCATAGATTTTTCCCCCTAATCCAATACTTACACTATTTTTAGTATTCATTATTTTTTTTCTAATCCCTTTTATTCTTTAAAAATAAATAGGTTTTTGTATTAATTTAGCTATAGTTTCTTTATCTATTTTTAACCCTTTATTTATAACAATTATATTATCAAAACTAAAATATTTCTCTTTATCTTCTTCTAAATTTTCTCCTATTGATATGTTTTCTTCTATTATTACCCCTTTATCTAAAATAGTATTTACAACACGTACATCTCTCTTTAAAATACATCCATCCATAACAATTGAATTTTCTACTCTTACATTATCATTTATAACACATTTAGGGAAAATGATAGAATTCTTGATATATACGTTATCATTAATTATACAACCTTCAGATATAATGGAATCTTGTATATTAACATTTTTACCTAATATTTTAGTAGGAGGTAAATTAGAGTAAGCAGTATAAACAGGCCAATAAGGATTATACAAATCCAAGGGAGGATTAGGTAATAATAACTCCATAGAAGCATCATAGTATGACCTTATTGTTCCAACATCCCTCCAATATGGCTTATTACTTGACCCAGGAATTGTATTCTCTTCAAAATTATAACTATAAACTTTATATAATTTTATACTTTCAGGGATGATATCTTTTCCAAAATCATGACTCGTATCTCTTAAAGCATCATTTTCTAACATCTTTATTAATACATCCCTATTAAATATATAATTCCCCATTGAAGCAAGTACTTGATTATCATTTATTTTAAAAGAATCAACTATCTCTAGATCTTTAGGCTTTTCTGAGAAATCTATTATCCTGTTATCATTATCTATTTTCATTAATCCAAATCTGCTAGCTTCCTCAACTGGAATAGGAAATGTAGCTATAGTAATATCTGCGTTCTTTTGAATATGATATTCTATCATTTTTTTTATATCCATTAAATATATATGATCTGCTGAAAAAACAATAACTAATTCCGGCTGCTCATCAAATACTAAATTAAGATTCTGATATATAGCATCTGCAGTACCTCTAAACCATATTTTACCTATCCTCATTTGTGGAGGTACTACATTAACATAAAATCCAAACCGAGAATTTATATCCCAATTAGTTTGTAAGTGTTTTATTAATGAATGAGCTTTATACTGAGTTAATACATTTATCTTTAATATTCCACTATTTACTAAATTACTTAGTACAAAATCTATTATTCTATATCTAGCACCAAAGGGTACTGCTGGTTTAGCTCGCTCCTTAGTTAATGGAAATAATCTCGTACCTTCTCCGCCCGCTAATACCATCGCTATCACATTTGTTAAACCATAATCTTTAGTGTATATCATCTAAATCACCCTTTTCTTTAATTATTTCTTTCTCTTTTTATTCTTTGTTATTTTGTATTATTTCCCTTTAAAGAAAACTTAAAAATAATTTTAAAAGTAATTTTAAAAGTAATTAAAAAAGAAATTTTAGTAAAATAATTAAATTATGTGATGATCTTACCTAAAAGGATAAATAGAAGTTTATGAAAAAATATAAAATATATAAATAATTAATTTAAAGGGGGAGAAAATATGAAAAATATAAATAAAGATGAAATAAAAAGCATAATAGCAACAGATTGTGGATCTACTACTACAAAAGCTATATTAATAGAAAAACAACCAAACGGGGAATATAGATTAGTTACTAGAGGTGAAGCTCCTACTACCGTTGAAGCCCCTATTGAAGATGTTACCATTGGAGTTTTAAACGCTTTTAAAGAAGTAGAAGAATTAAGGAAAAGAAAAATACTAAACGATTCCAAAACAGATTTAATTAAACCTCATAAAAACGATGAGGGTGTAGATTTGTATGTTTCTACTTCTTCTGCTGGTGGAGGATTACAAATGGTAGTAGCTGGAGTAGTAAAAGAAATGACAACAGAAAGTGCTGAACGTGCAGCTTTAGGTGGAGGTGCTATTGTTTTAGATTCTTTTGCTGTTAATGATGGTAGAAAGCCTTTTGAAAGAATAGAAAAAATAAGAGAATTAAGACCAGATATAATATTATTAGCTGGTGGCACTGATGGTGGTACTGTTAAGCACGTGGTTGAAATGGCACAAATAATAGCAGCAGCTAAACCTAAACCAAGATTAGGTATTACTTATAACTTACCTGTTATATTTGCAGGTAATAAATTAGCTACTGAAGAAATTAAAAGAATTCTCTCTAATGTGGTGGAATTAAAAATAACTGAGAATTTAAGACCTACTTTAGAAGAAGAAAATTTACAACCAACAAGATTAATAATTCAGGATTTATTTTTAGAGCACGTTATGGCTCAAGCCCCTGGATATAAAAAATTAATGAATATGACAGATGTAGAGATAATGCCCACCCCAGCTGCTGTGGGACTCATTATGCAAAAAATCGCTAAAAAAAATGATATAAATGTAGTAGGTGTAGATATAGGAGGAGCTACTACTGATGTATTCTCTGTTATTAAGCAGTATGATGAACTACAGAATGCTCAATGGATATTTAACAGAAGTGTTAGTGCTAATTACGGAATGAGTTATTCTATAGCTCAAGTACTCAAGGATGCTGGAATAAATAATGTTTTAAGGTGGATCCCTTTTGACATAGATATAGTAAAACTTAGAAACGCTATAAAAAATAAGATGATAAGGCCTACTACAATCCCATTCTTACTAGAAGATCTAATGATAGAACAAGCTATTTGTAGAGAAGCTTTAAGATTATCTTTTGATCAACATCTAAAGCTCGCAGTAGGTTTAAAAGGAGTTCAAAAAGAAAGAACTATTTCTGATGTATTTAACCAATCTAAAAAGGAAAGTATAATAAATATGATGGAATTAGATATGATAGTAGGAAGTGGGGGAGTACTTTCACATGCTCCTAGAAGAAATCAATCTGCTTTAATGATGATAGATGCTTTTGAACCCGAAGGATTTACTTTGCTAACAGTAGATAGTATATTTATGATGCCTCATTTAGGGGTTTTATCTGTTGTTCATGAGGAAGCTGCCACTCAAGTATTTGAAAAAGATTGCTTAGTATATTTAGGTACTTGTATAGCCCCTGTAGGACTAGAAAAAGAAGGTACTAAAATCTTAGAAGCCAAGGTCATTGATTATCAAAATAAAGAATACAATATAACTCTTAATTTTGGAGATATTATTATACTACCTATAAATGGAGAAGCTACTGTTAATATAACATTTTTACACAGAAAATTTCAATTGTATAATGAAAAAGTTCCATTTAGTAAAAAAGTTAGGGGTGGGGTAGTGGGAATAATTTTTGATGGCAGAGGTAGACCTATTATCTTACCTAAAGATAATTCAACTAGAAAAGAAAAACTTATTAACTGGTTTAAAAAATTTAATCTCTATCCAAATTTATAGTAACACATATTTTTTACATAAAGGAGATATTAATGTTAATATATAATATTCATATAGGGGGATCTTTTGATGGATTTTTTATCTATTAAAGATGAATTATTAAAACTTATTAAAGATACTATCCTTTCAGAAATTAGAAATGATTTTAAAGATTTTAAAAATCAAGTTAGTGGTCAATTAGAAGGCTTTAAATTAGCTATACAATCAATAAATGAAAGAATGTCCAGTATTGAAGGTAGAATGCTAAGCCTTGAAAACAGAGTATCGAATCTTGAAAACAAAATAGATAATATTAACGAAAGACTTAATAATAAAATAGATGATCTTGACAAAAAACTAAATGATAAAATAGATACTAAATTTAATGAACTTAACAATAAGATAGATGCTAAAGTAGATGAACTTAATAAAAAAATAGATTTTAATGTAAGTGAGTTGAATAAAAAGATAGATTTTAACGTAAGCGAATTAAATAAAAAAATAGATCTAAATGTAACTGAACTTAACAAAAAGATAGATAATCTTAATGAAAAACTTACAAATAAAATAAATGATCTTGATAAGAAACTAAATGATAAAATAGATACTAAATTTAATGAACTTAACAATAAGATAGATACTAAAGTTACTGAACTTAATAATAAGATAGATACTAAAGTTAACGAACTTAATAATAGAATTAATACTATTTCTGATGAATTTAATAAAAGAATAGATAAGATTATTTTTGACTTTCTTTCTTTAATGGATAATTTTGACAAAAAATTAAATAATTTATTTGAAAATTATATCCAGCTTAGGGTAAGGTTAGAAGAAGCTATAAATGACAAACAAGTTATTAATGATATATTAATAAGGTTAGAAAAATTGGAAGAAAGAAAAGCTTCTTAAAAATAATAAAAAAAATATAGATACAAAAAGGGGGTTTAAATATGTTCTTACCTATATGGGATAGGCCTTATGAAAAAGATGAGATAAATAAGAAGGAATATGGAACATGGTTAGTTAAATCTGGTTTAGCTCAGATGTTAAAAGGCGGAGTTATAATGGATGTAAGTAGTGTTGAGCAGGCAAAGATAGCAGAAGAAGCGGGAGCAGTAGCTGTTATGGCTTTAGAAAAAATCCCTGCTGATATTAGAGCTAGTGGGGGAGTAGCAAGAATGACTGATCCTGAACTAATTTATAAAATAATGGAAGCTATAACTATTCCGGTAATGGCTAAAGTTAGAATAGGGCATTTTGCAGAAGCTCAAATATTAGAAGCTATTGGAGTAGATTTTATTGATGAAAGTGAAGTATTAACTCCTGCAGATAGTGAACATCATATTAATAAACATAAATTTAGCGTACCTTTTGTTTGCGGTGCAAGAGATTTAGGAGAAGCTCTAAGAAGAATAGCAGAAGGTGCTGTAATGATAAGAACTAAAGGAGAAGCAGGTACTGGTAACGTCATTGAAGCTGTTAAACATATTAGAACTATTAATAATCAAATAAAAGAACTTCAAAATCTTTCTGAAGATCAATTATACTCAAAAGCAAAGGAATTAGGAGCACCTTTAGAATTTGTTAAAATGGTTGCTCAGCTGGGTAGATTACCGGTAGTTAATTTTGCTGCTGGTGGTATAGCCACACCTGCTGATGCTTCATTAGTTATTCAATTAGGAGTAGATGGAATATTTGTAGGTTCTGGTATATTTAAATCTTCTAATCCTTTAAAAGTAGCAAAAGCTATAGTTAAAGCAACTACTTACTATAATGATCCTTATACTATCTCAAAGTATTATAGGGATTTAGGAGAGTTAATGAAAGGTCAAGATAAAATTCAAGAATTACTTCAAGTTAGAGGAGTTTAATTTCTAAAATAAAGTAAATAATACTAAATGGGAGGTATTTTATGGAGTATCAAGAAGAACAAATTAAAAATGATCAAAATCTAAAAGAATCTTCAAAGAATCCCAATTTAATTAGTAGTACTCCAAATAGTAATAAGGAAAATAAAACAATTTTTGAGGATGAAAAAATTATTGATAAATCTAACGATAAACCTGAGTCCATTTTTTTAAAGAAAAAAATGGATGTAAGATTTACTAATATAAAGGTTATAGGGGTTGGTGGTGGAGGATCTAATGCTGTTCATAGATTAGTAAAAGATGGGATCAAAGGAGTAGATTATATAGCTATAAATACTGATGCGCAAGCTTTGATAAATTTACCTGATGAGGTTATAAAAGTTCATATTGGTAAAAATACTACAAAGGGTTTAGGAGCAGGAAGTGATTTAGAATTAGGAAAGAAAGCTGCAGAAGAAAGTAAAGATGAAATAAGGAAACTAATAGAAGGAGCAGATATGATATTTATTGCTGCTGGAATGGGTGGAGGAACAGGTACAGGCGCAAGTCCTATCATTGCTTCTATTGCTAAGGAATTAGGAATCCTTACCATTGCTATTGTTACTAAACCATTCTCTTTTGAAGGTAAAATAAGAAAAATAATAGCAGAAGAAGGAATCACTAATTTAAAACCCAATGTTGATGCTATGATTGTTATACCTAATGATAAATTATTTTCAATTGCAGATGAAGCTACTACTTTATTAGATTCTTTTAAATTAGCTGATAATGTTATTAAGCAAGGGGTAGTAGGAATAACAGAAATAATACTAAAACCAGGATTAATTAATATAGATTTTGCGGATATCCAAGCAATTTTAAAAGATTCAGGTAATTGTTGGATGGGAATTGGTACTGCAAAAGGAGAAAACAAAGCCGAAGATGCTGCTGCTAAAGCTGTTGATAGTCCTTTACTTGAGGTAAAAGTTGAAGGAGCTAAAAGAGTATTATTTAACGTTATAGGTGGAAGTGATTTAACATTAAGTGAAGTTAATAAAGCCGCTAATATAATATATCAATCAGTAGATCCAGATGCTAAAATTATATTTGGTGCAACTATAGATGAAAATCTTAAAAATGAAGTAAAAGTTATATTAATTGCTACTGATTTCTCAGAAAATACTAATATTTCTAACATGTTTTCTTCCTCAAAAACTGAAATATTTGGGGCTTCTAGTGTAAAACAATCTATTAGTTTTAATGTAGATGAAATCCCACCATTTGCTAGAAGAAGAAAAATCACTTTTACTGAATAATATTAAAATAAAAAATAAAAATTTAGATAAACTAAAATAATGAAAGATAAAAATAAGTAATAGCAACAGTAATGATAGTTAAAGGAATACCTATTTTTATATATTCTAAAAAATTAATTTTTACCTTAGAAGAGGCTAACTCTATAACTATAATATTAGCAATTGATCCAAAGATAGTTAAATTACCAGCTAAAGTAGATGCCATTGATAAATAATACCATTTATTCTGATCAATAGTCAAATTATTAACAATTTCCTTTAATACCAAAACAGCAGGTACATTACTAACTAAATTGGATAAAATAACTGTAGATATAACTAATTCCAAAGGAGTATCTATTATATTTTTCATATAACTCATTAAATCCATAAATATAATTGATTTTTCGCTTCCCTTTATTATTACAAATAAACAGATAAAAAGTATTAAAAGACTAAAATCTATTAAGTTATATACCTTTTCGGGTTTAATTCTTCTAGTAATTAGCAAGAAACTTGCAATAAAAATAGAAACTATATACATTGGTACATTTAAAAAGAATAGAATTATAGTTAATAAAGCCGCAATAGAAGATTTTATTAAAAGAGCCTTATTATATCTATATTTTATTTGTTTAGATTGATTATCTATATTTTTAAAATCTAATGTAAGATCTTCTTTATAAAAAAATTGGATTAACAAAATAGCTGTAAGTAAATTAATTAAGGTTATAGGAAACATTTTAATAAAAAAATCGGAATAATTAATAGAAGCAAAAGAAGCAATAATTATATTTTGGGGATTACCAGTAATAGTAGCTACACTTCCAATATTAGATGACATAGCTAATGCTAATAAATAAGGTTTAGGGTTAAGATTTAATTTTCTTGATATTTCTATAACAAAAGGAGTAAAAATAAGGCATATTGTGTCATTAACAAAGAACGCAGAAGATATGCCACTTGTAAATACCAAAATATAAAGAAAGTTTTTAGGGTCTTTAATGTTTTTTACTATAAAATTTAGTAAAATATGAAAAAATCCAGAAAGTCTTAAGTTAGCTATTAAAACCATCATACCAAATAAAATTATTATCGTCTTATAATCTATTGCTAAGTATGCTTCATTAATAGATATTACATTAAATAATATTAATAAAGTTGCACCAATAATAGATATCCCTGTTCTATCTACCCTAAAAAAAGGCACCCGACCTATTGAAATAAATATATAAGTAATCAAAAATATTATAAATGGAATATCCATGTATTTTAATTATTACTATTGATATTATCAAGTAGCTTTTGAAGTTCTTTTATTTTATCATTAGTATTATCTATATGTTTTTTCATTTTATTAACAGCTTCGGAATAAATTTTTATATTCCTTTCTAATTCTTTCATTTTTTGAAATTGAATGTATATAGTATATACATCAAAACCAGTATTAACAAGATGATAAAGGTATTTAGATAAATTTTTAATTTCATTGGATATACCAAAAGCTGGTACTTTTTCTATATCAGGCCAAGCTTGTACTGCTTTAACAAAGCATTCTGCTATGCTTTCCCAAGAATGCTCATCTTTATAAGCAGAACTAGCAAAATCTTCTACATCTAATAATTGTTTAAATCTTTCTATCTCAGATTTTCTAGCAGGAATATCTTTAAAATAGTCAAGGGTTATATCAAATAATGCATCTGTTAATGAATCTTTTAGAATTTCTTTAAATCTATCTTGGCTATTCTTTATAGCTTGCTCCGTTTTATTTGTCCATTCATTAAATTCTTTTAAATTTTCTAACATACTTTTATTTAATAAATTTAGGTTATTTTTGGTTATTTCTAAATCCTTATATAATTTAGCTATTTCTTCTTTTATAATTTCTTTTTCTATATCATCAGGTATAATTTTATTAATTAATTTATTCTTACTTGGTTCTTTATTTTTAGAATCATCTGGTTTATTTTGTTGATTTTTTTGTTGATCATTTAACTGGTTATTTAATTGGTTGTTTTGAGAGTAGTTATCAATTTTAGTAAGTGGTTTCTTTAATTCATTTATATCAACATATAAATTATTTCCTTCTTGTTTTTGAAAATCTTTTACCTTAGAATATAGGGTAGGTAAATCTATTTTCTGGGATTCATAATAGGATAGTAATTGATATAATTTGGTAAGTCCTTTTTTAGAATTTTCCATTTGCCTTTGGACTTTTTCAATATCATAATCATTATCATTATTAAGAATAACTTGTTTATAAAAGTAGTAATTAGATAATGAATAATTAATAGTATCTTGAACCTCTTTATCCATAGTAGCTAAAGTACCTATAGAGTATTGATTTAAATTTTTATTTATAAATTTTTCAATAGATATATTAGGTAAATTAGGTAATAAATTTTTATCAATTAAACCGACCATAGCTTGAGCACTTTTCTCTGCTAAAAATCTAGCATTTTCTAAATCTCCATCTATTGCACTCTTTAAAGCATCCTTAGCTAATAAATTACTTACAACCAAATCAACTAAAGCATCGTTATTATTTATATAATCAATATTATAGTTATAATTATTGCTAAAATCTATCCCTCCTCCATTTATAGTAACTATAAAACTAATTTTATCCAATTTTTTATTGTATAAAGTGTATCCGCTAATAGTTCCAGGTAAAGATGATGGAAAAGTAAAATCTTCTTTTTTATATTCTGGAATAGCTACTTTAATATTATTATTTTTTAGAAATCTAGCTAAGGTAATTATTTTTTGGATTTCTCTTAAGATATGAAATGCTGGATATTTAATTGCCCAATTTTCGTAGTTTTTTGTTAATTCTAAAGAATATTCATTTAAAATATTTTTATACCAATTAGGAACATTTGGATTAAGAGATTCTGATTTTATATCTATTTTCACTCCTTCAAATTTTATAAAAGTTTTATCTTTTGATATTCTAAGTTTAGTTTCATTAGGCTCTATATAAAATCTATCTAATCCACTTTTCATTTGATCTAATTCCCCTAAATAATTATATTCTTCAGCTTTTCTAAATATAAAATTTAAGCTATCTGATGTTATATACTTTAATGTATAATCCGCTACAAAAAAATAATAAGAAATATAAGTATTTTGAGGTATATTCTTAAAAATAAGTTTAGTATCCAGATCTAATTTTATATCTTTAAGAAATTCTTCTATAATAGTAGGTAAATATTTCCTTTGTATATCTTCTAATTTTTTATTTAGAAAATTAGAAAGTTCAGTATCATCTATAATCTCAGTTCTTAAATTTTTATTTGCTATAGCTTTATTGATTAAATTATTTATAGTATCATTATCTACATGAATTCCACTAAGTAAATTAGAATAAATTTTTATAAGTAAATTGTTAGCTATTTCTATATGAGATAAATTGCCTTTATTATATTCAGTTTTCATTTGGTTAAAGTAATCCATTAAATCTAAATATTCTAAAACCTCAAGGAGAAAGGCTTGCGAATAAGAATCATTAGGATTTATTTCTGCTACTTTTCTATATCTCCATAATCCAAGAGTCGCTGCAGCATATTTAGTATCTATATTTTCTAAAGAAAATAATTTAACAAGAAAGTTTTGAAGCTTAAAATAGCTATCATATTGATCTTTAGTTCTGAAATCCCATTTCTTAGATTTAGGATCCCAATTAATATATTCTAAAATCTCTTCTTGAGTAAAATAAATACCCTTATTAGTTTCCTTAGCTCTAACATAAAAATTTTTATTATTATTAGTGTTATAATTGATAATATCCCTAAAAAAATTAGCAGCATAATCTTTGTCACTATAAATCTTTGAAAATTCAATATCAAATTTATTTTCAATTTGCTTTAGCTTATCTTTTACTTCTTCATTTAGTTCAAAAGAAAAAGAGGGATAAGGATAAGATAAAGCTTCATCTAAAATCTGATAATAAGGAATATAATCTACATTATATTTAGGATCATAATGTCCTACAAAAGTTATTTTATGAGTTAAATTATCAATAAATACGGCATCCAGTACATTTATTTTTTGATTAATAAACAGATTCTTATTTTTTATTAAATCTAAACTTTTTTGTTTTATTTCGTTGTTTAGGGAATCAGTTATATAAGAAGGATTACTAAAAGAGTCAATCTTTTTCTCTATATTTTCCTTATTAATGTTATCCTTATTAGTTGATAAAACAATTCCAATTATTGGATTTTCTTTAGGTATTTGTAAATTAATTGTTATTATATTATCATTTCTTTTTACAATTAGTGGAACAAGAATAACAGAGGAATTAGTATTAACAGTAGAGAAAGCTTTTAATTGTCTTACTATTTCTCTTATAACTGTAGCATAATTATCAGCAGTTATATCATAGTTATTAATTTTTAAAACAATATCACCTACTTTTAAATCAGAGTTATAAGCAGGAGTGTCTTTAATTATATCAACAATATAGACCTGATCACTATAAACTTGATCACTTCTATAAGCTAAACTAAATTCTACTTTAAAAAACAAAACTAAAAAACAAAATAAAAGCATATAAATAGAATTTTTAGGAATTAACTTCATATAAATCACTCTCCTTATAGCTATTTCTTATTTAGTTTTTTTCATTTTTATTAAAAATCCTTCAAAAACAATTACTTTAGATCTAAAGACTAAGAAAATATTTTTAAGAGAAAATTTTTCTTACTTTGCTCCTTAGTAGTTTTCCTTTTTTAATTGTAACTTATTAGCTACTTTTATTATAATACTTTACTTTATAACTATGCTTTACGCTAAAAAAAATTAATTAAAGCTATAAATTACATTTTGTTAGTAATTATAAGATATTTATATGAGTATTTTATCAAAAAAGGAATTTATTACAAAAAATATAATTTAAAACTGATGGGAGTCTAAAAAACAAAAAATAAAAAACTAAAATAAAAGTAAGAAAGGGGGAAATATTAATTATGAAAAAAAATATAGTAATATTAGGTGGGGGAGTAGGTGGAATCTCTACCGCTTATAATTTAAAAAAATTATCAAAAGATATTAATATTACCATATTATCTAAAAGGCCATATTTTGGTTTTACTCCTTCCTATCCTCATGTAGCACTAGGATGGGCTAACCCTAAAAATATTACAATTGATCTAAATAGCTTATTACCTAAATTTGGTATAAATTTTATAAATGAAAATGCAGAAACTATAGATCCAGAAAATAATAAAGTTATAACTGAAAGTAAAAAAGAAATATATTATGATTATTTAGTAATTGCAACAGGTCCTAAATTAAATTTTGAGGCAGAAGGTCAAAAAGAAAATGCTTATTCCGTTTGTACTTTAGAACATTCTCAAGAGTTAAATAAAAAGCTAAATGAATTTTATAATAATCCAGTTCCTATTGTTATAGGTGCTATTCCAGGGGTTAGTTGTTTTGGCCCAGCTTATGAATTCTCTTTAATGCTACATTACGAATTAAAAAAAAGAGGACTAAGGACTAAGGTACCTATAACTTATATAACTTCAGAACCTTACCTTGGACATTTAGGTTTAGGAGGAATCGGACCTTCTAAAAGATTAATGGAAGATTTATTCGATGAAAAAAGTATAAAATACATTACAAATGTAAAGATAAAAAAAGTAGATAAAGATAAAATAGTATACGAAGATCTTAATGGTAATAGCTTTGAGATAGAATCAAAGTTATCCATGATTATGCCAAGATTTACAGGTCCTGATGTAGTAGCTTCAGCTGGTGATAAAGTAGCTCATCCTGTTAGCAAAATGGTAATAGTAAATGAACACTTTCAAAATCCTAACTATAAAAATATTTTTGCTGTTGGAGTAGTTGTTTTTATTCCACCAGTTGAAAAAACTCCTATACCAGTCGGTGTTCCTAAAGTAGGTATGATGATAGAACAGATGTCTTTAGCTGTAGCTAATAATATTATAAACGATATAAAAAACTCATCTTTAAGATATACCCCTGAGCTTTCCGCTATATGTATAGCAGATGCTGGAGAAGAAGCTGTTGGATTCTTTGCATCCCCAGTTACACCACCAAGAAACACAGTTAAATTTCAAAGAGCTAAAATTTTACATTATTTTAAATATTTTGTTGAAAGATATTTTATCTTTAAAGTAAAATCAGGTAATATTGAACCTTTTTGGGAAAAAATGACTCTAAAATTTATGTTTAATGTTAAACCAATAAATAAAACAACGTAGATAATAATTAAAATCTTATATTACATATTTTTTCAAAAAATATTTTTTAAAAATTCTCTTATTTAAGTATTTATATATTTAATCAGTTATAGGAAAATAAACTAAGAATGTTTTTTACATTAAAAAGTGTTTTTTACATTAATTAGATAAATTTATAAAAAACTCGAGATCATGATTAAAATATGCTGTATTTTTTTATATTAAATTTTTTGAATCTTTTGTTTGTATATTATTATAGATATAGAAATTAATAAATAGTATTTCGTCAAATATACATTTGACGAAATTATAAAAAACTTTCCTCTTTCCACAATTTCATTTTAATCCTTAATAATTCCTTAAAAGATTAGAAAAAATTTAATTCAAATTTTTTTCAATTCCTTTTAAAAAAATATTTTTTTATTTTTTTAATTTTTAGTTTATTAAAAATATTTTTTTTAACTCTTTTTTAAAAATTTTAACATAACGTAAGAAAATAATAAATCCAATTTATTATAAAATATTAAGATTAGCTTTACAAGGATAAAAAGGAAAAGAATATCATAAAAAGTATATTATAATTATGAATATAATTAGTAAAATTTTTGAGAAATTTAATAATCATGGAATATATACTTCAGGAAACCATATAAAAAATGAATCTTTAAAAACAAATGATAATCTTCTTTCAACAATCGATAGCAAAACTTCCGAATTAATACAAAACAAAGATGAATCACTTTATAACCTACTTAAAACAAATATAAATCAGATTGTAAATGAAATTATAACTGAAGATCCAAATAAAGAACCTGCACAAAATTATTTAACTAAAGAAAGTATATTAAGTCTTAAACTTTCATCTCTTGGAATAGATTATATAAATGCTTTTGCAATAACTTTTTCTATTTCTAATATTTTTCTATCTACTCCAATTTCTATAGCTATTGGATTGACCTTTCTATTATTAAAATATTTTTCTTCTATAAATGATAAATATAAGATAATTGATAAAAATAGCTATAAGATAATTGATAAAATTAGCAAAATAAAAGAAAAAATAAAAGATTTTATTAAGTGGTCTAAAATAGATTATATCTTTGATAAAATAGGCAAAATAAAATCATATATACCACTTTATCCAGCTTTAAAAGTACCTAAATATTTAAAGCAAGAATTTATAAATACATTAGATAAATTACCTTTAAAAACTATTAATAAAGCTTCTTTTATAGAAATAAACGATAAAATTAATGATCAATATAATGCTTTAGGAGTTACTATAAATAAAATAACAAATGTTCCTATCTATATTCATTCTAACCCAAATCCTTACACTCATAATTATGTAATAACTCATGAATTAGGACATTCTTTTGATTTTTATAATAATATTTTATTCAATTATAAGAGTAGCATATTGGGTTTAATTCCAAAGTTTCCGTTTGGATTTGGAAAATTTGTTACAGAATATGCTTCTACAAAACCTACAGAGGATTTTGCTGAATCTTTTGCTTATTACTTCATAGATCCCCAATCTTTAAAAAATGCTTCTCAAATAAAATATTTTACCATTAAGCAATTAGTTAATAATAGTATATTTGATAAGGTTTGGGATAATAAAGTAATTAGGGAGTTTATAAAAAGAGCTTCCTTATTAATTCCTGCACCAGTTAGAGTTTTTCTTGATATTTTATCTTTTAAATCCACTACAAATTCTCTTAAAAATTCAGTAGATAATATTTTAAAAGCTAATGAAAAAGGAGATAAAAAAGAATTTATATTTTCTAAACTAAATTTATGGAATTCTTTATTATTGTTAAATAAATCATTGTTCTCCATTTTTAGTATTCCAATAAATTATGTTTTAAAGAAATTAATTGAAAAAGAAATGATAAGTGAAGAATTAGGTAATAAGTTGGCTAATTTATTTTTAAGCTATACCGCAGGTTCAGTTTTTACTACCCTATCCTACACCATTAATTCAAAAAATAATAAAAAGTGGAATCTACTAGTTGGTTTAAGTAATATACTTGTTTTTAATGCTCTAAAATTTTCTTTCCCTTATTTGATACCGATATTAACACCTCTTGAAAAGTTATCAACTTTCGCTTCATTGGAGTTATTGAATAAATTCCTAAAATAGTTTATTTTTTAATTACTGAAGTTATTTTGCTTAAGAATTTTCTGAATTTAGGGCTATTGAGATAGGTTAACTGTAATACAGATATTATAGGCATAAAAATTAAAGAATATGGCATAAATAAACCTGTATATAAAGAATAATTTAAGATATTTCCTATTAAAGAGAATACATAATCAGCTTTTTGGATTTCTGTAAAATTACTACTATATTTAAAAATTACTATTCCTTTTAAAATAGCAAAGAAAGTGGAATAAATTAATCCAGCAAAAGGTACTCCTAAAAGTATGCTAACTCCTCCCACACTTGAAATTAAATCTAATATCCCCACATATTTATAAGCTTTATCATTAGTATTTACCCCTGCATTAATTTCAGCTATACCATTAATAACTCCTTTAAAACTTCCTATTACACTACCTAATGACTTGATAAAGTATGATACACTACCAATTTGTGGCATATTAGTTTCACTAACCATATTAATAAATAACTTAGAATTTAGCTCAGAATCTTTTAGCATTATAAATAGTTCTTTTAGATATGATATAATTTTTCCCTTTTCTATTAAATAAGTAACCCTAGATAATGGATCTAATAAATCACTTAAAGATAATTTGGATTTTATATAATCCGCTTTTTCTTTATCTACTTTTTTTAAACTATCTTTTATAAAACTTAGTAAATCATCTAAATTATTTTTATCTATATTATCTTTAAAACTATTAATATTAAAATCATTAAAAAACTTGTTTATTTTATCAAGTTTATAGAATTCAATTTTATTTTTTATTTCCATAAAAATTTAAAAAACAAATTTTCCTTTTTTATTAGATAATATAATATTTTTCTTGAATATTATAAAACCTTTAAAAAAATGTTAAAAATTAAAAAATAAAATACAATTAATGCCTTAGATATTATATGTTATTTTTCGCTAAAGATTAACAATCTTTTAACAAAATTTTAAAATTGTAGTAAAAATTTAAAAATAGAATTAAAAAAAATAATTATGGATACTGAATATATTTTATTAACTAAATTAAGGGATTTATTAGGAGATAAACTTTTTTATTTATTTACAAAAGATGTAAAAATAGTTTTTGGTAATAAAAATACTATAAAGAGCTTAGGAGGCTTTTATTATAGAGAAATTAAAACTTTAGTTTTATATAGTAAAAAAATAGATATGCTTTTACATGAGTTAGGACACCATGTATTCTTTCACCCCAAATATGGCAGATATTTTAAATTTAAGTACCTATGGGAAGCTTTTAGAAAATATCAAAATAAACAATACTCAAGGATTATATTAACTACATATCAAGCAAAAACAAGTTTATCTGAATTTTTTTCTGAAATATTTGCATTTTATTTCATGTATCCTGATATCTTAGCACAGGAAGATCCTATTTTATATAAAGAACTAACTAATGCTCTTAAAAATATTATTTCTAATTTCTATCAAAATAATAATAAAATTATTCAAGCCATTATAGAATAATTTTCATGATAATTAAGAATTAGATTTTATAATCAAAGTATGGTTAGGATAATTAATAATAAAGTATAAATTATTTTGAAGAGAAACGACATAAGACACTATGGGGCTATAATATGAGTAGTAATCATAATAGTTGTTAAAAGATCTATAGCTTTTGTCTTTTGAATCATAAAGAGAACCATAATAATACAAAGGAATAGATTGAAGTAATGAATAATTTCTTAAAGTATTAGAACCTAAATTTAGAGTATAAAAAGCAGTGTTTCTAAAACGATAATTCTCATAAAATGAGTAATATCTATTTTTATCCTTTTTGCTAAAATAATTATATCCATATTTTCTTAAAGTAATGTAAATAAAAGAAGAAGTAACTAAATATAAGTTATTATCACTTAAAGAATAACTATAAGAGTAAATTCTATCTTTATCAACATAAAATTCAGAAGACATTAAAAAATTTCTAAAAGGATTAGATATACCATAAAAAGTAGTAATCAAAGTATCATTAATAAACATATCTCTAAAATCATAATAATTAAATAAGAACAAGTCAATAGAATATGAGCTTATTTTATAATCACTACTTAAATTAAATAAAATTAATTTAAAATCATTTGTAAGAGCAAAAAATTTGGTGCTATTTATTTTGTGTAAATTTAAGGGAGTTCCTGAGAAATCTACTTTAGAAACAATTTGAAACCCATTTGAGTCTATTAAATAAAACCCTTTTTCTGAAGCTAAAACAAATTTGCTATTATCTATTTCATAAATATTACTTAAATCTTTCCCTAAGTTATACTTTCCTACTAAGTTAAAGTTTTTATCTAAAATATTTAATTTATCAAATTTATCATATCCATAATAAAAATCAAAAATTCTACCAAACTTAGCATACTTCCCTACTTCCACAGGTTCCTCAAAAATAAAATTAAAATCATTATTATAAATATCTTCTTTTACTTTTATTTTAGAAACAAAATTCTTATAATATACACATATTTCTTTGTTTTTATATACTAAGCTTTTTATTGTTTGGTACTTATTTAATTTTTTTATTGTAAAATTAAAATTGCTTTGCTCATTTATACTATTAAGCTCATTTAAATTAATTTCATCTAAACTATTAGAGTTGCTATATAATATGAGTAAATTTAAGTAATTATCTTTATCAACAAAAGGAACAATGAATTTTTCTTGATAATAAAATGGTTCTAAAAAAAATGAAAGATTAATTCCTATATTTTGAATTATATTTAAATCGCTATCCAAAATAGTTATTTTATCTTTAAAAGGACATATAATAAATTTATCCCTATAGTTTATAGGACTTGATACCAAATTAGAAGATAATACAATTTTTTTGGAATAGATAGAATCATAATTAGCTGAATAGACATTTATAAATAATAAAAATAACAAAAATAAAAATAAGAAAATTTTTCTCAAGAAATATCACCCCTTTTTTATAATTTTTTCTATAACTTTTCTTTATTTAAAGATTTCATTTTTTTCATTAAAAAAAAACTAAAATAATTGTAAAAAATTCTTTAAAAAAATGTAAAATAAAAAATGTAAAATTCATTGTTTTTTATTAAGATTTATATTCTACATAATGAAAAGTTTAAAATTATAGACAGTTTAAAATTATAGGTAAAGTTGAAAATTATAAATAAATAGAATAAATAAATAAAATAAATAAAAAAAAATATTTAATATTTAGTTATACTGATATAGTAAGCTATTTTTTTTTACTTTTTGGTTTCTATATTTTTTAGAATATTTGTTATATACATAAAATTTAGTTTCATATAATTTAGCATATAAGTGTAACTTAATACTTATATCCTCAAAAGCATGATTATCAAATTTTAAATATAATTCCCTTTTGTTTTACATATATAAATTAAAATAAGTTTGTAATATTTTTTATTTAATAAACCTTCATACATTATTTTGTTTTGAGCTTTTATGACATTATAATAGACACTACCTAAGGCTAAAATACATAGAGTAGTAATAGCTATAAAAACAATAACCTCAATTAAACTAAATCCTCTCGTTAATTTTTTATTTAGTTTATTCTTTCTATTAGTTTTATTTTTATTAGTTTTTTTTTATAAACGCTTTACTCCCCTATTTAAGAATATATAATAACTACAAATCTACAGGCACTAAAAATATTTTTACATTAAAATAAGTTGAATTAACATAAATATGGTAGCAGCAAAAAATTAAAAAAGTACTAAAATAAATTAACTGTTCTTTCTTAGATTTTATATTATTCATTAAGGAAATAATTCATAAAACACTCTCCCCATTTTATATATACTATCTTTTTTTATTTTATTCTTTTTTTTAATTTTCCTTAAAGATATAAAAATTATTAACATTTTTTTACAAAGTACAACTATTTAATTAAACTTAAAAAAATCGCTTTGATTTTTAGAGATTTTTATATCTTTAGTATCTAAAATTACAAGAATTAGTTATATAAAAGTCACATTTCTTACTTTGTTATAATCCTTCATACTTTAAAAACATAATTTTAAAAACTTTGTTTTTAAATTACTACAGAGCTTATAGATTCATCAGCTTATCTATAAGCTTTTGACAGATTTTTTTTAAATCCATTAAAGAAGAATATTATAGTTTTTTATTAATTAACTCTAAAAAGTTAGCAACAAAGTAAATAGAACCTGTTATAAAAATAAGATTATTTTCTTGTAATATATCTTTTATTTTATTCTCACTTAGTTTTCCCAAATCTTTCAATTTTAACAATATGTTAGAATTATTATTAGAAATTTTTGCTAAATTATCGTAAAATTTTTTATAAATAACACTTGATTTTTCCAATTTTAATTCAATAAGATGCTCCAAAAAATAAATATTTTTTATCTTATCAATGTTTTTATAAATAATGTTATAAATATTTTTAAATTTATTAAAGTCTTTACCTTTAGAAAAACTAAAAACTAAAGAAACTTTAAAATTATTTAGAAAATTATCAGCAACAATTTTGTATAGTCTATTGAAAAACAGATTTAAAATATATTCTAAAGCTGTAATATCTTTAGCACTATCAATTAGTAAAAAAGAGTTATTGATTTTAATTATATTAAATCTCCCCATTAAATTAAACCCCTTAGATAAATCTAAAAAAACTTTTTTTAACTTATCTTTATATTTAATTAATAAATCTATATATCCATTTAAAACGAGATATAAAATAGAAGCCAAAAAAGCTATTAAATAATTCTTAACTAAATAAGGATTATAAAATTTAATTACAATACCATCTTTAAAAAACATTTTTAAAATCTTATAAAAATCATTAAAAAAATTATTTAAAAATTTATTTTCCTTTAATACATGACTATTTAAATTTTTTATAACTTTACTATTACTTATAAGCTTTATAAAATAGGCAAATTCAAAAACAAAATTAGCCGTATTTAAATTAAAATCATTAGAATCTGTAGATTTAATAGATACATTTAATAATTTTATTTTAAAAATATCGTTTAAATTAAAAATAACCGATTTTTTTTTAATAGCTTGCTTATAAATAGTTTTAAAACCTTTGGTAGCATAAGTTAGAGTAAAGGAATTATCTTTAATAATACCAGCTTTTTGGTAAGCAATAGATTTAATAGTATTCCCTAAAATATCAGTATGTTCTAAACCTATATTAGTTATGATATTTATAATAGAATTTAAAGCATTAGTAGAATCATTCCTACCACCTATCCCTATCTCAAATATTCCTAAATCTATCTTATTTTCTAAAAAATATAAAATAGAAACTAAAACCAATTCATCAAACCAATTTAAATTTATATCTCCCTTTAATTCATTAACCTTCTTTATAAAATAATTAAAATCATAATCAGTAATATCGTTATAATTAATTTTAATTCTTTCATTTATTTTCAAAATATGAGGCTTAGAAAATAAACCTATTTTAAAATTAATATTTAATTTTTGACAAAATTTAGATAAAAATAAATTAATTAAATGAGAAGTAGAACTTTTACCATTTGTACCAGTTACTAATATAGTTTTAAAAGGAATATTTATTTTATTATATTCTAAAAAATTTTTTACTTCCTTTATTGACATAAAATAATATCCTACCCACTAAATAAAATGAATGGTAAAATTAACTTAATAAATTAATGTAGATATAAAATTAATTTTTTACTTAATTGCTTTATGAATAGCAACTACACCAAAAGTTAATAATTTATAACTAACTTCTTTAAATTTAATTTTATTTAGTAAAAAATCTCTAAATTCATAAGGTTCATAAAAATTCCTTATACTATCTGCTAAATATCCATAAACTTCTATATTCTTAGAAACAACCTTAGCAATATTAGTAGCAACATAAGCAGTAAATAGATCACTAAAAAATCTAATAATTTTATTAGGAGGCCTAGAAGTTTCAAGTCCCCAAAAAACTCCACCATCTTTTATTATTCTATATATCTCCTTAAACCTTATTTCAAATAACTCATCATTAGTTCTTAAATTCCTTATACCTAAAGATATAGTAGATATATCCATTTTTTTATCTTTAATAGGTATTTTAGCAACATCTGCTAAAATAAAAATAACATCTTTCAATAACAATTTACTTTTAGCTATTTTTAACATATCAACAGAAAAATCCAAAGCTAAAAATTTAAAACTAAAATTAAAACTTTTAGAATTCAAGAAATTTATAAACTCAAATAAAAGATCCCCTGTACCTACACAAATATCCATAAAATAAATAATACTTCCAATATTTATTCTATTAATAATATTGTTAAAAATATCCTTAACCATAATTTTTCTCCAATATATATCTAAATAAAAAGTCATTAAGTGATTATTAAGTTCATAAAGCTTTGCTATATCCCTATAACCCTTCTTTAAATCAATATTTAAATATTTATACTTCATATTTATATATCTAAAATAGAAAAATACTCTATAATAGATTTAGAAGAAATAAGTAAAGTATTTAAATTAACGTTATTGGAATATTTTTCAAAGATAAATTTATAAGCTTTAGGAATATAATTAATAATTTCAGTAGCATTAACAGAAAAAGTAGTTAAATCTTTTTTAGCTAATTGAGCACTAAGTCCGTGGATAAAAACCCCTAATTTTATAGCTTCTACTACCTCATCTTTAACTAAATTTTTATTAATAGAGTTTTTAAACATAGCTATAAAAGCCCCAATAATACCTGCTAAAACATCACCACTACCAGCCTTAGCTAAACCTAAACCATTGGTTAAATTTATCCAAAGATTATCAATATTATTTAAATAGTAGGAAATAAAAGTAGGATTACCTTTAGATACTACAATACTATTAGGTATTAAACTAGCTAACCTTAATGAACTATTTAACCTTTCATAATCAGCTAAATTAGAAACTTTCACTTTGTCACTTGCTTTATTAAAAAATGAAGCCAATTCTCCACTATGAGGGGTTAAAACTATTCTTGAAACCCTTGTATTAAATTCATTCCTCATTTTAATAAAGTAATCATAAAACATATTTATACCAGTTCCATCAATAACTAAAACCCCTTCAAAATTACTTAGTATATGTTTTAAAATATTAAAATTAAGAGAATTATCTTCAATACCATTACCAAATACAATAGTAGAAACTTTAGAATAATAAGTATTTAAAATTTCTTCATAATTAGATTTATCATAAGAATCCACAATTTCTTCTACTAACTTAGAAGCTACTAAAGAATGAATAGATTTATCAACTAAAACAAAAACCATTCCACTACCAGCAACTTTAGCAGCTTTGGAAGCTAATGTAATTGCACCACTATACTTTAAACTACCACCTATAAATAAAACACTACCTACCTTATACTTATGATAATTAGGCAAAAAGCTCGGTATTTTATTCACTATATCAAAAGGCAATATTAGATTATAATTAGGATTATCTAATTTATCTGTATAAGGAATAGATATATTAGCTACAATCAATTTACCTACATAAATATAAGCAGGATATAAAAAGAATCCTAATTTAGGATAAGCAAAAGTAACAGTAACTGCAGCCCTTACAGGCTCTAACACTAAAAACTTACCCGTATCCACAT
>JAPYWL010000111.1 GCA_028276365.1 Deltaproteobacteria bacterium | reverse complement strand
AAATTACACTTAATAGAAATGTACTAAAAAACAAAACATAAGCCAAAGTAAACGCTTTATTTCTTAATAATTTAAATTTAATAACAGAAGTATCTAATTTTCTTTGACTTAGCGTATTTAATTTCACTTTAAAACACACCTCCTATTAATAACTTAAAAAAAAAAAAAAAATCCTACTACATTTAATTGTTAATTTTCTATTAATTTCTTTAAAAAATAATTAAAAATATTTAATTTTTAAAACTTAAAAAGGGAAAAAAATATAACAAATTGAATAAGAAATTAAGAATGATTAGAAAATTTTATGAACCAAGGGATAATGAATTTTTCATAAAATTTGCTAAATTTATATTACCTTTAACTTTAAAGCATTTTTATAAAATTAAAGAAATTCAAATAGATCAAAAAGATATAGAAAAATTAAAGAATTTAAAAAACCAACGAGTAATATTATGTCCTAATCATCCAACTACTAATGATCCCATTATTATGTTTTATTTATCAAAAGTAATAGATTATAATTTTAATTATTTAGCTGCGTGGGATGTATTTGTAGAAAACCCAATCCAAGGATACATTATCCAACACTTAGGAGCATATTCCATAATAAGAGGTACCTTAGATAACGATTCATTTAAAAAAACTATAGAATTAATAGTAAAAGGGAAAAACTATTTAGTTATCTTCCCTGAAGGAGATACCAATGGTTTAAATGAATATATAATGCCATTCCAAAGTGGAGTAATTCAATTAGCTTTCTGGGCTTTAGATGAACTAAATAAACAAAATAATCCCCAAAACATATTTATACTACCTATTGCTATAAAATATAAATATCTAAAAGATATGAAACAAGAAATTTTATTAGCTTTAAAAAGAATTGAACAAAAATTAAAAATATACAATATAGAAAATGAAAACAAAGATCCATATGAAAGATTATTAGCAATAGCAGAAAACTTATTAACAATAGCCGAAAAATTTTATAACCTTAAAAAAGATCCTAATTTATCATTTAATGAAAGATTAACAAGAATAAAAGAATTCATAATAAATAAAGTAGCAACATATTTAGATGTAAAACTTAAAGACAATATGAATTTATTAAATAAATTAAGGACTTTATTTAATGTAATTAATAGTGTAATTTATATAGAAAACAATGAATTAAATACTACAGATTATGAAAAAAGATTATATCAAGAAAAGAGACAAGAGCTAAAAAATTTTTATGATGATCTACATAGAGTTTGGAAATTTATAGCAATATATGAAGGATATATAAAAGAAAACCCAAGTGATGAAAAGTTTTTAGAAGTAATAAAAAGGATAGAATGGGAATTATTTGGTAAAGAAAGAAGATATGGTCCTTTAAAAGCTATTATAAAAATAGGCAAAGAAATAAATTTATTGGATTATTATCAAAATTATAAAAAGCAAAAAAAAGAAACTATAGAACACTTAACAAATGAATTAGAAAATCAAGTAAAAGAATTACTATTAAAAATAGATTAATGTAAGGAAATTATTTCAATTATTTTAATATATGAGGGATGATGAAATATTTAGAAAATCACTTAGTTTGATTTTAGAGGTTTTAAAAAAAAATCTAAATCCCCAAGCAAAAGTATATTTATTTGGGTCAAGTGTTAAAGGTGATTATAAAAAATTTTCAGATATTGATATTGCTATTGAAAATGGAGCTAAAGAAGCTATAACAAATATTAGATATCAAATAGAAAATCTGAATATTCCTTACAAAGTAGAAATAATTGATTTATCTAAAGTATCTAAAGAATTTAAAAAAGAAATACTAAAAACTGGAGTTTTAATATGGAAAAGCTAAAGAAAAAAATAGAAATAGCACAAAAAGCATTAAAAAACTTAAAAAATGTATTAAAATATCCATATTCAGAAATAACAAGAGATGGCTCAATACAAAGATTTGAATATTGTTTTGAAATAATTTGGAAAACAGTTAAACTTTACTTAGAATAACATGAAGGAATAATCTGTAACTCTCCAAAATCTTGCTTTAGGGAATTATTTTCTACTAGATTAATAGATGAAAATAAAGCTATAAAACTTTTAGAAATGACAGATGATAGAAATTTAACCAGTCATACCTATGATGAAGAATTAGCAAAAGAGTTATACAACAAACTACCACAGTATTATAAATTAATGGAAGAAATCCTTAAAAAAATAGAAAAACAAGTAAAATAAAAAAATAATAATTAATTATAAATTATAAATAAAAAAGGGGTAAAGGGGTTTTTGTAAAATATATAGAATATAAGGGGCGGATAGCTCAGTGGTTAGAGCGCTTGCCTTACAAGCAGGAGGTCACAGGTTCAATTCCTGTTCCGCCCATTCTTAATTCCCCTCCCATTCCTAATTCTTAAAATCCTATCCTAATAATTAAATACCATCCTAATAATTTTCAGCCAGTATTTATAGCCCCTTTACAAGAATTTTAAGAAGTAAATTTCTTAGCAGTTATAATATAAGCAGTATGAGCTGTCATTATATCAAAAGGTCTAAACCTTTTATAATTTGTTTTATATTTTCTTAATAAAATTTCTTCCACTTCTATATCACAAAAATTAGATGATTTTAATTTTTGTATGGCTTCTATAACCTGATTAACAGTAGGTAAAATTATCCCTATTGTCCCTGAATTATCTAGTAAATTAAAAACTTTATCTACTATATCATTTAGTTCAGGAATATCTAAAATACAACTACTAAATTTTATTCTAAATAAATTATCTATACTTTTAAAAAAAACATCAAAATTAAGAAAAAAGACATTCTTTAAATAGTTAATATTTTCT
>JAPYWL010000036.1 GCA_028276365.1 Deltaproteobacteria bacterium | reverse complement strand
TTTTAACTATATTAAGATTATAATCATTTTGTTTAAGTAATTTAGAGATAAGGATTCCTTTTTCATCTATTTTATTTATATCTATTTTAGAAAGCTTTCCATTATTAAGAAAAGCTAAAATTGAATCCTTATTAGAATGGATATTTATATTATTTATTTTGATAGATGTATTAAAGAAAGATATTAGAGTTTTTTCAAATTTAGGGAATTTAACTAAATAAAGGTATTTATCATTTGTTGATAATAATAATATTTGTTCTTCAGGAGTTTCATTTACAATGTCTATGGCTTTGAAATTATCTTTATCTGCTATTAATGTTTTTCTTTCTTTTTGATATTTATTAGCTATTTCTATTAATTCTGATTTAATTAATTGTTTTATTTTTTGTTCATCTTCTAGAATATTTGAGTATTCTTTAATTTTATTTAGTAATTGTTTATATTCATTTTGTAGCTGTTCAATTTCTAATTTAGTTAATCTTTGTAATTGTAGTTGTAGTATATATTGAGCTTGTTTATCTGTTATTACTAAGAATTTTATTAAATTTTCTTTAGCAGTTGTATAATTTTCACTTTTTTTAATAATTTCTATAACCTCATCAATTTTAGATGTAGCTTTTATCAAGGCTTTTAACATAAAAGCTTTATAAGAAGCTTTTTCTAAAAAGTTTTTTAATTTTCTTATTACTACTTGAATTCTATGATTTAAATATTCAGTTAGTAATTCCAAAATGTTATACTGTTTAGGAATACTTCCATTTACTGCTATAAACATTAAACTGAAAGAGATTCTAAAAGAAGTAAAATTCCTTAAATAATTTACTATTTCTTCCTCACTTTTTACATCATTTCTTAGTTCTAGTAAGATTCTGATATCATCATGTGAGCTTTGATCTATTATATCTGTTATATATGGTAATTTTTTATCTCTTATAGCTTCTGCTATTTCTCTTACTAATTTAGATTTATTAACAGAATAAGGAATTTCATAAATAACTAAATATTGTTTTTTATTTATATTTTCAAGTTTATATTTACCTTCTATTTTTAAAATTCCTTTACCAGTAGAATATATGGATTTAATTAGTTTGGATGTATATACTACACCACCAGTTGGGAAGTCAGGCCCTTTTATAATTTCTAATATATCTTTAATATTAGCTTTAGGGTTATCTATTATATGGATTATAGCAGCTACTATTTCTTTAAGATTATGTGGAGGGATATTTGTTGCCATACCTACTGCTATCCCCATTGAACCATTTACTAATAAATTAGGGAAAGAAGAAGGTAAAATTATAGGTTCTTGATAACTATTATCAAAATTAGGTTTAAAATCTACAGTGTTTTCTTCTATATCTTTAAGCATTAAAACTCCTATTTCAGATAATTTAGCTTCGGTGTATCTGTAAGCTGCTGGAGGATCTCCATCTATGGATCCAAAATTCCCTTGTCCTAAGATTAGGGGATAATTCAAACTAAAATTTTGAGCTAATCTTACTAAAGCTTCATATACAGATGAATCTCCATGGGGATGATACTTCCCTAATACTTCACCTACTATTGATGCACATTTTTTATATTGCTTATTAGGTAATAAATTCATATCATACATTGCATATAGTATTCTACGTTGTACTGGTTTTAACCCATCCCTTACATCAGGTAGGGCTCTACTTAATAAAACACTCAATGAATATTCAATATAGCTATTTTTTATTTCATTTACTATATCAGTTTCTATTATCTTCATAAATTTTCCACTTCCTTTTTTATGGGATTTAAGATTTTATAGATTCATAAAATTTTATAATAGTGTAATTTTTTTAATAAGCTTAAGCTAATTCTATTTAATAAATTAGTAAAATTATTGTTTTTATTATTATTTTTTGCTAAAAAATTATATAAGTAATTATATAATCCAAGATCATAAAGGAGTTTGTAGAATTTTTTTGCATGTAATCCTACTGCTAATTTAACTCGTAAGGACTTATACATTGAATAATAAATTTTAGCACTTAGAGCTTTATATTCTTCTATTTTTAGGATATTATCTATATTTGAGATATTTATTGTATTAGGTTTATAGTGGTATCCTATAGCTTGATTATTAATGATTAATTTAAGGCCAAGTTTTCTTAGTTTATATCCGATTTCGATATCTTCCCATCCATATTTATAGAATTTTTCGCAAAATAAACCTGCTTTTATTATGTATTCTCTTTTTACTGATACATTACTTGTCCAGAAAAAAGAAGTAGAAAAATCAGCTATATTAAATCTTGGTTTTTCAGGGATTTTTAGTTCTTTTATATGATTAACCCATCCCCTTACTACTATATTTTCTCCATACTTTTCATAAGTTTTTAAATGATTTATTATTAAATCTTTATCTGCTAAGACATCATCATCTATAAATAAAACGTATTTCCTTTTAGTATTTAGGATTCCATTATTTCTTGCAAATGGTAATCCCTTGTGTTCCTGGTTTATCAAAATTAGATTATAACTAACTTTATTTATTAATTCATTAACGATTTTTTGTGTATCATCTGTGCTACCATCATTTATTACTATTACTTCATAAAGATTTTTATCAATAGTTTGGTTGTTTAATGATATTAAAACTTCTTTTAAAGTATTAGCTCGGTTGTAAGTACTTATTTGTACTGAAATCATTATGGTTTATTTTACATTATTATGAATTTTATTAGCATTTTTTAATTAACTATTAATACATTAGTTTGTGCATGATCTACTATTTTTTTAGAGACACTACCTAATAAAAATTGTTCTAATTTAGATTTTCCTGTTTTTCCTACCACAATTAAATCTACCTTATGTTCTTTTGAATAATTTATTATTTCATTTGCTACGTTCCCTATTAAGATAACTGACTTAAACTCTGGATTTTCTTTTATAATTTCCTCATGCTTCTCTTTGTAATACTTTTTGTAGTAAGATATTAAAGATTGGTTTTCAGGGATTTCTGGTAAATCTATTAGTTGGATAACACTTATTAGTTCTATAGTTTCTGGTTTTTCTTTTAAATTATTTATTAAATTCTTAGTAAATTCAACTGCTTTGTAAGAGTTTTCAGATCCATCAAATGCTATCAATATTCTTTTCATTATTTAATCCCCCTTTAAGTTTTTACTTTTTTGTATTGTTACACTTTTATTTTTCAACAATATTTTTTTCTATCCTTGTAATTGAGCAGGTATAATAAATTGAATTTCTAAATAAAAAAAGTAGGTAATATATTCTTTATATTAATTAAATTAGTGTTTAGATGTATAAGATAGGGAGGGAATTTTTAATGAAAAATACACTAAATGAAAACAATATTAATTATATTGATATTGATTATTTTAGTAATATATTAAATGTTTATCAAAAATTACATAATATCTCTGAACTCAATATATTCGAAGTTAATAATAAAAAGTATTTAGTTTTTACTGTGGATAGGTATTTAGTAAATCAAGAAAATATTCAATATTTTAAAGAAATTTATTTGTATAATGATAACAATATAAGGCAAATTACTTTCAATTCTATTGATAAGAATTTAAAAATCATAGGTAATAAATTATTTTTTGTAAGAGATTTAAAAAATTTAAAAGAAAAAGATTTAAATTGGGGGATTTTTTATTTTGATTTAGAATTCCCTTTTGAAGCAGTTAATATTATAACTGATAAAGAAATTAAAGCTAACTTTGATAATGATTTATTTAATGAGTATAATCTTAACTTAATTGATTATAATTTTTTAAATAATAAGTTGTTTTTGATTTTAAGAAAGAGTTTAACTAAGTCTAAATATAAACTACAGGAAAATAATTTAAATCAAGTTAGATTTATACAAGATATTTTTTATAGACATGATTCTTTTAATTACTTAGATTCTTTTGATATTTTGTTTATAAAAGATTTAAATAACAATAGTGTTTTTAAAAAGGAATTTAATTTTATCATAAATAGCTTTGAAGTTATTTTTAATGAAAAAAATAATCAAGAGGATATTTTATTTATTGCTAATTTAAATTTTAAGGAATTACCTTCTGATGTATTTAATGAAATTTATTTTTATGATTATAAATTAGGTAAAATTATAAAAATTGATACTTTTGATGGGTTTAAATTTGATTTAGCTAAATTTTCTCATTCTAAAAATAGGTTATCCTTTCTTGGGTATGAGATTAAGGATAAAGAAAATTTTGAAAAATCAAAAGAAAAAGCTAATAATTTACATTCATTTTTAGAATTTTTTAAAGCAAATAAGAACGAGTTGATTACTAAAGAAATATTTGAACCTAAATATTATTCTTTATATTTAATTGAAATTAATTTTAATGGGAATTCCTATGAAATAAAAAATCTTGAAAGACTTAATAATGAAAATATTTTAATTGGTAATCATTTATTAAGGGATATTCCCTTATTTAGTCTAAAAAATTATAAATGGATATCAAAAAATAATATAGCTTTTATTGAGACTAAATTAGCTAATGTTTTTATTAATTTGATTGATATTAGTAATAAAAATATTGTTTCTCTTGAAAATTACTTTAAAGGTGATGTTTTAGATTATTGTATATTTGAAGATGCTATTTATTTAATAGGAGTTAATTATTTTAATAAGGATAAAAGTATTAATTATTTTCCTGAGTTATTTGAAATTAATTTAAGCTTAAAGACTGTTAAAAAGATAACTAATTTTAATGAAGATATATTTAGAGAATTTGAAGGGGTTAATGTGGAACAAGTTTTGAATTATTTTAAGGAGGGAGCTGATGCTTGGGTTATTTATTCAGATAAATTTAATAATAATTTTAAAGGTGATATTTTTTATATACATGGTGGTCCGCATGCTGCTTATGGAAATTCTACTATCTTAGAGTTCTTTATTTTAGCTAAGAATGGTTATCGAGTGTTTTTTAGTAATCCTAAAGGTAGTGTTAGTTATGGTTTAGATTTTTCTAATTGTATTGTTGGAAAATGGATGGATGAAGATTTAAATCATATTAAAAATATTATTGATTCTATAAGGATTAAGTTTGAGATAAAAGATTTAGTAGTAGCTGGTGGTAGTTATGGTGGGTATATGTCTGCTGCTTTAATTTCTAAATTTAATATTTTTAAAGGTGCTATATGTGAGAGGGGAGTGTATGATTTGCTTAGTTTTATTTCTACTACTGATTTCCCTATCTTTTGGTTACCATATTTTAAAGTTGATAATATATTCCAATTACTTGATATTTCTCCTATTAAATATTACCAAAATGTAGATACTAATGTTTTAATAATTCATAGTGAAGGAGATTTTAGATGCCCTATTTCTCAAGCTGAGGAATTTTACACCTTATTAAAAATGAATAATAAAAATAATAAATTAATTCAATTTTTACGATTTCCTGCTGATACTAATCATGATATGTCAAGGTCCTCTAATATTTATTATAAATCCCTAAGAATTTATCATATACTTAGTTTTCTTTCTAAAGTTTTTAACTAATTTTTAATTTACTTTAGTTTTTTTAATGTAATATAATTATTATATCAAAATGAAAAAAATAGAGGAAAATATAAATATATTTTTTTTGCCTTTAGATGATAGGCCGTGTAGTTATAAGTATATCTCAGAATTTTTTTATATACTTTTTAATCAAAAAAAACTAAAAAATATTAACTTTTTTTGGGATTTTGATTTTTTTAAACTAGTGTCTAAAAATGCTACAGATTTTAGTAATTCACTTCATAATAATAATTTCCTTCCTAATAATTTCAATATTTATATTTTATCTTTAGATGCTTTCTTATTTACAAATTTAGTTAAAAGTAGATTTATTGATTCTTATCATAAATATCAGCTAAAAATTAATAAATTGATTGATTTCATTAAAACTAATAAAAATAGTTTTTTTTATTTGTATATATCTATTCCAAGAATTATTTTAAATTTACTTAGGAATTCTAAAGAAAATATAAACGAAAATCAAGTAGATCACGATAAACTTATTGAACTTAATTTTAGGTTATCTCATAAATTAAAAAATACTTTTAAAAAATATCAATATAAAAAATTTAATGAAATTCTAAAAAAATTAAACCTCTTAATACAAGAATTTAATTTAGATGAAAAATACTATAAAATATTGAAGACTTTTTTAACTACCAGAAAAAATAAGTTTAATTTAATAAAATTTTTACTAAATAAATTATATTCTTTGAAAGTAGAGGATGGATTAAATAATTTTGAATTAATAATTTCTTTGGATGATTCTCAAAAAAAAGCACTTAACTTTTTAGAATTGGATTTTTTTAGATATTATCTAAAAAAGTATTTAAAAAATATTATAGATAGGGTTTATTTTTTTATTGGACTTGATGAAATTCATTTAATCCTCTTTGCTAAGGCTTTCTTAAATATATTTAATACTAAAAAATTAGAACTTTATTTATTATTTAATAATAAAATAAATCGAAAATTTGGAAGATATGAAGGAACTTCTTTAAAAAATATCCTTAAAATCTATAATAAATTTTTTAAAGAATATGTTAATTTTAATTTTATTCAGGATATAAAAACTGATAAACAATTTAAAAAACTGAATTTAAATATTGACTTATCTGATGTTTTATTTATCAATTTATTTAATAAAAAGTATCAATATGAATCTGTTAATCAGGTTTTAGATATCTTAAATAAAATGAGTACTAAATTTAAACTAAAACAATCAGAAATATCTTTTGAAAATTTTTTAAACTATTCTTTATCATATTTTAAAAAGTATTTTAATAAGCAAAATGATAGTATTTTATATAGTTTAAAATATATTTGTGATGTTGAGTATTCTAATGGAGCATCTTTAAAGTTAATATTTTTCTACATTTTTAATTATCAGATATTTAAAAAATTGAATTTATATTTTAGTTGGAATACTTTAGCTAATACTTTAGGTAGTTCCATTAGTTTTTTTATTCTATATAAATTATTCAATCCTGAAGAAACTAAAGAATTAAAAGAGTTTGTACTAAATAATTTTTTAGAGGGGATTTATCAATCTATTATAAGGTATTTTGCTAAAAAATATAATTGGGATATAATTAAAATAAAGGATTCGTTTTTGTATATTTTTAAAAACCTTAATATTGAAGATATTGATATAGAATATATAAATTTGCCTTGGAATATATACTTTGAAATTGATATAAAAACTAAATATAACAAAAAATAAAAAAAATTAAAATGGAGATAATAGCAGTTTTGCTAAGAAAATTCATTCTAAGTATTATGTATATAATACCACAAAGAAAGTAGATAATAACATAAAAATATATATAACCGTTTATAGTTTCAATGTTAGTAATGCTGATATGGTATTCTGGTTATTTACTACCCCCTTTTTGATTTTTTATTAATTATTCTAAATGTTGAAATCTTTAAAAATAGGAAAGACAAAATAAAAAATATAATAGTAAAATAAGAAACTTATTTTTAGATTTAAACAAAACAGGGGTAAAAATATGAAGAAGTTATTACCAATAGGAATAAGTGATTTCAAAAAACTAAGAGAAGAGAATTTTATATATGTAGATAAAACAGAGTATATATACAAATTAATAACAGAAGGGGGAAATTACTACTTCTTAAGTCGTCCTAGACGCTTTGGTAAATCTCTATTACTTTCTACAATAAGGTATCTATTTCAAGGGAAAAAGGAATTATTTAAAGATTTATATATATATGATAAATGGAATTGGGAAGATACTTATCCAGTAATAAGGATAGATCTATCACAGATAACAATAAAAAAAGAAGAAGAATTTCAAGATCAAATGGAACTAATTTTAAAAGAAATAGGGAAGGAATATAAATATAAATATGAAAGAAAGTATAAGGCAAGTGGAAACTTACATTTATTGATAAAGAGATGCTATGAATATTATAATAAAAAAGTAGTGATATTGATAGATGAATATGATAAGCCAATATTAGATAATATAGAAAATAAACAAGAGGTAGAGAGAATAAGAGAGGAGTTAAAAGGATTTTATACAACATTAAAAGGATTAGATGAGTATATAAGGTTTGTATTAGTAACGGGAGTGAGTAAATTCGCTAAAGTATCATTATTTAGTGGATTAAATCAACTAGAGGATATTTCTTTAAGTAAAGAATATGGTAATATTTGCGGATACACCCAAAAGGAGTTGGAATTTTATTTTAAGCAGTATCTTGATGGATTAAATTTAGAAGAAATAAAGGAATGGTATAATGGATATAGTTTTTTAGGAGATAGATTATATAATCCATTTGATATTTTGTTGTATTTAAGAAATAGGGAGTTTGATAATTATTGGTATAAAACAGGAACTCCGACTTTTTTAATAAAACTTATAAAGGAAAAAGAATATGATATAACAGAATTAGAGAACAAAATAGTAAAGAAAAACGTATTAGAAAAATTTGACTTAGAAGAGGTAAGAATAGAAGCATTAATGTTTCAAACTGGGTATTTAACAATAAAAGAGGAATATAATAAGGAATATGGACAGGAATATAAATTGGGATTTCCGAATAAGGAGGTAAGAATATCGTTTAATGAGGATATATTACCGTTGGTATTGAAAGATGAAGTAAGGGAAAATATAGCGGATAAAATAATAGAGATATTAAAGAAAGAGGAAATAGAAAACCTAAGAGAACAAGTAGAAATATTGATAAGTAATATAAGTTATGTACATTACAAAGGGGAGTCAAGTTATGTAATAGCGATATTTAGTTTATTATATTCAACAGGGTTAAATGTAATAACAGAAGATAATACTAATAAAGGGAGAATAGATTTAACAATAATAGTGAATAAAGAGATTGTGTATATAATAGAGGTAAAGGTAATAGAAAGAGAAGAAGAGAAAGGGAAAGCGATAAGGCAAATCCAAGAGAGGGAGTATTATAAGAAGTATATGAATTATGAAAAGATATATATAGTGGGGATAGAGATAAATAAGGAAAAGAAGAAAATAGTGAATTATGAGTATAAGAGAGTAAAATAAGGTTAAATGAAAGTTAAATTTTTGAGTTTTTGGAATATATTCATAGAAAAGTTTATTAGCGTTAGTATATCAAATTTTTTTTAAATAATTTTTAATTTGAAAAAAATAAACATATTGAAGATAGGGAAAATAATAAGGAAAAATAATATGAAGAAGTTATTACCAATAGGGATAAGTGATTTAAAAAAACTAAGAGAAGAGAATTTTATATATGTGGATAAAAGTCAGTACATATATAAGTTAATAACAGAAGGAGGAGGATATTACTTTTTAAGTAGGCCTAGACGTTTTGGAAAATCTTTACTAATTTCTACACTTGAGTATTTATTCAAAGGAGAAAAAGAATTATTTAAAAATTTATATATATACGATAAATGGAAATGGGAAGAGATTTATCCGGTAATAAGAATAGATTTTGGAGATACACAAGTAAAAAATGAAAGAGATTTACAAAAGGAACTAAAAGCAATAATAATTGAAACAGGGAAAGTATATAGTTATAAATATAATGAAGAATATACAATAAATAGGAATTTAAGGTTACTAATAGAAAAGATTTATGAAGTAAGTAAAAAACAGATGATAATATTAATAGACGAGTATGATAAACCGATACTAGATAATATAGAAAAGAAAAAAGAGGGAGAAAAAATAAGAGAAATATTAAAAGGATTTTATACAACTCTAAAAGGTTTAGATAAATACATAAAGTTTATGCTAATAACAGGGGTTAGCAAATTCTCTAAAGTCTCTCTTTTTAGTGGATTAAATCAATTAGAAGATATTTCCCTAAATAGAGAATACGGAAATATATGTGGTTATACTCAACAAGAATTAGAATCCTATTTTAAGGATTATCTTAAAGATTTAGATAAAGAAGAAATAAAGGAATGGTATAATGGATATAGTTTTTTAGGTGATAGATTATATAATCCATTTGATATATTGCTGTATTTAAAGAATAAAGTATTTAAGAATTATTGGTATGAAACAGGAAAAACTGAATTCTTATTTAAGCTTTTAAAAACTAAAAACTATGAGCTTCCTTATCTAAATAAATTATATTATACTAGTGATATATTAGATAAATTTGATTTAGAATATATAAGTATAGAAGCATTAATGTTTCAAACAGGGTATTTAACCATTAAAGAGGTAAAACAAATACAATTAGAGGAGATGTATCTTTTGGATTATCCAAATAAAGAAGTAAGACAATCGTTTAACAGAGATTTAGTATTCTATATAACCAAAAGCTATCATACAGATAGAATCTATAATTTAAAAATAGCAATAATAAATGAGGAAATAGAAAAAATAAAAGAACAAATAGAAATTTTTATTAATTCAATAAGTTATAATATACTTAAAAATGAGTATGTATATCAAGCAGCTATTTATGGATTAATATATTCTACTGGCTTTAATGTAATAATAGAAGATAACACTTCAAAAAGAAGAATAGATTTAACAATATTGTTAAATAAGAGTATAGCGTATATAATAGAATTTAAAGTGCTAGAAGATGAAAAAGAAAAAGGAAAAGCAATAAAGCAAATATTGGAAAAAGAATATTACAAAAAATATTTAAATTATGATAAAGTTTATATAATTGAAATAGAACTTGATAAAACTAAAAAACAAATTATTAATTTTGAATACCAAAAAATTAAATAAAAACAAATAAAAAACTTATGAAAAAAGAATATACAAAATTAGTACAAAAAATATTTCACAAAACAAAGGAATATTATAAGGAGGATTTAATAAGTTTTGTTGTATTTGGTTCATACGCTAAAGATACTTTATCTCCCTATTCTGATATAGATATACTTATTATTACTAAAAAACAACCTAAAAGCAGAGCAAAAAGAATTATTAATTTTATAAACAATGTAGAAAAAAAATTAGAAAGATATATTGAAAGTTTAAGGAAGAAGAATATTTTTGTAGAAATATCTCCCATAATAAAAACTCAAGAAGAAGTGGAGTATGGTAGTTTTCTTTTCTTAGACATGATACAAGATTCTATTATTTTATACGATAGGGATAATTTTTTTAAGGAATATCTTGATTCTCTTGATAAAAAATTAAAGGAATATGGTTCTAAGAAAGTCTTTAGAAAAGGAGGTTATTATTGGATTATTAAAGAAAATGTTAATCCCAAGGAAGGAATAAATTTATAAATAATAAATAAATATAAATGAATACAAATTTTTTAGCTCAGGAATATCTCAAACTTTCAATTCCCCTATGGGTAAGCTAAACTAAGGAGGATGTATATTTACTCCAATATAATAATTAGCTAAAAAAATAAAAAATCCTTCATATAAATTTTTAATAAAAAAAAACTGTTAATGTGAAATAGGCTAATTTTTCGTTCTTTAAAAAAGGAGTTGCTTTTTAGTTATCCTCTTTCCTACGCTACTTATCTATAAACATTTAGCTAAAATTTTTTGAGCTAAAAAAGAAATCCTGTAGAGGAATACTTAACTTTTAAGTTCCCCTACAGGAATATTTTAATCTAAAAATAAAGTTTTAATTTGTTATATTTTAATTAATAGGACAAGCATCTATTTCAGTTAATGGGTAATCTGTTGTAGCAGTATTTGCAGGATTTACTGTTATACTTCCAGATTGTAAAGTTGGGTGAGTAGTAGGGTTTGTATTAATAGTAATATCATTTGTATTTTGTAAATTTAGATTACTTGATGAAGTGTTTCCGCATGGAGGATTTAAATTATAATCAAAAGTATAAATTAAACCGTTACTATTAAATGTCCCTGGTATTAAGAAATTATTTGCTAAGGGAATAAAATACATAACATTATAATATTCATAGTAGGGGCTAAAATTACTTATTTTTACCTGTCTATTAACATTAAGAGTAGAATCTAATTTAATTAATACAAGATTGTTATTATTACGATCATATAAAGCTAAAATTACATTATTTGAAGAAGGCTCAGGAACTAAAGATACATTAAAACTACCACTAATACTAACTTCACCTTGTTTATTAAGGTTGATATCAGTTTTTATAAGATAGAATCTATTTTGATTATTATCTTGAAAACAAAAATAGAAAACATTATTACCTTCTATACCACCTAAAAAACTAACGTTATTGCTACCAAAACCGGATATATAAGCATCTTGAGAATTAGATATAACATTATTAACATCATTATCAGAAACATTTAGTTTAACTAACCATCTATCGTAAGAAGTATTTTCAACATAACCAAATGTTTTATTATCAGAAGTAATAAAATTAGCATCTCCCCAATTAAGATTAGATATATTCCATTTAAAAGTTAAGTTAAAATCGAACTTGGATATTCCTCCTGCATTAGAGATTATTCCATTGTTAGCTGGTAAAATGAAAGTAATGTTATTACTAAAGTAAATGATTTTATTGGTAGTTCCATTGGAATTTAATTTTGATATAAAGAAGCCGTTATTATTTGCATATCCGCAGGCATAGTAATAGGGAGTTCCATTTTCTATATTTTCAAATCCAAAGGTTCCTCTTATTCCGATACTTCCTAATTTAGACCAAGCTATAGTTAGATCTGAATTTAACTTAACAAATAAGGCATCATCTATTGTAGAACCATTAGAAGCTTGCCCTGTTATAAAATATCCTCCATCTGAGGTAGGTACAATAGAAGAAAAAGTTTCATAATTGTTTCCATCAAAGAATAAGGGAAAATTGAGATTATTACCTCCGCCACCTATACCAGAGTTACCAATCAAGTTATTAAAACTTACTCCACTATTACAAGAGCTTACAAAAAATGTTATTATGGATAAAATTGTGATAATGGATACTAATGTTATAATATTAATTGTTTTTTTCATTTTATCACCTCCTTATTAGATAGATTAATATAGTATTTTAGAAAAAAAAAAAAAAATCCTGCTAATATAAAATAAAGATTGAAATTTTTCGTTTAAAATTTTTTATTTTTATTAAATTTTTATTTATTTTTTAAGGGGTAATTAATATTTTGTATAATAATAAAATAAAGAAGCTTAAAAGAATTTTTAATTATTAAGGAATGGGGGTAAAAAAGATGGAATTATTAAGTAAAAATAGTGAAGCTTATAATCATTTAAGTTTTTCTACAAGAGCTATTCATATCTCAGAAACTCCTAAATATAATCAATATAAAGATATAATAGCTCCAATAAATTTAACTTCTACTTATTTATTAGATGATTTAGAAGTAAAGGAGAATCAGTATTTTTATACTCGATATGATAATCAAACGCGGAATATATTGGAATCTAAATTAG
>JAPYWL010000110.1 GCA_028276365.1 Deltaproteobacteria bacterium | reverse complement strand
ACTATACAAGCTGTTTTAAAACTTTTGAACTTGTTTTTATCTGTTATTATCATTTTTAAACCTCTACATATTTGATCTTTGTATTTATCAAAAGTAGGTTTAAAAGAATGATAAATAAATTCTACACCTTCTAAATTATATTTATTTTTATAATATTCTATTCTTTTCTTTAATTTGATTTCATTAATGAAAGGCGCACCAAATACCGAAAAAGGATAAGTAGTTCCTCTACCTTCACTTATATTTGTTCCTTCTAATAAACAAAAACCTATATAAAAATATATCGTATCTATTGAGTTTATATTGGGAGATGTTGGAATAAAAAATATATTTTGATTTTCTTTATCATTTATATAATCTACATCATTTATATAATCTACTATATGTATTAAACTACTATTAAATTTAGATTTTATTATATCTTTAATAGTTAATCCGTGTCTATTATGAATTTTAGCCATTCCTACAAAACTAAAATATTCTTCTTCTAAAATTATACCCTCTTTAATTTTGCTTAGTGGGTTTATTCTGTTAAATATTATAATTTCTTTATTTAGTTTTATAGATTCTTCTATTAAATAAATTAAACTCCAAATATAAGTATAGTACCTTACTCCTATATCTTGAATATCTACTAAAATATAGTCTATATCTTGTAAATATTTTTTATCGGGTTTTAAACCAGCTTTACTATATAAACTTATGATTTCTATATTATGAACTTTGTCGTAGTAGTTTTCCCAGGTTATCATATTAGCTTGAGTAATAGGAAAAAAACCATGTTGAGGAGCAAATACTCTTTTTAAATTAAAAAATTCTTTTATAAAATCTAAACTGAAAATAAATTTATCTTTATATTCAAAGAATGATGCTTGATTTATTAATAATCCAAAATTTCTTTTATTTCTATTTTTTATTATCTCATTTAATTTATCATCCAAGTAAAAAATATTTTTATCTAAAAAATATTTTGCTAATTTTTTTATTCCTGAAATCATTTGATTTTTTATTTTTAGCTTTTTTATATTATATTTTTTCCTAAAATATATATTAAATATATTTTTTTTTTAACCTTTTTATATATTTTTAGTTTTTTCAACGATGATTTTAGTAATCTATATTAAAAGGAAATTCTATCTTTTTGCTTAAAAAGTATTTATAGATTAGCTAAAAATTAAATTATAATTAAATTTATGATTATTAGCTCTTTTAAAAATAATTTTTTAATTAAATTTGTAGGAAAATTAGATAATATAAATTTAGATGATATAAATACTAAACTTAATAAATATAAAATTGATGGAATTATTTTATTGAATTACATACAAATTAGTAAATTTGAAAATAAAAAACTTTACATTAAAGCTGGGTATGATTTGTATAATATAGATCTAACAAGAGCTGAAGTTTCAGGTAATGGATTAGCTTGTTTAGCTAAGTTTATTAACTACTCCTTTAGATTTGATAAATTATTTACTAATATTTATTTTAATTTCCTTAATACCTTTTTTAATAAAGAATTTAACTTAGAATATAAAGATAAATATTATTTAGTTGAATTTGATTCTAATAAATTTGAATTTATTGAAAACATCATAAAGAATTGCTATTATGTTAATGTAGGTAATCCTCACATAATTTTTATACCAGATAATAATTTTAAAAATTTAAAAACTTTTGACAATAAATTTATTTTTAATTTTTTGAAAAATCTATATAAAGATGTAATTAAAAATTTAGGATTTGAAACTAATGTGCATTTTCTTCTTAAAAAGAAAAATGATTATTATATTTATAGCTACGAGAGAGGAGTGGGAATTACGAAGTCTTGTGGTAGTGGATCTATTGCTTCATTTTATCTATTAAATAAATTAAATATTGTTAATTCTAATAATTTTATTTTGAAATCTTTGGGAGGGGATATTGTTTTAAAAAAAAATAATAATTTCTATTATTTAAAATCTTTACCTAAAATTCTTAGAAGATAAAAAATAATTTTTTTAATAAAAAATTAACTCAAAAATGGAAATGTAAAAAAAATGTTAAAAAAAATCAAAATGGATTTTAATTTTTTTAAATTTGATTATAATTATATTAAAGGGGTATAAAAAATAATGTAAGGGGGTGTTAAAAGTATGGCATTTGATTATTCTATTCAAAATGTATATAGAAACGAGTGGTATAATTATGGGCCAACTATTTCTAATTATAATTTTTATGGCTCTGCTATTAATTATCAGCAATTATTATCTTATCTATATGGAGGCTTTGGGGGGTTTGGATTCGGTGGCTTTGGTGGATTCGGTGGTTTTGGGATGGGAATAGCCAATATTTATGGAGGTAATTTAGGATTCTCTTATAACTCTATAACTCCTATCTATAGAAATATCTTAGAGAAAAATGATATAATTCAAACAGGTAAAGCTTTTGATTATAAATTTAGTAGTGTAGATGGTAGAGTTCAGGAAGGTACTAGATTAGTTAATAGCCAATGGGTAGGTAGAAGAGATCCTGTTATCCTTGATATAGATGGGGATGGTAAAGCTACTGTTACTGATACAGATTATCAAGTTAATAGAACTACTAGTACTAGAACTGAAAATAGAGGCAGAGATATCTTTAGAAATACTTATGAAACTACTACTATTACCAATAAAGGTAAAGAAAATGGAATAGAGTTTGATATAAACGGTGATGGAATAAAGGATAAAACTCAATGGGTTAAAGCTCAAGGAGATAAAACTGATGCTTTTGTTGTTTATCTAACCCCTGAACAACAAGAATTATTGAAACAAGGAAAATATGATCAAATTAAATTAGATGGGAAAAATCTAATGACTGAAACTGGTATTAATGG
>JAPYWL010000109.1 GCA_028276365.1 Deltaproteobacteria bacterium | reverse complement strand
CAAAAATTACTTTCAAAATTTTATAATAAAATTAATTTTTATCAAATAGATTTACTAAATTACCAAAAATTAGAGGAAGTATTTAAGGAAAATAAAATAGATATAGTTATACATTTTGCAGCTTTTACCTTAGTTAATGAATCTGAAAGTAATCCCTATAAATACCTTAATAATAATTTAAATTCAACTATAAATTTACTAAATTTAATGACAAAATATAAAGTTTTCAATATAGTTTTTTCATCAAGTGCTAGTGTTTATGGTAAAGCATTATATACTCCAATAGATGAAAATCATCCTACTAATCCCTTATCTTTTTACGGATTAACTAAAAAAATTTCTGAGGAAATAATAATAAACTATCAAAGAAAAGGATTAAATTACATAATTTTAAGATATTTTAATCCTGCAGGTTCAATAGATGATTTAGGAGAAGAGCATGAACCTGAAACCCACTTAATACCCCTTCTAATAAAATCTATAATAAACAAAACTATATTTAAAGTATATGGTAACACTTATGATACTCCAGATGGAACATGTATAAGAGATTTTATTCATATATCAGACTTAGTAGATGCCCATATATTAGCTTTAGAATCCATTATAAATGAAAGCAATTTAAATGAAATATTTAACGTAGGAATAAACAAAGGATACTCAATTTTACAAGTAATAGAAAAAGCTCAAAAAATACTAAACCAAGAAGTAAACTACATAATAGATAACCCAAGACCAGGAGATGTTCCCATCCTAATAGCTAAAGCAGATAAAATAATAAATCAATTAAAATTTTCACCTAAATACGATTTAGAAGATATAATACTAAATGTATATACCTATGAAAACTCTAAACAATCTCAAAAACTCTAAATAAATTACTAACAAACGCTTTTTTATTTTCAAATTTAATTTTTATTCAAATTTTAATTTTTATTCAAATCTATTTTTTTGTAATTGGATTCCAAGTATAACTTTTTGAAATCTTTATTCCCTAATTTTTTTACTGCCTTCTTTTCAATTACTTTTTATACTTTTTATTAAATCAATCAATTCATAAGCCATATAAGAGGTTCTTACTTGATAACCTACTTTAACAAATTTAAAACCCAAATTAATAGCAAAATCTTTTATAATATTAAATTCTTCTTGAGAATATATTTTAAAAACCTCAATTTGTTTATTAGAAGGTCTGTAATATTGTCCAATAGTTATAGCATCACAATCAACACCTCTTAAATCATTTAAAGTTTCAAAAATTTCATTCATTTCTTCCCCAAAGCCTAAAATAATAGAAGACTTAGTAATTATATTGTTTTTAATCTCTTTAGCCCATTTTAAAACTTTTAAACTACCATCATAACTAAATCTCTTATCTCTTATAGTAGTAGTTAACCTTCTAACTGTTTCTACATTATGTGCTAAAACATCTATAACATTGGAATTTAATAATAATTTCAAATTATCATAATTTTGCCCTAAATCGCTTATTAAAGCTTCTATATATATAACTTTAGAATTTAATTTTAACGAATAGTATCTTAATTTTTCAAAAAAATTAATAAGGTAATTTACCCCATGATCAGGTAAATCATCACGTGTAACCATAGTAAAAGTATGATAATTTAGGTTAAGTTTTGCAATAGAAATAGCTAATTTATCTATAGAAGAATAATCTAAAGAAGCTGGCTTCCCTTTTTTTATATAACAAAACCTACAGCTTCTTGTACAAATAGAACCAAGCAATAAAAAAGTAGCACTCAAGTTAGACCAACATACCCCTCTATTAGGACATCTAGCTTCTTGACATACAGTAGATACTTTTGTCTCATTTATTATTTTATTAATTCTTTTAGAATTATCATCAACTGGTAAAAATAACCTACTTTTTAAATTATTTAAATTATTTAAATTATTATTCATTTCTATATCTTTTTTAGACTATTTTTGCTAAATTGTTATATATAAATAATATTTTTTTTTGCTTGTTTTAAAATCTTTTACTTAACATTACTCCATATTTTTGATAATCTTTATTAAATTCAGTATTAAAAGATAATAGGAAACTTTTTAAATTAAAATAAAAACCAGTTTTGAAACTAAATCTAGGTATTTCATAAGTTAAAATTCTATTATCATTTTGTAATCTCTCATTTATATTAATTTTATTATCACTTAATAAATAGCCAATTCTAAAAGTTAAATAATAAAACTCATCTTTATCACTGTTTTTAAAATCTTTAGTATCTACACCTATATATGATTCCAATAAATTTCTAGAATCTATACTAACATTCCTATTAAATAATACATTTTCACTTTGAGTTATATAGTTTATATCTGCTATATTATTATAATTTATCCCTATTAAGAAGTTTTTATCATTTTTCTTTATACCATATTCAATTATACCACTATCTATATTTATATTATATTTAGAATTTTCAAAGATAGAAAGATTAACTCCTGTTAATCCATAATACTTTACTTCAATATTATTTCTTAAATAATTAAAAAATAAATAATTATTCTTATTCTCTAATATTGAATAAATTCCATAACTTAAGCCTCTATCTTTAGTTTTGTATATATTTAGTTCTTGTTTTTGAGAAAAACTAATATTACCAATTATAAAACCAATTTTAGATTTATTATTTAAATATCTATCCAAAACTAATGATCGTGCTAAAACTTCTCCATCTATATTTTTAGAATTAAAATATTCATAATAAGAAAATGGTCTTAAGATAAATCTTTTATTTTCAATTTCTTGATTAAAATTAAATTTTTCTGATTCTATATTATAGTTATTTATTAAATAGTTTCTTAAATATTCATTATAATTTTTGTAAATAAAATAATTATT
>JAPYWL010000108.1 GCA_028276365.1 Deltaproteobacteria bacterium | reverse complement strand
GGTAAGCTATTAGAATTATTATCTAATTCTCTAAAACCTCCAAAAGGAAACATAAAAGGAATATATTCTAAGCCATACAATCTTTGATTAGAAGGTAATCCTTTATTATTTGATATCATATTACATTTAGTAGGAGTATTTTTTAGTAATATTGCTAAATAATTCTTGCTATCTTTTTGATAGATTTTAGCTTTTAAGTACATAGCTTGAGGATCACCTGATAAATTTATAGTTGTTTCAGAAGTAGTTATATTAGTAGAAGGGATAGTATATTTAATATAATCAGTATTTAAAGGTGGAGTTCCTCCATCTATAGCATAACCACTAACAGTATATGTACTTGAATTTAGAGGTCCTATTAAAAGCGTTATATTTTCTACTCTATTATTAGGTAATATATTAGCGTCAGGATTAAGTTGATATGCATAAACTCTTAAAGTAATATCTTCAAAATTAGGGGTAGATGTATCAGGGTAAGCTATATTTTCTGGATGAACAGCTATCCTAATATTTTTATATTTTTGTTCGTTTCCTAGTGGTATAGGATATGTAGATGGATCAACATAAGGTAGCTTTGCAGGATCACTATAGTTTCTTACAGGTAAAATAGGCATTAGCTCACCATGTAGGTTTATAATAATAGAATTCTGATAAGCAGGATCATTATATAGTTTTTCTATAAGCATTCTATAGCTTATTTCTGGTTTAGGTAAATTATTTTGCTTAGCATATTCTACAATAGCTTGATAATTCCTTAACTCTTGGGGATACCTAACAGCATGATTATATTGATCAGCAATAGAATATGGATAAACATAAGTTTTAGTAAATTCAGTTTCTGTTTTTTTGTTAATATATCCTGTTATTAAATTAAAGGTATTATATCTAAAAGGTAAAGATGGGATATTATTGATATAACTGGTACCTGCTAAATAATATACGAAAGGAGAATCTAAGGGTGTCCCATCATCTGGACTATTAATTCTTTCTCCAATAAAAGGAGAATAGTAAGGATCTCTACCACCATAAGCCATTGTAGTTATAAAATGAGGATTAATTCTTAAGCCGTTATTTCTATCTTCTAAATCACTTATAACATAATCTACAATTTTTCTAATTTCTGGAGTAAATACCCACCATCCAGGAACAGTTCCAATAGATAAAAAATATATATCATAAACTTGAGTAGGAGGAGAAAAGTTAGCTAATGTATTAATAACTGTAGTAGCACTTGTTAAAAATTTATAATTTCCATTATTTTCTCTTTTAAAAATACTTACCTCTACAACTCTAACATTATCAGAATTAGGTCTATTAGGTAATGGATAAACTCTTATTTTTCTGTAAAAAGTGTAATTATTTGAGCTTAGAGGTTTGTTTTCAGAAGGAGCAATTAATGGATTTGACAAGTTTTCAATTGTTAGATAAGGATTAAAATTAGAATCATTAAAATTATCTAAGTACTTTAAATTAAGTGCTTCTTTATTAGAATCAACATAATTTCTAATTTCGCTTAAAATTTGATTAGCTTTTAAAACAGCAAATGCTTTCTCTTTTAGCTCTTTTGATTCCTTAGAAATATAAGTTATAAAACTTATACCTACAACCAATATTATCATTAAAACTGCTATAGATATTAAAGTTTCTATTAAAGTTAAACCTTTTCTTAATTTATTTTTATAATTCATTCAATTCCCCCCTTAATTTTTTTATTTTACATAATAATTTTTTTATTTTACATAAAAAGAAGAATAAAATCTATAATTGCCTATAATATTTCTTAACTTTTGAATTATAGATCTATCATATTGAACAAGTAAAAAATCAGAACCACTAGTATTATTAAAAATCAAATTAGAATTAATACTGTCTTTATCATTTATTATCGTTCCAAATATTGTACCTGGACAACTAAAATTTAAATTAGCATTATTCATTATATAAATAATACCACTAAAATTAATATAATTTTGAAAAGTTAAACTTCTTTCAGTTATTATTATTCCACTACCGTTTATATTACTTAAAGTTAATGCTGTATTAGAAAAAGGGATATATATAATCTTGTATTTAAAAGAATTAGGAAAATCAGTAACATTATTTACAATATAATCTGATATTCCCTTAAGCTCATTTATACTTATTCCAAATATATTATTAATACTAACCTGATTATTGTAATTATTAACATAGTTTATGGTATAAGGTAGCAAAGCACTCTGATTATTTATAGAAGGACTACCGCTTCCACTTATGCTGCTTATATTAAATGCAGGATTACTAGAAACCATTCTTGTTCTACTTTGTAGATTTATTTTATTAGCAGATCTCCAAATAACAGTACTTTCATAAGGTATAGAAATAGAGATCCTCCTTATTAATACAGCTAATTTTTTATCAGCTATTATTTCATTATTTCTTGCTCTATTTATAATTTGCCCCTCACTAATTATTTCCCATATAGTACCAGCAGGCTTATTATACAATAAAGAAACATCCTTTACCAAATTCTTATCAACAACATACCTGCCTATAATATTATTTGTATTAGATGTTATAAAAAGAGAATTAACTATACCCTTAGAAGGGTCCTCACTATCACTAGAAGTAGGACTAAAATTCAAAACTGGTTGAGAAGATTGTTTTCTAAAGTAATATAAAGTATCAATTAATCCTGCTTTAGCTACTTCATAAGCTCTTAAATCATAATTTTCTCCACTTTTCTTAAGTTTCTTTACATTCATGGTATGATTAGATAAGGAAACTAAAATTACACTTAATAGAAATGTACTAAAAAACAAAACATAAGCCAAAGTAAACGCTTTATTTCTTAATAATTTAAATTTAATAACAGAAGTATCTAATTTTCTTTGACTTAGCGTATTTAATTTCAC
>JAPYWL010000035.1 GCA_028276365.1 Deltaproteobacteria bacterium | reverse complement strand
CAAAACTTATCCTTAGGACTGGATAGACTTCCTCCCAATTCCATTTATTGTAGATATATAGATCTTTAAATAAATCTTTTTGACCTTCAAAGAGATATCTAATAGTAGAGATTAATAATGATTTTCCGAAACGTCTTGGACGACTTAAAAAGTAGTATCCTCCCCCCTCTGTTATTAATTTATATATGTACTGAGTTTTATCTACATATATAAAATTCTCTTCCCTTAGTTTTTTGAAATCACTTATTCCTATCGGTAATTTTTTCATCCCTTTTACACCTCTATTTTATTTAAATTTAGCAATAAGTTTCTTAATTTAGTATTATATTTTTTATTTTTACTTTCCTATTTCTAAAGACTTTAATATTTACAAAAAATAATAAAAAATAAAAAGGGATAGTTTAAATACTACCCCTTACCTTTCACTTTCTTTTATTTAATCTACTTCCTACTTATACTTCCATATCACCATATCATCATTTTTCTCATTTTTTCACCTCATTTTTATTAGTTATCTTTACTTTTATATTAAACTTAATTTTATATATATATTCTTTATTCACTTTATATACGTTTTTTATACACTTTTTTTCCTCTTTTTAAATTTTCTAATTCTTCTAATTCTTTTTTAAATTCTAATTCATTGTTAATATAGTTTTTTTCTAATTCTAAAATTACTCTTCTTTTATAGTCTTTTTCTTTTAATATATCTTTTGAGAAATCTATATTTTGGTAATTTTTTGATACTTTTTATTCCTTCTTTATAAAAAAATGCAACTAATTTATTTAATTAAATTGGAAATATTGACAACAAATGGTTGTTGAATTTGTTTTTCCGAATTATATCCTACACCGATAACATAAATATTATTACTAGATACATTATATAAATCTATCAAATAAGAACCTTCTTTTAGATAGTTTTTATATTCTTTTTCCAAATCTATGATCTTATTATTAATATACAGAAAAGGTTTTTGATAATTGTTATCATTTTTATCAAAAAAATACCCACCTATAACTTTACCATCTTTTGATATAAAGTTAGCTCCTGATCCTATATCTTGACTAAATATATAGTTTATTTTAGAATTTTTATATATAATTGCATTTTGAAGATTATCTTTATTAACAATGTATCCTACTATTTCATTATTATCAGATATCCCTCTAAATTCTCCTTCTTTTATAGCCTCTTCGGGTATTCTCAATTTTTTATTTATATACATAAACGGTAAAGTAGAAGATTCATTATACATATATCCAACCATATTATATGAACTATTTACATCAGTAAATATAAAATTATTGTAATTAGCAAAAAATAAGTCATCTAATATAGTTAGCTTCTTAGAATTTATATCATATATAAAATTTTTATAAGAATTATCATTATTTGAATTTTTAATAAAGCCAGCTATATATTTTCCATCGGGAGATATTACATTAGCTTTTCCCTCATTTTTTGATATTATATTTATTTTACCTTCCTTAGTCCAGTAAGTAGGAATAAATAAACCTTCTTCATTAGTTACCCAACCCACATATACCCCATTATCTGAAGTATCTAAAATACAACTTTCTAATCCCCCTATACTTTCCAATTGTTTTATTTGACTATTTTCATTAATAAAAGCAAAATATAGGTTACTTTTATATACTATGTATCCACTTACTACTGAAGAATCATTTGATACAAAATTAATAAAGGGATATATATAAAATTGATCTAACCCTTTCATTTTAGTATTTATCCATATAAAATCCTGATTCTTACTTAATAATACATTCAAAAAAATAAAAGAAAACATAAGAAAGATAAATAACATAGATAATAAGTGCTTAATTTTTAATATTATTTTCATTCTTTACCTCCTGAATTTACTATTTTTTTTATTACCTTAAAATCATTTATACTTATTTATTCCAATTTTTTTAAATAAAACCTTTAAAAGATTTTCATATTTTTTATTTTTGTAATTTAAAGGAATATTGATTTAAGGATGGAGACAAAATTTTGATCTAATCCTTTATCGTTTTCCATAATATTAAAAACTTTATCCAATTCAAGAGCAGGTCTATAAGGTCTTTCGCTTCTTAAAGCATCAAAAACATCAGCAACTGCTAATATCCTAATATCCTCATATCCTCATTTAGTTCATCTCCTGCCAATGCTTAATAATATCCTTTACCATCCAACATCTTATGATGAGCACCAGCTACAATAGCTAAATAATCAAAAACTTTTATGTTTTTTAAAATTTCATAACTATCTTTAGGATGAAGCTTAATCATTTCAAATTCAGAATCATCTAATTTCCCCGGTTTTTCCAGTATCTTATTGCTTATTCCTAACTTATCTGTAATATTAAAGCACAATAATCTGCTACCCTTTTTCAATGATTATAAGTAAAAGATGTTTTAGTATCTATAATTAAGTGAGTTAAACAGATCAACTAAAAAAGGATCAAACCATTTAGCTTTTCTTTTGTTAATAATATCAAAAGCAGCAGATAAACCAAAATTAGAAGCACATATTTGAAAACCATTACCACCCCAATACTCACTTAAAAACTTTATGGCATTTGCTATATTATAACAAAGGATGTATTCACGATGTTATATGAATATATAAGAGAATCCTATATTAACATAAAAATTAGACCAATCAATAAATTTAACATTATATTTACTTGTTAAATCATCAGCATCAAAAGTTTTATAAACTCTAGATGCATTAGAAGAACATCCAGAATCCTTTAACAAACTAGCACAATATAAATCAAAAATCTCATTTTGATTTAAATTAAGTTTTTTACCCAATTCAATAGCTAAAAAAGCAGTTCTAAAAGAATGTCCTCTTTTTTGACCCTCTGTTATATCTAATGCATGACTTAAAGCAGATAATACCTCTATTAAATCTATACCCTCATTTATATTATAATTTATTTTATAATTCATAATTATTTATTCATTTTTATTAAGATTAGATGGGATTTCAAAGCTAACGTTTTGCTCAACCTCATAATCAGGATAAGGATATCTTTTTTCTAACTCTATAATTTTATCAGAAACTATAGAAGATATTTTAGCAATTTCTGATCTATCTTTAATAAAAAAATCTTCATAATAAACTATATTATTATCTTTATCCTTAACAGTAACTCTAATTTTCATCATAAAAAAATCCCCCTTTAGATCCTTGCTTTTATTAATTCTCTAATTGAGAAATAACTAAATATTTTAAGATAAAAATAATTTTTATGATAAAATAGATTCTATATCGTTTTTATCAACATAGCTAAAAGTATCTTGAACTTTAAGAACATAGTTATTTATTTTTTTATTTATTTCATTTTTTCTTTGTTCAAAAGATGAGTTTTTTTCATTTTCAAATATTTCTTTTTGAATTTCAACATATTCTTTTTTAAGTTCTTGTAATTTAGGAATAATAGAGTTATATTTTTTATAATAAAGAGAATTAGGATCTAATATTTTGTTTAAAGCTTTATAACATAAATCATGTATATTAGATTTAAAAGTATCTTGAATATAAGTAATAGTTCCATTGTTATTAAGGTTTTCTTTAGTGCCATAATCAATTACAACACTTTTTTCTATGAAATCAGTTATGTTTTTACTTCCTATCTGTAATTCAAAAATCCCACCTGTTTCTTTATCTTTTATTAATAAATGAATTCTACCCATATAATCAGTTCTTGGATTAATTATCATATTATCTTCTTCTATTAATTCTTTATTTTTTAAATTTAAGGAATTTTTTATTTTATTATAGATTTCTAAAGCTTGATTAATATCCCTACAATCTATTCTACCCCTTACTATATCTGTAATTTCAGATAAGTTAGTTTTATTTTTTCTTTTCATTTTTTCTATTATTCTATCTAAGGATTTAATATTAGCATAAAAAGAAATAGAATCATTTCGATAAGTTAAATTGCTTATTTTATCATCATTTATACTATATTTAAAATCACTATTTCCCTCTTTTAAAATATCATAAATATCATAAAAATTATTATACAAAATAGAGTTATATAGATTATAAAACTCTTTTTTAGCTATTTCATTATTTCTTATAGATTCCAAATCTTGGATAGTATATTTTTTAAATATTTCATTTTTAGTTATTACTTGATCATTAGGGTTAGCAAATAAATCTTTTTTATTTTTCAAAGCCACTAATAAATCGTTAGCCAAGTCTTTATTATTATCTAAAGCTTTTTTATCATCTAATAAATCACTTATTTCATTAGAAACTTGATTATTTTTTATATAATTTTTAGGATTACTTATAATAAAATCATTGGTATTAATATAATCACTAGATTTAATATTATTTATTTCCATATATTTTAACTTTTTTTTTATTAGGTAATACTAATTTTTTCATCTAAGAAAATTCGTTTAACACGTTTATTAAGAGCAAGCATTTTTATTGCACCTTTTGATAATTTAGCTACATAAGAATTAATTATGGGTAAATCAAATAGGAATTCTCCTCCTAAGGACTTAACTATTCTTTTGTCCTCTTCTTCATTAAATTCTTCATTTAATTGGACTATTACTCTTAATGTATTTTCATTACCATTTTGGATCTCATTCATTAAATTTTTATCAATTTTATCCATTTAAATAACCTCCTTTTTTATGAATAATAGCTTAAAAAGATATCATTTCTTGTTTTAAAGGACCTATTTCTTCTAAGGATATTTTTATTTTAGAAGAAGTTAAATTTTCTCCTGTTTGGATATCATATTTAGGAAAATAAACAAACCCATTAGCAGTACCACCAGGTGCTAAATTAGTATCCAAAGTTATATCATATTTTATAGCTTTATATCTCAATCCATTTGAACCAATTAAATACATTTTATAAGAAAAAGGAGATAAATTAATAGGCTGATTAAACCCATTAAATATTGTTACTTCAAAGATAACAAAATCGTTTAGCTGAGTTGATAATACCAAATTTTTATAATAATTAGATAAATAAGATTTATCATAAATAGTTTCTTTATAACCGTGTAAAATAGTTCTTGCTTTAGCTAAATCCTCATCTAAATAAACGATTTGTACATAAGAAGAAGGCGTATTAGATTCATTTAAAGTAGGTCCCTTAACATTTTGATAAGTATTCCATAAATTAGAAATCAATTGTAATAAAAAGAAATTAGAGATACTTGAGGTAACAGGTGAGATATTAGAATAACTTGATATAGCTTTATAAGATTCATATTGATTATATAGTGAAAAAATTTGGAAAGGATCTACTATTATTCTTTTAGCAGGAGAATCAGAATTAGGGCCAAATTTTATAACCCTTGTTTTATTAGCTAAAACTTGTGAATAATACTTTAATCCATCATTCAATTTATCATATGGTAAATTCTCATACTGTAAATTTTCAGAGTTAGAATTATAAAGCACTTTATTAGAAACTTTATTAGAATTATTGGAATTAATATTATTATTAATATTTTCATTATTTGTTTTTAGATCATAGTATAATAAGTCACCTACTTGGATATTACCCTCTAAAACTGTAAGCAAAGCTACATTATCTGTTAAACTAACTATTTTAACTTTCCCTACTTTATTAGATGATCTATAAACTTCTAAAATGCTATCTTTTGGTAAATTAGAATACAATTTAGAATAGAAATAATTATCATCTTTCTTATAGATAACTCCTACCATAGTAAAAGAAAATGTAAGCATCATTAAAAATACAAAAAATAAAATAAACGTAATAATAAAAAATACAAATCTAAGCATACTATCTACCCCCATCTTAATTCTTCTCTTATTATTTTTTTATAAAAAAATATTAAAAAATAGTTAATTTTTTGTAAAAAATATATTAAGATAAAAAATTCAAGTAATTTTTTATCTAATAGGGATATTGAATTTAGTAAGGTCTTTAGTAATATTTTTTTGATGAGCTTCAATAGTACCTCCCCCTATTTCTATTAATTTAGAATCTCTCCATAATCTTTCTACTATTGCTTCTCCAAAATATCCATATCCTCCTAAAACTTGAATAGCATTATCTGCTATTTCCTTAGCAACAGTAGAAGCAAATAATTTAACAGCGTCTGTATCTATTCTATGTCCTGGTTTATTTAAATCTATATTAGCAGCAGTTGTATATAAATAAGTTTTAGCTGCCATATACTTAGCATAAGAATCCGCTATATATCTTTGTATTTGGCCAAAGTCTTTTATATATTTATTAAAAGCTTTCCTTTCATTAGAATATCTTATCATTATCTCTAAAGCTCTTCCAGCTATACCTACTGAAATAGCAGCTAATGTTAATCTCTCTATCTCCAAATTTTTCATCATATGTATTAAACTATCTCCTTCATTACCTACTAAATTTTCAGCTGGTACCTCACAGTTATCAAAAACCAATTCAGCAGTTATAGATGATCTCATTCCTAATTTATGTTTTAATACTTGGCCTAAATAAAATCCCTTAAAGCCTTTTTCAACTATGAAAGAACTTATTTTATTATCCTCTGTTTTAGCATATACAAAGAATATATCACCTAAGGTATTATTATCAATAGCACCGTTAGTTATATAAGTTTTTCTACCAGTTATATAATAGTAATCTCCTTTTTTAATAGCTTTAGTTTTCATAGCTAAAACATCAGTACCTGCATCAGGCTCAGTCATACACATACCACCAATATATTCCCCACTAATAACCTTAGCTAAATACTTATTTTTTAAATTATTAGATGCATTTTGATAGAAATTATTAACAAATAGAATAGAATGTGCTAAATAAGCTAAAGCAAAGCCAGGGTCGGAAGCTGCTAATTCCTCATGAACAATAACAGAAGCAACAGTATCCATCCCTGCTCCCCCATCTTCTATTCTAACAGTTAATCCTAATAAGCCTAACTCCCCTAATCTTCTAAATAAAGATACATTAAATTTTTCTTTTTCATTATATTCCATAGCTTGAGGTTCTACTTCATTTATTACAAACTCCCTTACCATTTGTCTTAATAACTTATGTTCCTCCGTAGGATTAAATATATCGCTTTTTGTTAATACTTTAACCTCCATTAAATTCACTCCTTTATTTGCTGTAATTCAAACTTTTCTACTTTTTTTACAATATAAATATTATATAAAGTATAAAAAAAACCTTTAACAGGAAAAAGAAGGGATGGATATAAAAAAGGATGGGCGAGATAGGAATTGAACCTATGACCTCCTGCTTGTGAAACAGGCGCTCTAACCACTGAGCTACTCGCCCAGCCCCTATTATTTATTTTCCTTTTATCATTAATCTATCCTTTTAAATACTTATTAATTATTATAATTAAAAGGAATTGTTAATAAATGGTATAATAGTAATAAAGGAGGTTAAGTTATAAAAAAATAATTAAATTATGGCTAAATTTACTGTAATAACCTTAGGTTGCTCTAAAAACACTGTAGATAGTGAAATAATATCAGCTTCACTACTTGATAAAGGCCATCATTATACTAATAACATTCAAGAATCAGATATAGTTATTATAAACACTTGTGGATTTATTAAACCAGCTATTAATCAATCAAATCAAACTATAAATAATGTTATAAATACAATCAAAGAAAACAATTTAAAAACAAAAGTAATAGTAACTGGATGCTTAGTAACTAGGCAAAGAGAAAAATTAGTTAAAATTTTTAAAGAAGTTAATGCTTTTTATGATACAGGAACCTTTAATAATATCTCCTATGATATAGATAAAATACTAAAAGGAGAAAAAATAGTATATCTAAGTGAATATACTAAGTCAATAGATTATTCTTATAAATTATCAAAATTTATAACTACTGGTTATTACTCATATGTAAAGATAGCAGAAGGTTGTAATCATACTTGTTCATTTTGTTTTATCCCCAAAATAAGAGGTAAATACAAATCAAGAGAAATAGAGGATATATATAAAGAAGTTAAAAAATTAGTATATTTAGGAATAAAAGAAATAATATTAGTTTCACAAGATACATCATTTTATGGGTATGATTTATATAAAAAGTTAGCATTAAACGAATTATTAGAAAAATTAGCAACAATAGATAGGGATTTTTGGATAAGGTTGCTTTATCTTTATCCCACTACTTTAAATACCGATGCTATAAAAACAATAGCTAACTATTCTAAAATTGTTAAATATATAGATATCCCTTTACAACATGTTAGTTTAAAAGTATTAAGAGCAATGAGAAGACCAGGACATAAAGAATTTTATTTAAAACTACTAAATAAAATAAGGGAAAATATAGATAACGTAGTAATAAGATCAACGTTTATAGTAGGACATCCTTATGAAGAGGAAGAAGATTTTCAAGAATTATTATCATTTTTAGAAAAAGTAAAAATAGAGCGAGCAGGCTTCTTTAAATACTACAGAGAATATGGTACTCTATCTTATTCTTTACCACAAGTTAATTATAAAATAAAACAAAAGCGATATAATGAAGTAGTAAATCTTCAAAATGAAATCCTTAAAGAATGGTCCATTAAACAAATTAATAAAGAATATAGAGTATTAATAGAAGCAAAAGATAACGATTTCTTCTTAGGTAGGGCTTATTTTGATGCACCTGAAGTTGATAGCATTATAAAAATAAAAATTAATAAAAATAACAAAAAAATTAAAATAGGTAATTTTTATGATGTAAAAATTACAGATTATAATAATAAAGATTACGAATTTTATGGAGAATTAGTATCAAATAAAAAATAAATAAAGCAAAGAGGTAAGAGTATGGAAATATTAGTAAGTGGGATGAGACCTACAGGAAAACTACACATAGGTCATATATTTGGTGCTTTAAAAAACTGGAAAGAATATCAAGATAAATATAAGAGTTATTTTATTATAGTGGATTGGCACGCTTTAACCACTAATTACCAAAAAACTCAAGAATTACAAGAACATATTAAAGAGGTTATGATAGATTATCTAGCTTTTGGAATAGATCCTAATAAAGCTGTTATATACTTACAATCAATGGTAAAAGATGTAGCTGTTTTACATTTAATATTATCAATGATAGTACCTCTTAGTTGGTTAGAAAGAGTACCGTCTTTTAAAGATCAAATAAAAGAATTAGGTAAAGATATAGCTACATATGGTTTTTTTGGGTATCCTGTATTAATGAGTGCAGATATATTAGCATTTAATGCTTCTATTGTACCTGTAGGAGAAGATCAATTACCTCATTTAGAATTAACTAGGGAAATAGCTAGAAGATTTAATTATTTATATGGTCCTACTTTCACAGAACCTAAAGAATTATTAACAAATACACCATATATTCCAGGATTTGATGGTAGAAAAATGAGTAAAAGTTATAATAATGCCATATATATAGATGATGATGAAAAAAATATTAAAGAAAAGATAATGAAATATATAACTGATCCTAATAAAATATATAAAAATTCGCCAGGTAGACCAGAAATATGTAATGTATTTTCTTTACACAAAGCTTTTGAAAATCCTGAATTAAAAGAAATTGAAGAAAACTGTAAAAAAGGGACATTAGGGTGCGTAGATTGTAAATTAAAATTATGTAATATTATAAATAATTACATAGCTCCAATAAGAGAAAAGAGAAAACAAATAGAGAAAAATAAAGATGAAATAATGGATATTTTAATAGAAGGTTCCAAAAAAGCTCAAGAAGTAGTTTCTAATACGTTAAACCAAGTTTACTATAAAGTAAATTTAATAAGTAATTTAACAAAAAAATTATAAAAATAAATAATTAAATTAAACTCTAAGAGGTGAAAAAATTAACATGAAAGAAGAAAAGAAAAAAATAAAAATATTGGTATTAGATGATGAGCCTAATATAACCAATTTAGTAAGTAGTATATTAGAATTAGAGGGTTATGAATCATTAAAAGCTAATACAGTAAAAGAAGCTTTAGAAATATTAGATAAAAATTGGAAAGATATAAAAATTATGATCTGTGATTATAGGATGCCAGAAATGGATGGATTAGAATTCATAAAGAAAATTAGACAAAATCCCCTATATAACAATATAGATATCTTAATGCTAACGGCTACAGATACTTATGAAACTATTAAACAATCTACATTATTAGGGGTTAAAGACTATATAATAAAACCTTTTGATCCTCAAGAAATTATTGAAGCTATTGAAAGAGTTTTAAATTCCAAAAACTAAAGAAAAACAAAACCAAAATCTAAAAACAAAAATAAAAAGCTAAAACTAAAAAACAATGATCTATAAAAAAATGAGAAAAAATTTAATTAAAGGAATCATTTATTTAAATATACTAATATTTTGGAATATAATATTTAAATTTTTTACATATGCTATAGAAGATGATTCATTAAATAAAGCTCAAATTTATGAAGAAAAAGGGTATAATTACTACAAAATTGCTAAAAATTATTATTATAATAAAGATTTCAAATACAGTGCCTTAAACTATGTTAATTCAATTTCGTATTTAACTTTAGCTTACATAATATACTTAGATAAATTAAATAATAAAGAAAAGTTTTATAATATTTCTAAGGATGTTTTATTTTTTTCAAATGAATTAAATATTTCTCTATCTAAAATTCAAGATAAATCAAAAATAGATACAATAAATTCTTTATATGCTAGTAATTATTTAAATATGGCTTCTACATTACAAAAAATTTATGCAACAGATCCTAAATATTCACTTGAATTCTATAAAACTCAATATATTCCATTTGTTAATGATACATATAAAAAAGAGAAAATTCAAGAAACGCTAAATGAAGATATCTTAGTTCAAATTGCTTTATATTATAAAAAGTCGATAGATTATTATTTATTAATAAATGAATATGACAAGGCTAAAAAAACTCTACAAGATTTAAAAAATTATTATAATTTAATAAAAAAAGAGGAAGTAAGAAAAATATTAAAGGAAGCTGAAAGTAAATTTAAAAAGTAGTTTTTTTAATTAGGAGGTGAAAAATACTTAAAATGGAAGCAAAAATTTTAATAGTAGATGATGAAAAAAATATAGTAGAGTTAATTAAGTTTCATCTTAAAAAAGAGAATTATAGAGTTATAGAGGCATATAAAGGTAAAGATGCTTTAGATTTATATAGAAAAGAGAAACCAGATTTAATAATATTAGATGTTATGCTACCTGATATGGGGGGCTTTGAAGTTTGTAAAACTATAAGGAAAGAAAGTAGAGTACCAATAATAATGCTAACTGCAAAAGGTGAAGAAATAGATAAAATTTTAGGATTTGAGCTTGGAGCAGATGATTATATAACTAAGCCTTTTAGTCCTAGGGAATTATTAGCAAGAATAAAAGCAGTACTTAAAAGGATTAGAACCTCTAATATTGATACTAATCAGATCCAAGTAGGTCCTTTTAAAATTAATGTCAATAAAAGGGAAATTTATAAAAATGACGTACTCTTAGAACTAAAACCTAAGGAATTTGATTTATTAAAATTATTCATAACAAACCCTGGCAGGGTATTCACTAGACAATACTTATTAGAACAAATATGGGGATATGATTATTTAGGGGATACTCGAACAGTTGATGTACATATAAGAAGATTAAGACAAAAAATAGAAGATAACGATAAAAATGCTACATATATTAAGACTGTCCATGGAGTGGGTTATAAATTCGTAGTTGAAAGCGAACAAGCAGAAAAATAAAAATCCAGCTAAAATTAAAAATGTTAAGTATTTATATAAATATAATAAATCTAATTAGTTTGAATATGATTAATTTGATATAAAACTAAAAAAATGTCCAGTGTTCATAAAAAAATAGTAGATATAATTAGCAATCTAATAGAATTAATAAAATTTCCAGCAGTAGTTTTAGATAAGAAATCTAATACAATTTTATTTAATTCAATCTTTAAGAACATATTTTTAGATAACGAAAATAATGAAAAAAAAGAAATAATTTTATTAGATATTATTCAATCCCAAGAAAACAAAGAAAAAATACAGTTTTTTTTAAATAATCCTTCTAAGTCTCCTTTTTTGGCAAATATTTCTAAAGATCTCTTAGAACCATTCATATATAACCTGTTAAATCTCTTAAATGCTTTAGAAATAAAAACAACTAACTTAACATCTATAAATGTAGTTTATAAAAATAATATTTTTGAACTAATACTAATAAGATTAATTTTAAGTAATAAAGAATTATTTTTAGCAATATTTATTTCTCCCAAAGCAATGGATACTGAAAATATTAATAACATTGTTTTACTTAATAAAGAGATAGATTTTTTAAACAAAAAAATAGAAATTTTAGCAAGTATAATTAATAAAGTTTTAACAACAACCAAAGCTTTTACAGAAACATTATTATTAGATGGTTATTACAAAGACCCTGAGGTATCTAAAAATTTAATTTCTATAATAGATAAAGAAGCAAAAGAAGGAATTAAATTAATATTAAATATATTAAAACTTAAAGAAACTTTAAATTTAAATAGACAAAGAATAAATACTTATGATTACTTTCTAAGTATAGCCCAAAATTTTAATTCAAAAGTAATTGATTTTAATACAGTTAATTCTAAAAATGTACTTTTTAAATATTTTATTCAACCCAATTTACCATCTGTTTCTATTGATACTGATAAATTTACTTTAGCTATAAATAATATCTTAGATAATGCTTTAAAATTTCAAGATTTAGATAAAGAAGAAAATTATATTGATTTCAAGGTTGTTTATGAATCTAACGAGAATTATATAAATATAATTATAAGTGATAATGGGATAGGAATAGAGGATACAAGTAATATTGGTGAACCTTTTAAAACTTTTTCCAGTAAATCAGGATTAGGGTTAGGGCTTTACGTAGCTAAAAATATTCTTAAAGAACATGACTGTAATTTAGAAATAAATTCTACCCCCAATAAAGGAACTACTTTCACCATAAAATTACCAGTATAAAAATAAAATTACCATTATAAACTATGAAATTATATAAAAAATTAAAACTACCTAAAAATAAATCAAATAAAAAAATCTTAATCAAATTTATTATTTTTCATTTATTCTTAATTACTTTATTTTTGTTTTTCTTAATTATTACAAAATTAAATCCAATTTACAGCTTAGAAAATAATATACAAAATTTAAAAGAAAATTTATATGATAAAAAAACTCAAAATGAAAAAAAATTAGAAAAACAAAATGAAAATAACATAAATAACACAAATAATAAAAATAATAAAAAAAATAAAAATAATGAAAATACCCAAAAATATATCTATCATAGAAGTGATAAATTAGTTTATGATAGTAAAAATAAAGTATTTGAATTAATAGGTAATGTAGAAATTTTTTATGAAGATACTAAGGTTAAATGTGATTTATTTAGATACTATGAAGATAAGGAATTTGGTATAGGTAGTGGTAAGCCTACTTTATATAATCCAACTACTTTTATAAAATCAGATACCGTAGAATTATATTTTAATATAAAAAAATTAGTAGCTAAAAATAATGTATATATAAAAATAAAAAATCAAGAAGAAAAATCTACAAAAC
>JAPYWL010000107.1 GCA_028276365.1 Deltaproteobacteria bacterium | reverse complement strand
TTAGTAGATTTAATAAAAAAATATTCTTTAATTTATCAAGAAAAAGATAAAAAAATTATTATTTTTAATAATAAAAAAATTAAATAGCTGAATAAAAATAAGATATATTTTAGATGAAATATATTTTAGGTTTATCTGATTCTGAAACCGTTATAAATTTAGTAAATTTTATAAAATTATCTCATAATTTAAATAATGTAAATATAGTTTTACCTTTTAATAATTTATCTAAAGAATTTAACCAAAAATTAAAAAGAAATTCAATTAATTTTAATAGATTTAATTTTATTTATATTTTTGAAAACTTAAACGAGATAAAAAAAATAATAGAAACCACAAATACTTTTAATGATATTAATGAATACATTATAAATAAAATTGATCATTTAAAAAATTTAGAAAATTTTATATACTTATCTACTTCAATAGATCCAATAAATAGTGATATAATTGCTAATAACATTAATTTAGTTTTTAAAGATATAAAAATTTATAATACCCAAAATTACAGTGACATTATAAATAAAGTTTTTTTATTAAATATTATTGAAAAAAGCTTTTATTATCAAGTTAGTAATTATCCTTTAAAGGTATTTGATTTCTTTTATATTTTAAAGGATAATACAAACATTTTACAAAAAACAAATAGCATAGTTTTTAACGTATTTGATATTAGTATGTTAAGTAAAAATTATAATTTAAATGATTTTGTAATTATAGATTTAAGTAATATTTACGAAATATTTAGTAATAATTTTATAGTGATAAAAAAGGAATTAAAAGAAAAGATATATATTGATTACTTATGGGCGTTAATGATAAAGTTAAGATATAATTGTTTATGGGATAAAAAACAAACAAGCTTATCTATAAAAAACCACTTATTAGAAGAAGCGTATGAAGTATTTGATTCAATTGATAATCCAGATAAATTTAAAGAAGAATTAGGAGATTTATTACTTCAAATAATATTTCATTCTCAAATAAAATATGATGAAAAGAACTTTAGTTTTATTGATGTAATAGAAAGTTTAATCAATAAATTAATTTATAGGCATCCCCATATTTTTGAAAATTTAGAAATAAAAGATATCTCCGATTTACTAAAGAATTGGGAAAAACTAAAGAATAAAAAACAAAAAAATAAAAAATATATTGATTTACCTAAAAAATTACCTTCATTATTTAAATTACTCCTTATATTTAGAAAATTTAAAAGAACTAATAATTTAGATTATTTAATAAATTTAATAAATACTGAAATAGATAATTTCTTAAACAATTACTTTAAAAACGAAAATAAAAATAATACAATTATTCATAATATAAAACAAATTATAAATTTATTAATCAATATAACAAGTAGTGATTTAAATTTAGAAGAAATTTTAAACAATTTCTTAAATAAAATAATAGATGAAATAAATAAAAATCCAATAGTAAAAATTTAATAAATTTAACAAAAATTTAATAAAATTAATAAAAAAACATTTTTTGAGTTATTTTTTTTTATATAATTAAAAATATAAAAGGAGGTGTAAAAAGATGTCAGAAATAAATAATGTTAGTTCAGTAAGTAGCGGAGTAGATTATAGTGCAAGTAATGTAAATACAAGTTCAGCAGCTAGTAATGAATCCCAAGTTAATAATAGTTCAAATATAAATTCCGCAAGTGCTACAGAAGATAGTAAAAAACCAGATGATAGTAAAAAACCAGAAGAACCACAGGATAAAGATAAAACAGAGAAAAATAAAGAAAAAGAAGAGCTTCAAAAGCAAATTGAAGAACTAAAAAAACAATTAGAGGAACTAAAGAAAAAATTACAAGAACAACAAAAACCCCAAGGAAATTGTAATTCTAATAAACCTCAGCAACCTCAACAAGCACAACAAGCACAACAACCTAATCAAAACCAAAATGATCCTAATCAATTGATTTTACAAGATATAATCCAAGTTTTAGAAGCTGAAAAAAATGGTGGTATAGGGGTACAACAAGCAGTTAATAAGTTAAAACAAGATTACATGATGGTAAAAAGTATGAATGTACCATTAAAACCAGAAGTAGATCAAATGGCTCAACAAATTCTCCAAAAATATGGAAGTCAAGAGATTGGAGTAAATCCTTTATTAGGTAATCAATTAGCTGCAGGGTTAAACCCAACACAAGCAGTTAATCCTTTAAATAATATTCAACAACCCCAAACTCAAGCAATTAATTTCTAATTTATAAAATATTGATATTAAAATATTGAAAACAAAAGGGGAAGCTAAAATCTTCCCCTTTTATTTATTTATACAAATTTCATTTATTTATACAATCTTAATTAAAAGAAATTTATTTCTTTATTTGAAACCTTTAAATCTTCTTCATTAATTATTTTTTTATTTAGTAAATTCAAGTTAAAATAATCTTTATTCATATAAATAATGAAATCTTTTTGTAATAATAACTTTATTTTAAAATTTTTGTTATCAAAATAAAAATTTGGCTTATCTTGGATATTATTTTTGTAATAGTAATCAAAATCAGTTATAAAAATTGGATCAATACTATTATTTATTTTATTTTCATTTAATAAATTCAAAGATAAAATAGAAATATCATTTTGCGAATAATCCCAAAACAAAAGCAAATTATTAAATATGTTTCCTATATCTAACAATTTAATACATCTTTCTTCATTTGTAAATATAACTTTATTAAAATAAGAATAATTAAATAAATTAATTTTAAATATTCCTAAAACCTTCTCATCATTTTTTATTTCATATATAAAGTACAAATTATCATTAAAATAAACAGTTTTTTTAATATCAATTAAATTAAGAATATCATTTTTAAAAGCAAAGATTTTTTTTATTTTATTATGATAATTAATATTTATAAAAATTAATTCATTACTAATAGAGTTATCATAAGATTT
>JAPYWL010000106.1 GCA_028276365.1 Deltaproteobacteria bacterium | reverse complement strand
GTATGAAGAAGAAAATAATTTACTTAAATCTAAGTTAGAGTATTACAATATTAATTATGGAGATATTGGATTAACAAAATATAAAGGAAATTCTATTAAAATTAAAGAAAATGAATAAAGGAGAAAGTATTTTATTTTATGGAAGGTAGGTTAATATATTTATGGATTTTAATGAAGATAATATTTTAAATGAAATAAAATTTTATAAAAATAAAAATGAAATACTGTTTATAGGGATAGCAGGTGGTACTGCATCGGGTAAAACCAGTGTAGCTAATGAATTAATAAAAAACCTTAATCAAGAGAAAGTGACTCTTGTTAATTTAGATTCTTATTATATAGATTTATCACATTTAGATTTAGAAGAAAGAAAGAAATTTAATTTTGATCATCCAGATTCTGTAGATTGGAACTTGGTTTATCAAAATTTGTATAATTTATTTAAACTAAAGGAAGCATATAAACCTGTTTATTCTTTTAGTTTATATAATAGGACCCAAGAGTTTGAAGTTTTAGAACCTGCTAAAATTGTTATCTTAGAAGGATTATTTGCTTTATATAAAAAAGAACTGAGAAGTTTAATGGATTTAAAAATATTTGTATCAGCACCCGATGATATTAGATTAATTAGAAGAATAAAAAGAGATGTATCTGAAAGAGGAAGAGATATTGATAGTATTATAGAACAATATCTTAATTTTGTTAGACCTATGTATATAGAATATATAAAACCTACTAAAAATTATGCAGATATAATTATTCAAAATGAAAAAAGTTTTAAATCAGCTCTGAATTTACTAATAGCTTTAGTTAAAGACCATCATAATAAATATGTTAAAAACACTAAATAGATTATTTTTTTTTAATAAATATTTTTTTAGTAAGTATAGCTTTTATATTTTACTTTTTTTTAGTTTTTATTTATTTTTTTATTTTAAATTTATTAATTTTACTTTTAGTGCAATAGATAAAAATGTTAAAACTACAAAGAAAATTTATTCAAATAAGTTAATTGAAATAGATAAAGATGATATAAAAGTGATGGTATTAAATGTAGATGGAATAATTTCAAATCCTTTACTTGTTTATATTCAAAACAAATTAAAGAATAAAGATAAATATGATTTTATTTTAATAAAGATAGATAGTGTGGGTGGATTACTTAATTCTATGATGGATTTAGTTAGTCTATTTTATTCAGTAGATAAGCCTATTATATGTTATGTATATCCTAAGGGAAGCAAAGCGCTAAGTGCAGCTATGTTTGTATTAATAGCTGGTAATGTTTCAGTTATGGCTAATGATACGATTACTGGTGCTTCTACTCCTTTAGATCTTACTAACACGAATAATCAAACTTTGCAAAATAAAGCTATCCAAGCTCTATTAGCTTTTAGTCAAAATTTAGCTAATAGAAGGAATAAAAATTACTCAGCTATTGAAGATGCCATAATTAACGCAAAAACTTATACAAGCTTACAAGCTCTTAATCATAAACTAATAGATTTTGTATTAGATGATCCTAATGATATATTTCAAAACATAAAAAATAAGCCAATAATTTTAGATACTGGGGAAGTTGTTATTTTAAAAAATTATAAAAATATAATTTATGATAATGTTAATCCTGATATCTTAGAAAAAATATTAATTATATTAGCTAATCCAGAACTTGCTTATTTTTTATTAACTTTAGGATTCTGGGCTATTATAATAGAACTTAATCATCCAGGAACTTTAATTCCCTTAATTGTGGGAATTATTTTAATAAGTTTAGGGTTATTTGGGTTAGGTTTAGTTTCTGTTAATTTCTTAGGAATAGCTCTTATTATTGCCTCTTTTATTATTTTTATTATAGAAATAAAAGCAAATACTTATGGAATTTCTTTTATTATTGGAACTTTATTATTAGTATCAGGTACCATTTTAGCTTTTAAAAATAGTAATATATATTATAAACCACCGGTTTTATATTTTTTAGCTCTAAGTTCAATATTCTTAATTACTTTCTTAACTATAATTTACTATATTTTTAAATCACTGAAAAACAAACCTAAATTTGGAGTAGAATCTTTAATAGGTAAAAAAGCAAAAGTAATAAATATAAAAGAGAATGAGTTGATTGTAAAAGTTGATGGAGATTTATGGTCTGCTTCTTTAGAAAATCCTTCTGATAAAGTTAATATAAACGATTATTTAATTATTACAAATTTAGATTTACAAAACCTAAAATTAATACTAAAAAAAGAAGAGAGTCAAAAACAAGAAGATAATAATTAAAAATTAATTAAATTTAAAAATTGTTTTTATTAAACTATGAATATAGATGTTATAGATAAATTGATAGAGGAAAAACCTTTTGATTATGATTTAGAACAATATTTTTATGATAATAACTTATTTTTTGATTCTATAAAAACAGCCTTCTTAAATCAGTATTATAACTCTGAATTTTATAGAAATTTAGTTAATATTAAATATCGCAAAATTTTTAATAAAGAATTTGATGTAGATAATTTTATTAATAATGTTAAAAAATTAGATGATTTCTTTAAGTGGTATCTATTTTTAAGTGTATGGGGATTAAAAGAATATGGTGAAACTGATTATTTTATTTTGAATAAAAACTATGAAATAGAGTTATATTCTTCTGGAACTAAAGGAAAAAAATCAAGAATAGTACTAGATAATATAACTTTAAATAGAATTAAAAAAATCGTTTTTAATATTTATAATGATTATAATTTGGTGGATTTAGAAAATGAAATTAATTATTTATTTTTCACTTATGAGATAGATTTTGCATCTAATGTAGGAACTGCTTTTTCTGATATGTTATTAACTTCATTAGCTCCTAAGGTAAAAAATAAGTTTTTTGCTTTGAAATACGATGATGATAAAAAAACTTTCTATTTTGATATAGAAGGTGTTATTAAT
>JAPYWL010000105.1 GCA_028276365.1 Deltaproteobacteria bacterium | reverse complement strand
ATTACAAATATATGCCCCTTCTTTGAAATATTGAACTCAAATGTTTCAAAAAATTTAATAATATCCGTCATATTTAATAAAAAACATTTAACTTCATTAAATTTTCCTATAGAAATGAGTTTTTGAAGGATATTTTTTACATCTAAATTCTAAGTAGATACACTCTTATAAAATCTACTTAAAAATCTTATTAAAATTACTTATTAAAATTAGGAGCTAAAATAAAAAGGGGGACTCCAGCGGCAGGACTCGAACCTGCGACCCGGTGCTTAACAGGCACCTGCTCTACCTCCTGAGCTACGCTGGAATACCTTCTTTTTATCCCCCTTATTCTTATTATTCTATATCTAAAAACTTTTTCCTTCTTTTTTTACTATCTTATATAAAATTATTTATAAAGTAAAATAAACCTTACATTACTATTACCATCAAAATCATCATATTTTATATTCCATCCATTAATTAAATTATATTCAAAATTAGAAAACAATAATTGTATACTATTAACTAAAATGTTTCCATTAAAAGCAGAACTTTTATATAAATAATAAGCACTATAAGGAGTCATTGGATTAGCAGCTCCCATATTATTTAAACGAGTATTTCTCCATCCATTATATCTATAAATCCCATTGTTAAAGCCATTGTTAAAAGTAGAACTATTTAAATCAAGACCTATAAAATCATAAGTAGGATTATTATCATTAGTATCAATTAAAACCGCTATATTAAATTTATCAACAGTAGTTTGGAAATCTTCTGATCCATTTATATTCTCTATTAAATCAATATCATTTAAATTAGATGTAACCATATTAGCCCAGGCATTAGTAAATCTTTGATCTAATTGTTTTATAAATAAAAATGATTTCCCATAATTAGAGAAATCTGGATAATCAGTTACTAAGGAAGTAGTATCAGGATACTCAAAAAATGATTTAATAGAATTAATTCTAACATTACCAGAATACCCACATAACTCTTCTCCATAAGTAGCTAATCCTTCTGCTATCCAGGCAGAATGATTACCTATTGTTGTTTTATTATACTCTAATAAATGAACAAACTCATGAGCTAAGGTAACATTGAACTCATTATAAGTTCCATAATTCAAAGAAAAAGTATAAGGATGTACATTAACACGCTGAGAATCTTGATATCCCCAAAAATAACCTATAACATTTGGACTTGGAGCACTATCTACTTTCTCTGATATTAAAACATCAACATAAAAATTTAAATCCCCTACATTTGCTGTTAAAATATTATAATCATTATTAAACTGACTTATAATGTTACCTTGATTAGTATTAAATAAAGATTCTTCATCATAATTATCTGTATTATTAGTATCAACCCATATAGCATATTTAGGATTAGAATTTACATAAACACACTTAGCATTAACTATAACGTTATTATTAGTAGCACTATCATAAACCTGAAAATTTCTTATATCATTTAAATTAGGTGCTGAATAAGAATAAAGTATATTATTATTTAAATTATCTTTATTAGATACTTTAAAACCACATCTAAATTCTCTTATATTATTTAATGTATTCCTATTATTATTTTCATTTGAAAGAATATTAGGATTAGAAGCTTGGAAATTAAAAGATAAAGAAGAAGTATCTAAAGAATTAGATTTAGTTTCAATAATTAAATATCCTTGATTATTAAAAGAGATATCAGTACTGCCACCTCCACTACCTCCTCCACCTCCTATAGGTGGAATAATACCACCACCTCCCCCACATGAAATAACAATAATAAGCATAACTACAGCTAAAATAACTGATAACAAATTGATTTTACTAAAATTAACTTTTTTACTCATTTTTATCAACTCCCTTCTTTTAATTTTAAATATTAATAATAAAATTATATTTTAATTTTACCGATAGTAACTAATCCCTTAAGTTTAAAGAGAATATCTCTTTGAGATTTAATGATATCATCTTTAGATGCAGTAGAATTAGTTAATTCTTTTTTAATAATTTTAGCTTGAGTTATGGGCATAATGGATAGAATTTTTTCAGCACTATCAGGATCCACACCTTTTAAAGCATTTATCCAATCTGAAACATTAGTTAATCTCATAAGTTGTTCCATATCTTGGGGTTTAAGGAAAGCAATATCAGTAAATTCAAATTTCCTATTAGAAATAGTAATAGATGATAAAGTAGTATTAGCTTTAGGAGGATTAACGGAAGCACTTTGATTAATATTAGTATTAGATATATTAGAACTTAAGTCTATAGGAGGTACCTCAATGTTAACTTCTTCTAACTCTTCTTTCAAGAACTTTGCTATTACTTCTAAAACCTTAGGATTAACATTTTTAATATTAACTAAATGTTTATTTATTTCAGTTTGTTGAGAAGTAGGAAAAACAGATAATATTCTTTGGCTAACTGCAGGTGGTAACTGATATAATATAAAAGCAATAACATTATTACTTTCATTTCTTAAAACCCAATAAACTTTTTTAGGATTAACACCTGCAAGAAAATCTAAAGGCTTACTAGATTTAGTATAACTAAAATAATTAGTAGAAGAAGTATTTTGAGATATATTTTGAGGAATAGTTTGAGAGATATTTTGAGGAGAATCCACTTTATTTAACAGTTTATCTAAATTTTGAGCTATGGAAGGAGATTCTTCATTAGTTTTTTTCTCTTCAAAAGCTTTAACACTACCTATAGCACTTAAACTTCTTATATTATTTTTTTCTAAGAATTCTTTGATAACTTGCTGTTTTAGTGATTCTGGGAGGTTCCTAACTTTTGCTATTTCAAGATTTATAGTTCTAATTTCTTCTTTAGGGAATTTTTCTAAGATAGTACGTGATACTTCAGGTGGTAAAGAAGCTAACAGTATAGCAGTTTTTTGCTTAGGAGTTAATTCATTTATATCCATTAATTACTCAAATCCCCCTTCCCCTATTTATTTTATAAAAAATATTTTAATTTTCCTTTATTTATTTGAAAAAATTATTTAAAAATTAATCAAAAATAGA
>JAPYWL010000103.1 GCA_028276365.1 Deltaproteobacteria bacterium | reverse complement strand
CAGTTTCTTCCTTATTAAAGCTTTTAATAAATTTAATCATTCTATAATTTTGTACTAACTTAGAATTAAGAACACTTACATTTTCTAAAATTTTATTACTAGTATCGCCGATTTTTTTTATATAATAATTAAGGGTATAAGCAATAAAAGGAAGCCCAATAATCGTTATAATTCCTAAAATTATATCCTTATAAAATATCCAAATGAAAGCAAAAACTAAAATAAATATGCTATTAATATAAGTTAATAATAAAGGAGTTAAATCAGAAGCAATAGCACCTATATAAGAAACAGTTAAGGAAAATAGCTCTCCACTATTTTTTTTATCTAATTTACTTAAAGGCTGAACAATTACCCTATAAAACATCTCCCTTTGTAAATCAGTTAATATCTTTAAATTAGCTTTAGTTAATAAAAAAGATTGTGCATATTGAGATAAACCTCTAAATAAATATAAAACAATTGTAACTAAAACCAATAAATTCAAATAATAAAAACTTTTATATTGATAAATAATATCAAATAATTTAGAAAAAATAACAGGTTGTAATGCAGTTGTTAAATTAAATACCAAAGTAGCTAATATTATAAGAATCAACTCTAAATAAGGGATTTTTAAATTTTTAAAAAACTCTTTAACATTTTGATTATACCCAATAAACCTTAATTTATCTTCAACAGTTTTCTTTATTTTTTTAAACATATTATTCTATTAATTTAAATTTTTGTCCTAAGTAATACTTTTTAGCTAATTCGTTATTGGATATTTCATAAGGAGTACCCTCTACCATTACCTTACCTTCAGAAATAATATATGCTCTATCAACTATTTTTAAAGTTTCATATACATTATGATCAGTTACTATAATCCCAATGTTCTTATTTTTAAGATTTTTTAAAATAATTTGAATTTGTTCAATAGTAATAGGATCTACTCCACTAAACGGCTCATCTAATAATAAAAACTTGGGATTTATTATCATAGTTCTAGCTATCTCTACTTTCCTTCTTTCACCTCCAGATAAAGAATATCCATAACTCTTCCTTACTTTATTTAATCCAAACTCATTCAATAATTCCTCTATTTTTTCATTAATTATATTTTTATCTTTATAATAGAATTCTAAAATTAGTCTAAAATTATCTTCAACAGTTAAGCCTCTAAAAATAGAACTTTCCTGAGGTAAATAAGAAATCCCAAACTTAGCCCTTCTATATAAAGGTAAATCAGTTATTTCCATATCATTAAAATATATACTTCCATTATTAGGTTTAATTAAACCCACAAGCATGTAAAAAGTGGTAGTTTTTCCAGCTCCATTAGGTCCTAATAAGCCCACCATCTCCCCCTGTCTTAAAACTAAACTAATACCATCTACTACCTTCCTTTTTGAATATATTTTTACTAAATCCTTACAACTTAATGTATTAATAATATTATTACCCCTATTAACTATATTCATACTATAACCTTCATCTACTATTTATCTTTTTATTTTTTATTTAATCCCCAATAAATAAAATCATTAATTCATTAGATAAATTATCCTTAAAATATCTTCTTAGGATTATTTTTCTTGATTTATTCTTTACTTTTGGTTCTAAAGATATCACAAGATTATCTTTATCATTTTCTAATCTGCTTACTTTATAATCATTTAGCATATTTAATAAATCATTTTTCATATTTTGCTCTCTTTTAACATCATTCAAATTCTTAAAGACTTCATAAATATTAATATCTACAAAATTTTGCTTATTTTCTAGTTTTTGATTACTCTTGATTTTATCTACTTGTTTAGTAAATCTTAATTTTTCTTTTATAAAGTAATTTAAATCAGAATATAAAAATTTAGTAGTTTCATTAAATTTTACCAATACTAAATAATTTTTGAACTTATTTATTTTAACTAAATTTAAGTAACTTTGAATAACTTTATCAACATTAGGATATAATGAATCATTTAATATCTTTATAAATTCCTCAGGTTTATTTTGAATTACTTGTTCAAATAAAGAATAATATAATTCAAAATCTAAATCTGTTAAAACATAAGAATATTTCAATAAAGCATTATTATACTTAGCACTAAAGGATGGGTCTTTTAGTTTAGCAATATAACCAGGATGTAAAGTAGTCTGCTTATCAGATGCTAATAATCCTAAATTAAGAGCTAAATCTATTTGTACCTCAAAATCCCATAACTTAGAAGCTAAATAATAACAAGATTTAATTTTCTCCTTATTATTAGTATTAGTAGTTATAAAAATCCCATAAGAAACAACCGGATTATCTATTATTAATGTATTATCTTTTATAGGAAAAGTTTTAATTTGTGGATTAACATTTCCAATTAATGTATATAACTCAGAGCTTACTTTATTATCTTTTAATTCATTAACAGAATTTAAATAAGTCTCCCAAAATTTAATATAATCCGTAGTATTAGATAAAGCTCTATAATAACTAATAACTTCAGGTAAACTCAAATTAGTAACCTTAGGTAAAACTAAATTCTTAGAGTTACTAATGTAATATAAAGAATAAGAAAATAATGGTAAAGCATATATTTGATTATCCTGTTTTTTAACATCATAAACACTATTCTTCATAAAATCCACAGTATAACTCTTAAAAACAGAAAAAATAGTAGGATTACTATTTAGATAATTATCAAAATAAATCAAATTGTATTTATTTTTTATTATATAATACATATCCAAAGGAGCAATAACTATATCAGGATTAGAATTTAATAAAACTGAATCAAAATCCTTAAAACTCTCTACATTATAATACTCTAAATCAAATAACGATAAAGTTTTAAGATTTTTATAATTTTCAATATGCTTATTAATAATATTAGTAATTTCCGGATTAAAGAATAAAGAATAAACTCTTATCTTTTCTTTAGCCATAACACTTAAAACCGTTAAAAATAAAACTCCAAAAATAAATACAAAAAAACTTAAAATAAATAAAATCTTATTTAATCCTTTTTTAAAATTCACCTTTAGTGACCTCCTATAAATTTAATTTTTAATTTATATATG
>JAPYWL010000102.1 GCA_028276365.1 Deltaproteobacteria bacterium | reverse complement strand
GTTATCGGAGTTAAATTAATAAATGAGCTACCATATAACGCTACTGCTACTGATTTAGTTTTAACTATTACTGAAAAGCTTAGAAAATATGGGGTAGTGGGAAAATTTGTGGAAGTGTTTGGTCCTGCACTAGATTATTTAACTATCCCTGACAGAGCTACTATTTCTAATATGTCCCCTGAGTTTGGATCTACTATTACTTATTTCCCAATTGATAATCAAACACTTAATTATTTAAAACTAACTAATAGACCAAAAGAACTAATAAATTTAGTTGAAAGATATGCTAAAGAAAATATGTTATTTAGAGAAGATGAAAATAAAATAGAATATAAGGATGTTATAGAGATAGATTTATCAAAAGTGGAAGTAAGTGTATCTGGGCCAAGAAGACCTCAAGATAGAATTAATCTTAAAGATATTAAATCTAAATTTATTGATTTGTTATCTACTTATAAATCAAGTAGTGTTCAAAGTGATTCTTCAGTTTTAGTTAAAGAAAAGGTAATAAATAAAGTATCAATAAGGGAAGATTTAGAGACTTATGAATTGATGGATGGAAGTGTGGTCATAGCAGCTATAACGAGTTGTACTAACACTTCTAATCCTTATGTAATGTTAGCAGCTGGGATTTTAGCTAGGAATGCAGTTAAAAGAGGATTAACTTCTAAAAAATGGGTAAAAACTACCTTAGCTCCTGGTTCTAAAGTGGTAACTTCTTATTTAGAAAAAGCAGGATTATTACCATATTTAGAAGCTCTCAGATTTTTCGTTAGTGGATATGGTTGTACTACATGTATAGGTAATTCGGGAACTCTACCTAAGATTATATTAGAAACGATAAATAATAATGATTTAGTAGTAGCTGCTGTTTTATCAGGTAATAGGAATTTTGAGGCTAGAATTAATCCTAATGTTAAGATGAACTTTCTAGCTTCTCCTGTACTTGTAGTAGCTTATGCTTTAGCAGGAAGAATCGATATTGACTTTGAAAATGAACCTTTAGGCTATGATCCTAATGGAAATCCTGTTTATTTAAAAGATATTTCTCCTAAAAGAGAGGAAATATTAGAATTAATTAGTAAAGTTGTTGATCCTAAGGATTTTGAAAAAGTATATTCTGAAATTTTTGAAGGGGATGAATATTGGAAAAACTTAGAATTTTATGATAATGAAGTATATGAATTTGATGAAAATTCAGCATATATCAAGGAAGCTCCATTTTTTAATGATGAGTTCCTTAATTTTGAAGTAAAAAATATAGAACAAGCTAGAGTACTATTGTTATTAGGAGATAGTATTACTACAGATCATATTTCACCTGCAGGTAGTATCAAACCTGATTCTCCAGCTGGTAAATACTTACTATCTAAGGGAGTATCTATAAAAGATTTTAATTCATATGGTAGTAGGCGAGGGAATCACGAGGTTATGATAAGGGGAACTTTTGCTAATGTTAGATTAAAGAATTTATTAGTTAATGTTGAAGGAGGATATACTTTGTATATTGATGATGAAACTAATCAGGAGCAAATAATGACAGTATATGAAGCAGCTATGAAATACAAACAAAAAAATAAAGATCTAATTATTATTGCTGGTAAAGAATATGGTAGTGGATCTTCTAGGGATTGGGCTGCTAAAGGAACTAGATTGCTAAATGTTAAAGCTGTTATTGCTAAAAGCTTTGAAAGAATCCATAGAAGTAATTTAGTAGGTATGGGTGTTTTACCTCTTCAATTTTTAGAAGGTCAAGATTATAAAACTCTTAATTTAACTGGTAAAGAATTATATACTATATTAATACCTTCTGAACTTGAACCTAAACAATTAATTGAGGTTTTAGTTTATAATAATGATAAAACCCTAAAAACTAAATTTAATGTCATTCTAAGATTAGATTCTAAAGTTGAAATAGAGTATTACAAAAATGGAGGTATTTTACAATATGTCTTTAAAGAATATCTAAAAAAATATTCAAAATAAAAAAGAAATTTAAACCTTTTATATATAAATATGTATAACTTATGTATAACGGGAGGAATTAAAATGAAATATGAACTTACTACTCTTGATAAAAACATAATAATAGGTAGAATAGATAAGGATCAAGAGATAATAAGTGTTTTAAAAGAAATAGTAAAAAATCAAAATATATATGGTGGTTTTTTTAAGGGAATTGGTGCTGTTAAAGATGTTGTATTATCTTATTATGATTTAAGTTCTAAGCAATATATTGATAAAGAATTTAAGGGTGAGTATGAAATAGTGAGTTTATTAGGTAATATAAGTTATATTTATGCTACTGATGAAGTAGTAGTTCATGCTCATATGGCTATAAGTGATAAGGATTGTATAGTTTATGGAGGCCATCTTAAAAAGGCTATTGTAAGCGTAACTTGTGAATTGTTTATTTTAACTGTTAATGATAAATTAGAAAGAATTTTTAATGAAGAAATAGGACTTTATTTACTTAAACCCTAAATATTTTTTTGAATTAATTAAAATAAAAGAATTTAAATATAATTTTTATAATTAATTAATTAGTTAAAAGTGTATTTATGGGTTATTAGAGTTATTTTTATAAATTAGTTCTTTTATAATAGAAGTTAGGGGGATGCTTATAAACATGCCCATTATCCCAAATATTTTATATCCTATTAACAAGGAAAGCAAAACTGTAATTACTGAGATATTTAGAATTTTCCCTATTACATTGGGATATATTACTTTTGCTAATAATTGATAAAAGAAGGTTATAAGTATTAAAAAGATTATTACTTTATGTATTCCTAAAGGTAAAACAAATATAATAGATAAAAAGAAGCCTATAAAAGCACCTACAAAGGGTATTAACTCAAATAGTCCTGCTATTAATGCTATTAAAAAAAAATTCTTTGCTTTTAAAAAATATAAAATAAAAAATATAACTATAAAAATATATAGAGCAGCAAATAATTGTCCTAAAATAAATTTCCCTATTGTATCTTCTATTTTTTTTAGTAATTCTTTTATTTCTTCTTTATTTTCTTTTTTTTTACTTAGGATATTTATATAAAAATCTTTGATTTTA
>JAPYWL010000034.1 GCA_028276365.1 Deltaproteobacteria bacterium | reverse complement strand
AGCAACCTTATAGATTACCTTATGATTCTTCTTTAAAAATGTTAAAGTTATCTGTTTTATTATTAGTTATTTCTTTTATTATCAGGGAATTTCATATAAAGAAATATGGCTAATAAGGATTTTAGATATATTGTTATATTGTTAGTTTGTTTTTTAGTAGCTTTGTTTAATTCTATCTTTTTGTTTAATAATAATTATTTAGATTTAAAGAGGGATTATGAAAAGAATTTAAAGCTTTATGAGGTAATAGTTTATTCATTGGGAAATATAAGGTACAATTTAGCTGCGTATTTTTGGATAAGGACTGAGTATTTTATACATTACTCAGGTTTTGTTACTATTAATAATTTACCGGAAATAGTTTATTATGCTAAATTAATAACAATATTGAATCCTAACTTTGTGGAGGCATATGATTTTGGAGCTTATCAATTGGCTTTTTTCTTAAATTTACCTAAAGAAGGTTTAGATTTTATAAAAGAGGGAATAAAAAATAATCCTAATGAATATAAACTTTATTTTACAGCTGGTATGATATATAGTCAAAAAATAAAAAATTATAACGAAAGTTATAAATGGTTTTCTAAATCTTTGGAATTAATTAAGAAAAACAAATTAAATATAGATAGGCAGGAATTCTTTGATTTATATAGATTTTTAGCTTATTCTGCTTATGAATTAAATAAATATAATGAAGCTTATATTTATTATAATAAATCTATGGATTATTCTAATAATAGGGAATTGATGAAGAACTCTCGATTGTATAAAAAAATCCTTGAGAATTTGTATAAATAATTAAAAGGAAAGGGTAGGTAAAAAATTATGGATTTTTTTATAAATATATTTAGTAATTTGATAAATTGGTTAAATTCTTTTGTAAATGATTATGGATTAGCTTTGGTTTTATTAGGTATTATTACCAAGCTAATAATTTTACCGTTGTATGTAAAGCAAATACAGGTATCTGTAGAGCTGTCTGAGAAGATGAAAAAAATAAGACCTTATTTACTTAAACTACAAGAAAAATACGGTAATACTAAAGATCCACAAGCTATGCAGGAATTATACAAAAAACAAATGGAATTATATCAAAACTTAGGATTTAATCCTATTGGTGGCTGTTTTACTTCTATTTTATTATCTTTTATACAATTACCTATATTAGCTGGAGTGTTTTTTGCTGTTAAAAAAGAAATTAGTATATTAGAAAATGTTTCTTTTTTATGGATAAAATCTTTAGCTAAGCCGGATATGATTTTATTTTTGCTTTATGTTTTATCTATGTATCTTTCATTTAAGGTTATGCCAAGTAGTTATGATGATGAGCAATCTAAAAAACAAGCTGAGCAAATTCAGATAATAATGCTGCTTATGTTTTCATTTTTATTTTTTTCATTTCCTTCAGCTTTTATTTTGTATTGGTTAGCTTTTAATTTAACAAGTATTCCAATTAATATTGTTTTATACAAAATTTTTAAACCAAAAGAAATTAGTCAGGAGCAGTTAGCTAAAATATCTAAAATAACTGAGTAATATAAAATTATTTATAAATCTTATTTGTATTATAATTTTTTGGGATTTTTTAATTCTGCTTTGCTGGTTAGGCGGAATATAAATTTAACCAGTATTAATTAAATAAAAATATCTTATGAGTGAGTATTTAGAGTTTAGTGGGAAAACTTATGAAGAAGCTATATCTAAAGCGGTAGATTATTTTAAAGTCCATGAATCTGGTTTAGTAATAGAAAGGATAACTGATAATCCTTCTAATATATTAGATATTGTTAAATCTAAAAAAACTGGGGAAGTTTTTATAAGAGCTAAATTAAAAGATCAACAAAATTATCCTGAGTATTTAGTAAATGCATTAAAAATAGTAGAGAATATCGTTAAAAATTTAGAAGCTAATGTTAATATTTTAGTGAAAAAAGAAGATAATGAGGATTATGTTATAAATTTGGAAGGAGAAGATAAAGGATTAATTATAGGTAAATATGGTAATAATATTAATGCTATTCAAAATTATGTTAATTTTATTATAAATAAAAATACTCCTAAAGATAAAAGGGTTTATATTATAATTGATAGCGATAATTATAGGGAAAATAGGAAGAAAAAATTGATAGAGCTTGCTATAAAAACTGCTAAAAAAGTTCAATTAACTAAAAAACCTATTACTTTACCTCCAATGTTATCTTTTGAAAGAAAGATTATTCATATGACTTTAAAAGATCATCACTACGTTACTACTTATTCAATAGGGGAGAATCCTTATAAGAGTGTAGTTGTTGCTCCTTTACTTGATACTAATAATTTAGCTTAATTTCTTATATTATTTGGCTTTAATTTTGATTTCTAATAAAGTTTTGTTTTTTATTTTTTTTATAATTTTGAAGGAGGGAATTGTATGTATTTGGATTTTTGGACTATTATTTTAGATTTTAATAATAATAATTTTAGAGTTTTAGATCAAAAATTATTACCTTTTAAAGAAGTTTATATTCAATTAAATAATAAGGATGATGTTTATAGAGTTATAAAAGATATGAATGTAAGAGGTGCTCCATTAATAGGTATTGTTGCACTTGTTGGAATTTATATTGAACTAATTAATAAATCTGTTAAAGATTTTGAAGATATTTTAAAATTAATGGAATATTTACAAAATTCAAGAGCTACTGCTGTTAATATTTTTAATTACTTTTCTGAACTTAAAGGAATTCTAAAGAATAATGAATTTGATGAATATGTTCAAATTGTTAAAAATTTTATAGTTAAAATTGTATTAAATGAGAAAGAAAAAAATGAAAAGATAGCTAAAAATGGGCTTAGTCTTATAAAAAGTATTTTTGATAATAAAGATAAATTGAGAATTCTAACACATTGTAACACAGGATCATTAGCTACTATTGGTTTAGGTACTGCTTTAGGGATTATAAAGTATATAAAGAATTATTATGATATATTTGTTTGGGTTGATGAAACTAGACCTTATTTACAGGGTAGTAGATTGACTGCTTTAGAATTAGAAAGAGAGGGTATTAATTTTAGTATAATATCTGATAATGCTGCTGCTTTTTTAATGAGTAATAATATGGTAGATTTGGTTATAGTGGGTGCTGATAGGGTTGCTTTAAATGGAGATGTTGCTAACAAAATTGGAACTTTGAATTTAGCCCTTTTATGTTATCATTTTAAAATCCCTTTTATTGTTGCTTTACCTGAAAGCTCTATTGATAAAAATTTACAATCTTTATCATCTTTTAAAGTTGAAAATAGAGATCCTAAAGAAATTCTAACTATTAAATGTAATTTTAAGGATTGTTATATAACCAAAGATTATTATTCTGTTTATAATCCTTCTTTTGATATTACACCTTCTAAATATGTTAATTATATTGTTACAGATTTTGAAGTTAAAGTATTAAATAAAGTTAAATAAATCTTTGTAATACTTTTTGTTTTTTTTTGATTGTGGTTATATTTGCTAGTAAAGATGATTGAGTTTATCCAATATTCTTAATTTTTTTCTTTAAAGGGTTGTTCTTTTTTTAATAGAATTATTAAAAAAAAGGTGAATTTAAAAAAATACTCTTTATTGTTATCAATTTATAATGACTAAATTTTTATGATGTTAAATGATAAAAAAAATACTATTATAGATAGCGATTTATTAGTTAATGGCAATTCAGGTAAAAGCTTAAAATTATTAAAAAGGGTTAGTTTAAGGGATTATTTTTTATCAGTAAGGCCGCAATTTATATTTACTTCATTTGTATGTTGGTTAATAGGGGTTTCTTATGCTTTTTATAAAGGAGCAGATAATTATTTTAATTCTTTTTTAGCATTATTAGCTGCTCTGATTTTTCACGCTACCGTTAATGCATTAAATGAATTATTTGATTATTTAAGAGGAAATGATACTATAGAATATTCTACAGAGTATAGTGGGGGAGGAGGATATTTAGTTAAAGGAATTATTACTCCTTTTGAAATGGCTAACATTGCTATTATATTATTAGTTCTTTCTTTATTGATTTCGGTATATTTTGTTATTAATTATCCAATAGTTGTTATTCCAGGGATAATTGGGTTAGCAATGATATTATTATATACTCCATTTTTAAAACCTAAAGGTTTTGGAGAAATTGCAATGATATTGGGTTTTGCTTCTACTACTTTAGGTAGCTATATTGTTAGTTTTGATAATACTAATGTTTATAATTATTTAACTTGGGATGTAATATTTATTTTGTTAATAGCTGGGTTTTGGAAGTCTTCGGTTTTATTGATAAATGAGTTTCCTGATTATGAAAATGACAAAAGAGTTAATACTTTAAATTGGGTAGTTAGATTTGGTAGGAAAAAAGCAGCTATTATTTTTCTCATTGAAAATATTATAATTTATTTATCTATAATTTTAGCTGTTATTTTTAAATATTTTCCTGTTTATTCTTTAGTATCTCTTTTAGGTTTAGTTATTTCTATTAGTAATTTTTTAAAAAGTTATAATTATAAAGATTTAGTTAATCACATTAAACCTATGGGATATCAAGTTAAATTAGGATATTTTCTTAGTTTCTCCTTGCTTTTTAGTTTTATACTAAATAAATTTTTTAAATAAAAATAAAATATAGTAATAAATAGGGGAAGGGGTATTTAAAATGGTAGGGGTTTTATTTGTAGGGCTTAATGGAGCAGTAGCTAATACTGTTATTACTGGAATTAACTCTAATATATCTTTTAAAGATAATACTTTTTTACCTCCTACTATTGATAATGATTATACTGAAGAAGAATTGAAATCCTTTGGAAGTATTATTAAGACTGAATATTTTAAGGGTATAGATTTTATCGATGAAAGTGAATTTATAATAGGGGGGTGGGATATTTTTTATGAAAATGCTTTTAATATGGCTAAATATCATAAAATTATACCTTTTGAATATTATTATAAATCTCAAAGTAAGTTAGAAAAAATTTATCCGATTAAAGGATTAGTTAATTTTTGGGATTCAAATGAAGCTATTGGTAGTGAATATTCTATAAAGATGAGTTCATTAAAAACTTTTAAAGAGGCTGTAGATATTGTTAGAAAAAATATAGATAATTTTAGAAGGAGTTATAATCTAGATAATATAATAGTGGTTTATTTAGCTTTACCTTTAAAAATGATAAGAAAATTAGATGAGCTTTATGATTTGAGTTATGAAGATCTAAATAAAATAGATCCTAATTATTTGCCTTCTAGTTGTGCCTATGCTATAGGTAGTATATTAGAGGGTTGTCCTTTTATTGATTTTACTCCTAATTTAACTTTATCTATTCCGTTTATTGAAGATTTAAGTATAAAGTATAATGTCCCATTAGCTGGGATGGATGGGAATACTGGTCAAACTTTGTTAAAAACCTTGATAGCTCCTATGCTAAAGCTTAGAAACTTTAAATTAATTGGATGGTATAGTACTAACATACTTGGTAATAATGATGGAAAAATTCTATCAAGATCTGAACATAGGGAACTGAAAATAGAGGATAAATTATCTGTTTTGGAACCTATATTAGGGTATTCTGATTTCGAGCATGTTGTAGAAATAAATTATTATAAACCAAGATATGATAATAAGGAAGCGTGGGATAATATTGATTTTATGGGGTATCTTGGATTACCTATGAGCTTTAAAATAAATTGGTTAGGTAGAGATTCTATTTTAGCTGCTCCCTTGGTTATTGATTTAGTAAAGCATTTAGATTTTGCTAAGAGAAATGGGTTTAAAGGAATTCAAGAACAATTAGCTATTTATTTTAAACACCCTCTTAAAAGTAGATACAATAATATTTTAAAAGAACTTGATTTACCTATAAAGACTTATAAAGATAAGTTAGTATTATCCTTCTTTGATGCTTTTAATTTATTATATTCTTTTTATAAAAGAAATGTTAAAGCTAAAAAATAAAACAAAGATAAAAAATATAAAAAGATAGAAGTTGTAGAAGTAGCTCAGAAAAATAAAGTTTAAATGGGTTTTTGTTTATATATTTTTCTAGGAAATTAAAAAGCTAGTTTTAATTTTTAGGGGGTTCTTAGTGTTTTTATGAGAGATATTAATTTTATAGATGAAGTTGAAATAGTAGTTAAAGGTGGGGATGGGGGAAACGGATGTATTAGTTTTAGAAGAGAAAAGTATGTTCCCAAGGGCGGACCTAATGGAGGAGATGGTGGTAAAGGTGGAGATGTTATACTAAAAGCTACTAAAAATTTGAATACTTTAATTGATTTTAGATATCAAAAATACTATAAAGCTGAGGATGGGGAACATGGTAAGGGTAAGGGTGCTAATGGAAAAGCTGGAAGCGATTTAGTATTAATGGTTCCTGTAGGGACATTGGTTTATGAAGGGGATAAGTTAATTGCGGATTTGGATTTTGAAGGTAAAGAAGTTATTGTTGCTAAGGGGGGTGAAGGAGGAAGAGGTAATGCTCATTTTGTAACTCCTATTTACAGGGCTCCTAAGTTCGCAGAAAAGGGTCAAAAAGGAGAAGAAAAAAAAATAAGATTAGAACTGAGATTAGTAGCTGATGTAGGTATAATAGGATTACCTAATGCAGGGAAATCTACCTTACTTTCTGTTATATCTAATGCTAAACCCAAAATAGCTGATTATCCATTTACTACAATTATCCCTAATTTAGGAGTTGCTAAAGTTGATTATTATTCTATTGTATTTATTGATTTACCTGGGATTATTGAAGGAGCTTCAGAAGGTAAAGGCTTAGGATTACTTTTTTTAAAACATTTTCAAAGAGCTAAAATTTTTCTTCATCTTATTGATATAACCTCAGATTATAAAAAAAATTATAAGATAATAAAGAAAGAATTAGAAATTTATTCTAAAGAGAATAATGTTGATTTATTATCTAAGCCTGAGTTAGTAGTTTTAAATAAAATAGATATGGTTGATAATAAAACTATTACTAAGGTTAAAAATTATTTTAGATCAAAAGGAATAGAGCCTATTTTTATTTCTGCTTATACTAAAAAAAATATAGATAATTTGTTATTTAAAGTTAAAGAATTACTCCAGAAGATAAATAAAGAAGGAAACCAAAATGAAATTATAAGTGAAAATATCAATCAAGATAAAATTATTAGTTATGAAGATAAAAAAACATATAAAACAATTTTGTTAAATCCTACATCAATAGAAATAAAAAGTATTTATGATAAACATCTAAAAACAAATAAAAGAGTGTTTATTATATATGATAAAGATTTGGAAAATATTATTTCAAGATTTGATATGAATAATATTTATGCTGTTAAGTATGTTAATAAGATTATAAGGAATCATAGAGCTTTAAAATCCGCTAAATTAAGAGGATTAAAAGAAGGTGAGTTAATTAAAGTTTTAGATACATATTTTATTTATCAAAACGATTCTATTTATCCTATTGAAAGTCTTAATTAAAATAATAATTATAAATGTTATGATTGTAAATGATAGGGGAAATATTGATAATAAAGAAGAATTGCTAAATAGTACACCATATATAAGGGATTTATTGAATTATGTAAATAAAAAAATAGTTCCATTTCAATGTCCAGGTCATAAAGCAGGTAATTCTTATATTAGTTTCTATAAAAAAATCTTAAAAAAATATTTATTTGAATTAGAAACAAATGAGATTCCAATAATAGATACTTTTCAAAATCCTACAAAAGGTTTAAAAAAATCTCAAGAAGAAGTAGCTAAGTTATATGGTGTTTATAGAACTTTTTATATTGTAGGGGGATCTACTTTATCTAATATAATAGCTTTAAGTAGTTTAGTTAATGAAAACAGTGAGATATTAATTCCAAGGAATGCTCATAAATCAGTTTTCTCTTCATTAATTGTTAGTGGAGTTAAACCTTATTTTGTTTATCCTGAATATGATTATGATTTTAATGTAGATCATAATCTTGATATTGATAAAGTTTTAACTAAAGTAAAAGAATTAAATATTAAAAAAGTATTTATTTCAAATCCTACATATTATGGAAGTTGCATAGATATTGAGAAATTGAGTTTAAAATTAAGGGAGATTGATAAGGATATTGTATTAATAGTTGATCAAGCTTGGGGTGCTCATTTTAAGTTTAATGATAAATTTCCAAAATGTGCTACTGATTTTGCAGATATTATTATAATGAGTCCTCATAAAACTTTATCTGCTTTTACTCAAAGCTCTTTTTTACATATTGGGAAATCCTTAGTAAATAAGAACCCAGATATTATTCCTAAAATAGAACAAACTGTTTTAATGCTTTCTACCACTAGTCCTAATAGTTTGTTACTTTTTTCTATGGATTATACTCAATTTCAATTACATAATCCTAAAATATTTCAAAAATTATATTCCATTGCTTATTTTATAGAGAAAGAAATAAAAAAAATAGATGAAGATATTATTTTAACTTTTGATAAGTTAAAAAGTAAATTAGGGGTTGATGAGCGTGATATTACAAAGATAGTTATTAATCTTTCTAAATATGGTTTATCTGGTTATGAACTAGAAGAGATATTATTAAATAAGTATAAAATACAAGTTGAATTAGCTGATCTTTTTAATGTTATTTTTTTAGTCACAGTAGGGGATAATTATAAAAAAGCTAGGTATCTTGTAAATGCTATAAAAGAAATTGTGTATTTATTAAAGAATAATTTTATAAAACCTAAAAATATTTTAAGGAAAATAAAGGAATTACCTGATTGGCCAAAACTTGCTATTACTCCTAGACAAGCTTTTATATCCAAATATAGGTATGTTAATTTAGAAGAAAGCGAAGGGTTAATCAGTGCTGAATTAATTACTACTTATCCTCCTGGGATCCCTATTATTATTCCTGGTGAAATAATTACTAAAGACATAATAGAGCATATTAAAAATGAGATAAAATTTGGAGGAAAAATAACAGGATTCTCTGATAAAAAGTTGAAAAAAATAAGAGTCGTGGAATATTAAAAAAGTAAAAAAGGGGGGAAATATATAAATGGAGAAAAGAGTTTTTTCATATTTTCTATTTAATAAAATAAATAAAAATTCTTTAAAAGAGCAATTAAATGGAGAGTATTTATCTTTATTTCATAAAATTTATTCAAATTTTATTAATATAAAAGATATTTTAAAAATTGATTTTAAGGTATATTTTTATAAGATTTTTCCAATGAGTTATAATATAGATTTTATGGTATGGTTAGCTTTTGATTTTGAAAATGAGAATATTTTAAGTTTAGTTAATGATGAAATTTTTAAAGTATATTTAAATATGGGGGATAGTTTTGAATTAGTGGATGTATTATGGGGGTTTACTAAGCCCTCTATTTATTCAAAAGCTACAAAATCTACTCAAGAAATAGATCCATTTAGTAATAATAGAAAAAAATTTTTAACAGTTTATCCGTTTGTTAAGACTCCTGAATGGTACTTGCTAAAGCAAGACACTAGACAAGGTATGATGAATGAACATATAAGAATAGGAAAACAGTATCCAGAAATTTTACAATTATTACTTTATTGTTTTGGGTTAAGTAATAATGAGTTTGTAGTTGTTTATGAGATGGATAGCATAGTTTTATTTGAAAAATTGGTTTATGATTTAAGACAAAGTGACGCAAGAAGATATACTTTAAGAGATACTCCTATTTATACTGGGATTTATCTTGATATGAATCTATAAGATGTCAAAAAACAATTTAAAAAAGAGTAATCTGGATAAAAATAAAGATAATAGTAATTCAATATTATTTATAGTTGAATCTCCTACTAAATCTAAGACTATTTTATCTATATTAAAGAGTTTTAATTATAAAGCGAATGTTGTAGCTACTTTAGGACATATTAAGGATTTACCTGTTAATAATTTAGGAGTTAAAATAGAAGAAAATTTCAAACCTATTTTTTTATTTTTACCTTATAAGAAGAAAATAATACAGAATATTTTAGGTAAAATAAAAGAAGGAATTAAGGTAATTTTAGCGACTGATCCAGATAGAGAAGGAGAAGCTATTGCTTTCCATGTATATAATGAAATAAAAAATTATATAAAATCAAAGAATATTAAGAATATACAAATAAAGAGGGCTTTTATAAATGAGATTACTTATAATGGTATAAAAAAAGGCTTGGAGAATTTAGGGGATATAAATTTATCGATGGTTATTAGCCAGTTTGCTAGAAGAATTTCAGATAGGTTAATAGGTTATAAAATTAGTCCTGTTTTATGGGGAACATTTAGGTTAAAAGGTTTAAGTGCGGGTAGAGTTCAAACTGCTACTTTGAAACTAATAGTTGATAAAGAAAAGGAAATAATTAATTTCAAACCGAGAAAGTATTATATTTTTAAAGTAGTTGTTGAAATAGAAAATAAAAAAATAGAATTTGATTTAGTTAATTCTAAAAAGGAATTAATTAGGGTTTTTGAGGATGAAAAAGAAAAATTGAGTTTAATTAAAAATGAGCTTAATAAAATAATTAGTAAAGAGCTTGAGTTTGATATTTCAATAGAAAGTAAGGAAATAAAGCCTTTACCTCCTTTAAAAACTTCTACTTTACAACAGGAGGCTGCTAAATTAGGTTTTAGTGCTTCTAAAACTATGTTCATAGCTCAAAAACTGTTTGAAGGAATTAAAATAAAAGAAAAACATATTGGATTAATAACTTATCATAGAACTGATAGTATAAGAGTAAGTAAAGAGGGAATGGAATTAGCTAAGAAAATATTAGGGGATATAAAGATTCATAGATTTAGTGATAAATCTATGTTTGATGCTCATGAAGCTATTAGAATTACTTATGATATTGACTTAAATTTATTAAGAAATTATTTATCTCCAGATGAATTTAAAATTTATTTACTAATTTATAATAGGTTTTTAGCTGCTTTTGATTATGAAGCTAAATATTATTATCAAATGATTAAAAGTAAGGATTTATTTAATTTAGGAAATAGTAAAGTTAATTTATTTTATGAAGCAGGTAAGATTTATTTTGAGGGTTTTTTAAGGTTCTTACCTAATTATATAAAAAATTTTTCCATTTTTGGTAAAGATTATATTAATTTAAAAGAGGGAAAATATTATTTTAAAATTATTGATTTTAAGGTAATAAATAAGAAAGAGAATTATCCAAGTAGGTATACTGTAAGCAGTATAATAAAGAGGATGGAGGAAACAGGTATAGGTAGACCTTCTACTTATGCTTCTACTATTAATACTTTATTAAAAAGAAATTATATCCAAATTAAAAAGAATATTATTTATCCTACGGAGTTAGGTATTAAAGTTTGTGATTTTTTAATTAATAAATATGGTAATTTATTGGATGTGGATTTTACTTCTCTTTTAGAATCTAAGTTAGACGATATTGAAAAAGCTGATCAAAATAGAGCTAATAAATTTTATATTCAATTATTAGAAGATATTTATCAAAACTTATCAAAAAATTCTAAAACATAAAAATCAAATTAACTTTAAATAAAATAAAAGGATTTTTTTTATAAAAAAATAATATTTAATTAGGAATAAAAATTGAAAATAGAAAATAAAATTAAAAAAAGATAGTTGAAAAAATCTAAAGATATCTTATAAAAAAGATGATTAAATAATTAATTTAAAAAATATTGGAGGTAACTTATGAATAGGAGATTTGTGTTATTTTTATTAGTGGTGGTTTTTATTTTTTCTAGTTTATATTTGATAATATTTAGTTCGTGTGGGCCTAATAATTTAGTATTAGCTCCTATTGTTGGAGGTGGAGGAGGATTTAATTCCCAATTACCTTTATTTAGTGTTGGAACCTATAAAATGAATACTCTTTCTTCTACCGTTAAACCTGAAGTTTCGTTTACTTATTTTAATTATACTACTAAACCTTTTGCTTTTTTTGATCTTAATCCTACTAATAATTCACTAATTCCTATTAATATTGGAGGTAGTCAATTTGCTAATCAAGGGAATAAAGTTTTAGTTTTAGGTACTGCTTTTGCTGGTGGAGATAGTAATTCTGGATCTGATAGGGATATATTTTGGGTAGGTAAAATTTTAGATCCCAATAACCAAGCTAATTGGGTTGAGGGTGTTAATGTAGGAGGAAGTAATTACATTGTAATTAAAGGGACTAATTTTATTACAAGATATAATTATAATTTGAGTAACTTCAATTCTACTTTTGATAGTATAATTGTTAAAAAAACAGATAATACTAATAATTATATTATACTTGATTTTCAGGATATAAATCAGGATTTTAAATCTATATCTTTTATTAGAGGCAATTCTAACAATGGATTTTATGGGGTATTAGTTGGTAGGAATTGTGTTTTTGATTGTATTAGCGATGTTTCCAATGGTAATGATTTTAGGAATATGTATGGTATATCTACTGGTAATCCTCCTGTAGGTAATGATAGGGTTTGGGAAGACGTTTTACCTTTTGATAAAAGTAGAAAAAACTTCTTATTAATTGGTCATACTATTGATGAAGGTCCTAATAGTGCTAAATTTAAATATTATTTTGAGTCTGCTGGATGGGGAAGTGATATTAGTAGTGTAGGTTCTTTTACTGGTCCGTTTTATACTTCCGATTATATAACTTTTTTAAATAATAATTCTGTTGGTAAAGTAGCTTTTATAGCTGGTAAAAATGCTTTATTAGGTTATGTTAATACTCCACCTGATCAAAATCAATTTGATTCTAACAAAATAGAGGCAATAGATTTAGTTAGTAGCGGTTTTAATAATGTTAGTTTTTATGGAGTTACCGTTTTAAGGGATAATAATGATAATAATTATAATGTAAGTGGTATAGCAGTAGGTTATGATTTTGCTTTTAATTCTCCTATTATTTTAAAATTTACAAGAACAGGGAATAGAGATAATAATCCTACACCTCCTTTTAATTCTAATTATACTTTAAACAAAATTGATATTTCAAATTTGAATTTAGGTAGTGATGTGGTTTTCTTAGATGTAAATAATGTTTTGATTAGTGGGGTTAATTATGTTTATGTAGTAGGTGTAGATTTAAGTAGTTGTCCAATAAAGCCTTATCCTAGCGGTACTTTACCTGCGTTTACAAAATCACTAGTATTTCCTGCATCTGCTCCTTTTACTACTACTAATAATGATGTAATAAATACATTAAATAATATGAGAGGAATTTTATTATATAGTGACAATGGAGGGGGTAGTTTTAGATTATTAGGTAATCCATTTATTAGTCCTTAAAGTAATAATTTATTTAAAAAGTATTGAATTAATTTTCTATGTTTTTAAGGGATAGAGAAAAGGGTAGGTTTTTTTTGATGTTATATACTTCACTAAAGAGCGGATTACCTTTATATAGAGCTTTACTTATTGTTAAGGATTCCCTCGATGTTTTTTTTAGAGATATTATTTTAAACTTAGCAGAAGATATAAGAAAAGGGGTTTCTTTATATAATTCGTTAAATAAAAGAAAGGATTTATTTGAACCTTTAGTATTAAGATTAGTATATATTGGAGAAAATACAGGGAGATTAGAGAGTATATTTTTTTATATTTATAAGTATTATGAAAATAGAAATAAATTAAAATCTAAGTTAATTTCTTCTACTATCTATCCTATTTTTATTATGGTTATAAGTTTGATTATAAGTTATTTTGTAATGACGATGGTATTACCTTCTATTTTAAATCTCTATAATGATATGGATTTAAAGGTTCCTTTTCTCACTAAGGTTATTGCTAACATAGCTAATTTAATTTCTTTTAAAAATTTAATCATAATATTTTTTATTTTAGGGGTTTTGTTTTTTATTTTTAGTTCTTTTGTTAATAAAAATGTTTTTTTTGAAAAATTAATTTTATCTTTATTAAAGATCAAATTTATAGATAATTTTTATAAGAAGTATTTTAATAGTATGTTTTTGTATAGTTTAAGTTTGTGTATAAAGAGTGGCTTAAGTATGTCTGAAGCTATTAAATATTCATTATTAGTTTTTCCGGACTTTATAACTAATAAATATTTAGGTAATATTTATAAAAGAATAATAGAAGGGGAAGCTTTAAGCGATATTTTATACAATAATAAACAAGTTCCTAAAGTTGTTGCTCATTTTATTAGAACTTATGAAGAAACTGGGAAAATAGAGGTTTTAGATAGTTTATCTGATTTTATGACTTTTGAAATAGAATTAACTTTAGAATCTTTATTATCTTTAGTTGAACCGTTACTTATTACCTTTGTAGCTTTATTTACTGTTGTTTTAGCTTTATCTATTTTGTTACCTGTTATTTCTGTTGGTATTAATTTAGGTATGTAAATCAATATTTTTATCTTTAATAATAAGAGTTTTATAGCTATAGTAAGAGGTAAATGAATTCAAAAAGATTTAATCTTATTTTTGTTGCTAATGAATTGGCTAATAATAATCTAAATGGTCCAAATGTTGTTTTTTTTAATCTTATTAAAACTATTTGTTTAAATAAAATTGATTATAATAGGTTTAATTTTTATTTTTTAGTCCCTTCAAATTTTAAGCTAAATG
>JAPYWL010000033.1 GCA_028276365.1 Deltaproteobacteria bacterium | reverse complement strand
TGAACCCAATTGAACCCAATTGAACCCAATTGAACCCAATTGAACCCAATTGAACCCAATTGAACCCAATTGAAATCAATTGAAATCAATTAAAACGGATTGAAGTCAAAGGAAGTCAAAGGAAGTAAAACGATTATAATATTTGCGGTGCTGGAAGTATATTATGTAAATAAGAAAGCAGAAGAGCAAAAAAGGAACCAGGGGAAACCAAAAGGAACCAATAGAACTCAATTGAACCCAATTGAAGTTAATTGAACCTAATTAAACCAAAAAAGCAAAAGGAACCAAAGGAAACCAAATGAAACCAAATGAAACCAAAGGAAATCAAATGAAATTAAATGAAAACAAATGAAAACAAATGAAAACAAATGAAACTAAAGGGAAGCAAATAAAACCAAAGGAAACCAAAAGAAAGCAAAAGGAGGTAAAGGGAACAAAAGGAAGTAAGGAGAAAAAAAGAGAGAAAAGGAGAGAAAAAGAGAAAAAGAGAAAAAAAGAGAAAAAAGAGAGGGAAAAGAGGTAAAAGGGAAGAAAAAAGGAATAAAAAAAAGGAAAGAAAGAAAGAAAGAGGAGGAAATAAAGGATGAAGAAGTTATTACCAATAGGAATAAGTGATTTTAAGAAACTAAGAGAGGGAGGGTATATATATGTAGATAAGACAGAGTATATATATAGAATGATAAAGGAGGGAGGGGGATATTATTTTTTAAGTCGTCCAAGACGTTTTGGAAAATCGTTATTACTATCAACAATAGAGTATTTATTTAAAGGGGAAAGAGAGTTATATAAGGGATTGTATATAGAGGAAAAGTGGAATTGGGAAGAAAAGTATCCGGTAGTAAGGATAGACTTTTCAAAGACACAAGTAAGAGATGAAAAGGAATTAGAAAAAGAGTTAAGAGCAATAATAATAGAAACGGGTAAAAGATATAGGTATAAATACAAAAAGGAATATACGATAAATAGAAATTTAGAATTATTAATAGAGAGGATATATGAAGTGAGTAAAAAGCAGGTGGTAATATTAATAGACGAGTATGATAAGGCGATATTGGATAATATAGAGAAGAAGGAGAAAGTAGAGAGGATAAGAGAAGTATTAAAAGGATTTTATACAACATTAAAAGGGTTAGATAGGTATATAAGATTTGTATTAATAACGGGAGTGAGTAAGTTTGCGAAGGTATCATTATTTAGTGGATTAAATCAGTTAGAAGATATATCGTTAAGCAAAGAATATGGGAATATATGTGGATATACACAGGAGGAATTGGAGATTTATTTTAAGGAGTATTTAGAAGGAGTGGATTTAGAGGAAGTAAAGGAATGGTATAATGGATATAGTTTTTTGGGGGACAGAGTATATAATCCCTTTGATATATTGTTATATTTAAGGAATAGGGAATATGATAGTTATTGGTATAAGACAGGAACACCGAGTTTTTTAATAAAACTGATAAAGGAAAAAGAATATGATATATCAGAATTAGAGAACAAAATAGTAAAGAAAAATGTATTAGAAAAATTTGACATAGAAGAGATAAAAATAGAAGCATTAATGTATCAAACGGGATATTTAACAATAAAAGAGGCATATGAGAGAGAATATGGACAGGAGTATAGATTAGGATATCCGAATAAGGAGGTAAGGATATCGTTTAATGAGGATATATTACCGTTGGTATTAAAAGATGAAATAAGGGAGAATATATCGGGTAAGATAATAGAGATATTAAAGGGAGAGAAATTAGAGGAGCTAAGAGAGCAGATAGAAGTGTTAATAAGCAATATAAGTTATGTACATTATAAAGGGGAGTCAAGCTATGTGATAGCAATATTTAGTTTATTGTATTCAACAGGATTAAATGTAATAACAGAAGACAATACAGATAAAGGGAGAATAGATTTAGTGGTAATAGTGAATAAAGGGATAGTGTATGTAATAGAGGTGAAGGTAATAGAAAGAGAAGAGGAGAAAGGGAAAGCGATAAAACAAATTCAAGAGAGGGAGTATTATAAGAAGTATATGAATTATGAGAAGATATATATAGTGGGAATAGAGATAGATAGGAATAAGAAGAAGATAATAAATTATGAGTATAAGAGGGTGAAATAGAGTATTTTTTAGATAGAGTATTTTTTAGTTGGATAATATCATTAAGGAAGGGGGGGTAAAAAGGATGAAGAAGTTAGGAATAGGGATAAGTGATTTTAAGGAGTTAATAAAAGGGAATTATATATACGTGGATAAAACGGAGTATATATATAAGTTAGTTAATCAAGGGAAATATTACTTTCTAAGTCGTCCGAGGCGTTTTGGAAAATCATTATTGTTATCAACAATTGAGTATTTATTTAAAGGAGAAAGAGAGTTATATAAGGGATTGTATATAGAAGATAAGTGGGAATGGGAAGAGACTAAGCCGGTAGTAAGGATAGATTTTGCCAAAGATATAAAAAATAAGGAAGATTTAAAAGAGAAGATGTATCAGGAATTAAGGAAGAATTATATGTGGAATAAGTTGGAGATGCCAAAAGAGACAAGAGATGAGAGTATATTATTAGAGGAATTAATAATGAGAATAAGTGAAAGAGAGAGGAAGCAGGTGGTAGTATTAGTAGATGAATATGATAAGCCGATATTAGATGTAATAGAGGATAAAAAAGAAGCAGAAGAAGTAAGAAAAGAGCTAAAAGCATTGTATTCAGTCTTAAAAGGATTAGATAGGTATATAAGGTTTGTGATAATAACAGGAGTGAGTAAATTTTCAAAAGTATCATTATTTAGTGGATTAAATCAGTTAGAAGATATATCGTTAAGCAAAGAATATGGGAATATATGTGGATATACACAGGAGGAATTGGAGATTTATTTTAAGGAGTATTTAGAAGGAGTGGATTTAGAGGAAGTAAAGGAATGGTATAATGGATATAGTTTTTTGGGGGACAGAGTATATAATCCCTTTGATATATTGTTATATTTAAGGAATAGGGAATATGATAGTTATTGGTATAAGACAGGAACACCGAGTTTTTTAATAAAACTGATAAAGGAAAAAGAATATGATATATCAGAATTAGAGAACAAAATAGTAAAGAAAAATGTATTAGAAAAATTTGACATAGAAGAGATAAAAATAGAAGCATTAATGTATCAAACGGGATATTTAACAATAAAAGAGGCATATGAGAGAGAATATGGACAGGAGTATAGATTAGGATATCCGAATAAGGAGGTAAGGATATCGTTTAATGAGGATATATTACCGTTGGTATTAAAAGATGAAATAAGGGAGAATATATCGGGTAAGATAATAGAGATATTAAAGGGAGAGAAATTAGAGGAGCTAAGAGAGCAGATAGAAGTGTTAATAAGTAATATAAGTTATGTACATTATAAAGGGGAGTCAAGTTATGTGATAGCAATATTTAGTTTATTGTATTCAACAGGATTAAATGTAATAACAGAAGACAATACAGATAAAGGGAGAATAGATTTAGTGGTAATAGTGAATAAAGGGATAGTATATATAATAGAGGTGAAGGTAATAGAAAGAGAGGAGGAGAAAGGGAAAGCGATAAAACAAATTCAAGAGAGGGAATACTATAAGAAGTATATGAATTACGAGAGGGTGTATATAGTGGGAATAGAGATAGATAAACTAAAGAAGAAGATAGTGAATTATGAGTATAAGAGGGTAAAATAGGGTAAAATATTTGATTTTAATGTTTGGAAGAGGATAATTGTTTTCAAGGAGTTAATTGTTTTCAAAGAGTATTAAAATTCTTAAGGTTTTAGTTGTTTTTTAGAAGATTTTTTACTTTTTTCAGAGATATTCTATTTTTAAATAGAATCAGGTCAAATGGAAACAAGAAAAATAATAATGAATTTTTGCTATAAAAAAATAATTAAAGATTAAATTTGGGTAGGATTTTTTTTATTAAGGTTTAATAATTTAAATATAAAAAGGGGGTGATTAGATGATAAAAAAAGTAATTAAAAAGAAAAAAGGATTTACTTTAATAGAACTATTAGTTGTAATAGCTATAATCATTATATTAGCTGCTATATTGCTACCCTATATTATTAATAGGGTAGAAGATAGTAGAATCTCAAGGATGATAGGGGAAATAAGAAGCTTAAAAACTGCTATGCTACTTTACTATAACGATTTAAATGTATTTCCTAATAGCTGGGATGATTTAGTAGTTAACTCTACTCCACCTAATCCTAATTGGAGAGGACCTTATATTGAAAAAGTTCCTAATACTACTACAGATACCTGGGCTAATTCTTCTCCATGGAAAACTAATATGAGAATAATTGTTGAAATAAGTAATACATCTTTTAATTTTGCAGGTCAAACTCAATATCCTTTTATAAGAGCAGTAGGTTTAGAAGTTGTTAATCCTACTGTTAGTGGTCAGGATGCTATACCATCTAAATCTTTGCAGAAAATAGATATGGAATTAGATAATGGAGTAGATACTACAGGATTAATTGTAGGAGGTCAAGCAGGGGCTACTTCTTTAAGTAATATAACTCCTCAAGCTTATAATGCTGGTAGTACATCTTTATATGTTTTGCTTCAAGGTCTAAAATAATTTAAGTTCTAAATATAATTTTTAGATTTTTTATTTTTTAAAGGAGTAGTATAAATAGGGGGAAGTCTAAAACTAGGGTTTCCCTTTTTATTTTGATTTTCTACAAATTCTTTTATTTTACTTTTCTATAAATACTGGTGAATTTGAATTAAATATTTTAGTTGTGTTAGAATTTATAAAATTTAATTCTGTTAAATACTAAAATTTATTAAAATATTTAATTAACAGTACGAGGATAACTTTCTTTTTTCCTTTGTAATTATAAAAGCAATTTCTAATTTTCAAACTAGTTTTTTTTAAACTATAGAAAAAATAGATTTAAAAAAAGGAGAATTAATAAAAAAACTATAAATCTCTAAAGTAGGAACAAAAGGAATTAAATAGAGTTTAAGTTTTTAAAAAGTAAATAATATTAATCATATGGACTCCTTTAAAAGCGAAGTATTAGAAATTAATATAAATAAAATTCATTATGTTAATTGCGTTAATAATATCAAATTTAAAATAAAAAAATATGAAAATCAGATTGATTTTTTCGACATTGATTTAAATAGTTCTAAATTATTTATTTCCTTAAAAAATCAGGAATTTTTAGATAATATAAAAAAAGATATAGAATCTTTAGGTTATAAACTTGAAATACCCCCTAAAGATACTACTTCTGAGATTTCAAAAAAAATTGAAAAAAAAGAATCAATTGAAAAGCAAAGTATTTTTTTTGATAAAGAATTTATATTTGTTTTATTTATAAATTTGTTATCATTTTTAGTTTTTGTTATTTCTATGTTTTTCCATAATTTATTGCTAAGTTCTCAAGTGGTTTTATTAATTGTGTTTTTTGTTTCAAGTTTTGTGTATTTTGTAGGTGGCTATAGGTTTTTAAGGAATTCATTTTTTGCTATAAAAAATAAAACCCTTAATATGGATGTATTGATTTCTTTATCTACTACTTCCGCTTATTTTTATAGTGTTTATAATCTTTTTAATGATATTCATATATATTATTTTGAAAGTTTATGTGTTATTATTGGAGTTATTTTATTAGGTAAGTATATTGAAAATAAATTAAAAACTAAAAAGATAGGTAGTATAACTAATTTACTAAGATATAAACCTAAAAAAGTATTATTATTTAAAAATAATGAAATAAAAGAAGTTGATATTCAATCCTTAAAAGAAGGGGATATAATAGAGCTAAAAAATGGGGATTTTGTACCAGTTAATGGAGTAATAATAGAAGGTCAAGCTTTAATTGATTTAAATTTTATTTATGGAGAATTTAATAGAATAGAGTTAAAAGTTAATGATGAAGTTCATTCAGGGGCTTTGGTTGTTAATGGAAATATAAAATTAAAAGCTATTGAAAGTTATGAGCAATCTTTTTGGCATTCCTTAGAATATTTGATAAAAAATATTTCAAATAAGGAAAGTAGTTATTTAAATTTTGTAGATAAGATAGCTGGTAATTTCGTTATTATTGTTTTCTCTTTAGCAGTTATGAGTTTAATTATTTGGAAATTTATTTTTAATAATAATGAAATGGCTTTTAAGAGTTTTATATCTACATTAATTATAGCTTGTCCTTGTGCTGTAGGACTTGCTTATCCCTTAGCCGTTAATAAAGGGATTATCCAAGCTATTAAAAAAAAATATTTTAGTTAAAGATATTTCTGCTTTTGAAAAAATTGTTAAATCTAAAATTTTTGTCTTTGATAAAACTGGAACTATTACTTCTAATAACATTATTATTAAAGATATAATTTATAAAGGAGTAAGTGAGAATAAAGATATTGAGAATAATAATTTTAATGATTTTAATAATGATTTTGAGGTTAATGATACTTTTATTAATCAAGCTATGTTTATTGCTACCTATAAATCTAATCATGTTTTATCTAAATCTATTAATTCTTTTATTAAAGCTAAATATGGTTTTAGTTTATATAAATTGTTAAAAAATCATAAGATAATTGATTTTAAGGAAGTAGTTTCTAAGGGGATATTTGCTAAAGTTAATTTTAATTATAGTGTGAATATTGAATATGAAGTATATATGGGAAGTAAAGCTTTTGTTTTCGAGTTTTTGAAAAAGTTTTTTGATACTGAAAAAGTAGAAGAGGAATTTAAAGCAATATCTAATAGTGATTGTTTAAGTATTTATTTTGTTTTATTTTTTAAATTTGGTAAAGGGAATTTATTTTATATAGGGGTTATTAACTATCAAGAGGAAATAAGATCAGAAGTTTTTGAGTTAATTAATTATTTAAGAGATAATAAAAAAGAGATATATATTTTAACGGGAGGGGTTAAAGATTCAGCTATTTATTTAGCTAAAAATTTAAATATTAGTTTAAATAATGTTTTTTATGAGGTAAATAGTGTTAAAAAGTATGATATTTTATTAAATTTAAAGAAAAAAAGGTAGCGTTGTTTTTGTTGGTGATGGAATTAATGATAGTATAGTTATAAAAGAAGCAGATGTTGGTATTTCTTTTGAATATGGTAATGATTTAACACAGAATTTAGCTGATGCTATTCTTAAGGATATTTCTTATTTAAAGGATTTTTATTTAATAAGTTTAAAAACGTTTAATAAATTAAGATTTAATTTATTTTGGGTATTTTTTTATAATATTTTACTGATACCTTTAGCTATGGGAGTATTTTATAATATAGGGATATTTATTAATCCGATATTAGCTTCTATATCTATGTCATTAAGCTCTATTTCTTTACTTATTTTTAACTTATTTTAATTAATTTATGGTAAAAAATTAATTATTATTTTTTAGGAGGTTTTTAAAAGAAATTATTTAATATTAAAATTATGAAGACAGTTTATTTGATTTTAGTAACGTTAGTAGGGATTTTAAGTTTAGTGGCGGTTTTTAATAGGGATATTTTTAGAGCTGCTACAGCTTTGGTTTTTGCGTTTATATTTTTAGGTGGTATCTATTTACTTTTAGCTGCTGAATTTTTAGCAGTTGTTCAATTAATTATATATGCAGGTGCTATTGCTATTTTGATTTTATTTGCTATAATGCATTCTCCTGCTAAGATAAAATCTTTAGAAGATGCTTCTCTTATTGACTTTAAACCCCATTATGTGTGGGCTTCTGTTTTATCTGCTTTCTTAATAATAACATTTCTTACATTATTTTTTGTAATTTTTAAAGATTTATATTCAGTTGGTAAAATCACTATAAATAATATTAAATTAAGTTTATCACATTTTGCTAACTCGTTTTTTAATATATATAAGCCAGATGATATAATAAATGGGGGTAAGTTTTTCTTGTTATTTGAATTAGCGGGAATTCTAATATTAGCTGCAATATTGGCTGCTGTTTCTATCGCTAAAAAAGATTAACTTATTTTAATTAAACTTTATTTTAATTAAACAAAAACTATTTATTTTAATTAAGGAAAAATTAAAATTGGAGGGATTATCTAATGGCTAAAAAGGCTAAGTTAAAAACTAAAAGAGCAATAGTTAAAAGATTTAAGATAACAGGTACTGGTAGAATCTTACATAAGCAAACTAATACAGGTTGTGGACATTTAAGAAGAAAAAAATCTAAAGCTACTAAAAGAAGACAAAAATTATATCTAGAAGTCCCCAAATATGCATATAAAAACTTAGCTAATATTTTACCTAAGTAATTACTTAAGTAATTACTCAAAATATATAATATCCTATTAAAGCTTAATGATAGTAAAATTAGTGGTAATAGATAATCAAAATAATAGCGAAATATATTCTGAAGAACATAAATTACAAGATTTAAAAAGTTTGAACGATTTAGCTGAGTTAGTTGCTAATAGAATCATTGAGTTAGAACAGTCTTATCCTCCTGAAAAATACTCTATAGAACAAATTATTTATTATAACGACGAAAATTAATTTACTTGTAATTTAGCTAAGGAATATATCTATCTCGATAAAAAAAAAGAGCTTAATCTTTTATAAGTTAATATAAGTTAAAGGTTTATATAATTAAGAATAATCTTTATTATTTTATTAGCTGCTTTAGTATCACCGAATTCATTAAGACTTAACTTTTTAGATAATATTTCATTATAAAATTTCTCTCTTTTATTTATTAATGGATGATTATTATTGTATTTATTTATGAAATCTTTATAAAGGATGTTAAAATTATTTTTTAAAGTTTCAATCCATTCGGTTTCTTTTCTTAAGGTAATGGTGGGTACTTTTAGTAAATAAGCTTCTTTTTGTATCCCACCTGAATCTGTTAGTACTATGAAAGAGTTTAATATTAGGAAAATATTATCTGTATATTTTACTGGATTTAGTATTAAGAAATTATTTAGTATATTGATTTTTAAATCATTTAGTATTTTTTTTGTTCTTGGGTGTATGGGGAAGATTATTTTTTTATTGTATTTCTTAGATATTTCATTTACAAAGATTAATAGCTCTTTTAGTATATTTTTATTCTCAGTATTTTCTTGTCTATGGATTGTTAATAAAATATAATCCAAAGGTGAAAGGTTTAGTTCGTTTAAAATATTTAGTTTATTATAATTTTTTTTTATTTTATTTAGAACTAAATTGAGTAAATCGTACATAATGTCGCCTGTATTTATTGCAATAGGGTTATTTATGTTGTATTGCTTAAAATTTATTTTGTTTATTTCTTTTAAGCTAATGAGCTTAGGGATTAGATTTTTAAATCCTTCTTTTTTAAGATTTAGTATTGAGTTTTTTGTAGGACATAATAAAAAGGTGGATATATTGTCTGTTAATATTCTATTTATTTCTTCGGGCATTAGTTTGTTATAGCTTCTTAAACCTGCTTCAATATGGGCAATTGGAATTTTTAGCTTTGAGCATACTATAGCTCCTGCTAATGTACTATTTGTATCTCCATATACTAACGCTATATCTGGATTTATTTTTAGGATTAATTCTTCTAATTTTTTTATCATTAAAGCGGTTTGCTCTCCTTGATTTGATATCAAACTATAGTCTATATCTAAATGGTAATCTATGTTTTCTATAATTAGATCTTCAAAAAATATTTTGGACATATTGTAATCATAATGCTGTGATGTATTGATAATTATATGTTTTATTTTATTATTTAATGTTTTATTAATTTTATTAAATTGGTCGTAGATGGGTTTTAATTTTATGTATTGTGGTCTAGTTCCTATTATACTTACTATTTTTTTCATATTTTTAATTTTGTTAGTAATGTTTTTATTTTTTCTTTAGGTAATGGGATAAAATTTTCTGAAATTATGTTAAATTTATATAGTATTAAGGCATTTTTAAGAGAAATATTTTTAGGTAATATTATACCTGGACTATCTAAGATTTTTATATTATATTCAATTGAAAACCATTGTAATGACTTAGTAGTTCCTACTTTATCCTCTACTTTAGCTTTAGATCTATTTACTAATTTATTAATAATAGTAGATTTACCTACATTTGGATAACCTATTATTACTACATTTATGAATAACTCTTTTTTAGCTATTTCTTTTAAAGTTTTTCTTAATTCTTTAATTTTATCTTTATTACCTACTATGAAAAAGATCTCTTTTAATTTAAATCTTTTTTTTAATTCATCTATGTTATTTTTTATATTATCTATGAAGTTTTTAAGTTTTTTCTGGATAATTTCATCTATTAAATCTGTTTTGTTAAAAAAAAATATAAGAAATTTATCTTTTAAATTAAACTGAGTTAAAATATCTAAGTCTAAGGTCAATTCAAATACCCTGGAATCTACTATATATACAATTGTATTTATTTTTTTTATGATTTTGTTAATTATTGTTATTGATTTTTTTACATGTAAAGGAAAAGAAAGTTTTATATTTAATTCATAATTTTCTATTTCTTGATCTTTTTTATTATTATCTATTTCATTTGAATTTTCTTTTATTTCATTTTTGTTCATATATTTTATTATTACACATTTTTGAAATTAATCTTGTTAAATCTAAAAAGGAATAAAACTAAGTTCTAAGAAATTAAAATGGGGAAAAATGTTATTTATTAAAAAAATGCTTATTTATTAATTAAAATTTACAAGGGAGGAGTTTATAAAATGGATTTAAAGAGAACTTTTAAAGATTTAGATTTTTTTGATGTTGAACTTTATAAGTATAAAGTAGTAGAAAAAATAAATTTTTTGAGTATAGAGGAAAGAGAGGAGATTTTAAAAAAAGCTAATTATAATTTATTTAATATTCCTTCAAAATATATAACGATAGATTTATTAACAGATAGTGGTACTAATACTATAAGTGATTTACAGCTAAGTAATATGATGTTATATGATGAGTCATATGCAGGTGCTAGTAGTTATGAGAGGTTTTTACAAGCTGCTAAGAACTTTTGTAATAAAGAATTTATTTTTCCAGTACATCAAGGTAGGGCTGCTGAAAAAATATTAGCAGAAATTTTAACAAAACCTGGAGATATTATTATTAGTAATACTCATTTTGATACGGGATTCGCTATTTATAAACATTTCAAAGCTAATCCTATTAATATACCTACTCCTTATTATAAAGACGAAAAATATAATTTTAAAGGGAATATTGATTTAGAGAAGTTAGAAGAAATGTTAAGTAAAGAAAATGTTAGTCATGTTGTTATGACAATAACTAATAATGCACTTGGAGGACAACCTGTAGATTTAGAAAATTTAAAACAAGCTTATAGAATTACCAAAAAATATAATAAAATATTTGTTATTGATGGTTGTAGAATAGCTGAGAATGCTATCCTTTATAAAAAAATAACTAATTCTAATAAAACTATAAAAGAAATTATACATGAATATACTAATTTTTGTGATATATTTTATATGAGTACTAAGAAGGATGGAATAGCTCATATGGGGGGATTTATCGCTACTAACGATGAATTATTAATTCCTAAGATTAGGCAATTGGTTATATTATATGAGGGATTCCCTACGTATGGGGGATTATCAGGGAAAGATATGGAGCTTATTGCTAAAGGATTAGAAGAAGCTTTGGATGAAGATTACTTGAATTATAGAATAAAGCAAGTTAGATTTTTAGGGGATTTGCTAAAAGATATGGGAATCCCTATAATAGAGCCGGTTGGAGGACATGCTGTTTTTGTTAATGCTTCAGAATTTATTAAGCATTTAAAACCTGAAGATTATTTAGGTCAAAGCTTAGTTATTGAGTTATATAGATTAGGTGGTATTAGGAGTGTTGAAGTAGGGTATCTTATGTATTCTAAGGACGCTATAATGAATTTAGTTAGGTTAGCTATCCCTAGAAGAACTTATACTTATAAGCATTTAGAATATGTAGCTTATATCTTTTCCTTAATTAAAGAAAATATAAATAATTTAAAGCCTTATAGAATTATAGAAGCAGATGAGTTAGTACCTCACTTTACCGCTAAATTAGAACCAGTTTATTAATTACTTCTAATTTATTATCTAAAAAACTACTGTAAAATATTTATATGAATCACTTTATTTTTTATAGCATAATTTTTTTGTTTAATTCCTATTTCATTTTTGATTACCTTTTTAGAAGGATATTTGATAATATAAGATTTATTGATATAATTTTATTAGAAATATTTCTGTTTTTGGTTTATATATTTCTTTTATTTTTATTTAGATTTTTTTTATTTGATAAAGCTAAATTAAAAATAACGGATTATTTACTTGTATTTTTTATTATTACATTTTCATTTTTTTTAGCTTATTATAACTTTAAGGATTATAAATATAGAATATTTCAGGTTTTAAAAAATAAAATAATAGATGGGTATTTTGAGTTTCAGGTTTGTAAAATCAAATCTAATTATGTTATTTTAAAAGTTAAGGAAGTATTTGATGATGATTATAATTATTTGGTAAATACAAAGGTAATTATTCCAAGGAATAAATTAGAAAAAATTATAAAGAATGAAGATAATTTTAAAAATAATGTTTTAATAGAAAATATAAATATTTTTGCTTTTGCTTCTTTGGAATTTGTTAATCAATATAATAAAAAATTTGACTTTTATTTTTCAAATAATATTTTTTATAGGGTTAATTATTTTTATGATTTAAAAATTAAAGAAAATGATAATTTAATAAGTAATATTAGGTATTTTATAAATAAGAAGTATAATGATTTTGGGATTTATTCGGATTTATTGAAAGGTATGGTGTGGGGGATAGATGATTTTAGTTATTATGAAAAACAGCAGTTAATTAGAAGTGGATTATATCATATGTTTGTAGCTTCTGGTGGAAATATATCTTTAGTTTTTAATTTCTCTTTTTATTTGTTATCTTTTTTATATTATGTTTTTCAGTATTTGTTTAAAAAAAATGGTTTTAATTATGAAAAAATTAAAAATAATTTGGGTATTATAATTTTTAGTGTTATGATAGTATGGTTTTATTCTTTTGTAGTTGGTTTTGATTATCCTTTACTTAGGGCTTTTTTAATAGCTATTATTACTAACTTAATTTTATTTAATTACAATTATAATGACGATATTTATTTTATTATTAAGTTACTTTTTGTGTTATTGATAATATTTGTTATTCTTGATTATAGATTTATTTATAATCTTTCATTTAAAATGAGTTTTGTAAGTTTTATGGGAATATGTATTTTAGGTAGTATTTTTAAAAGATGGATATTAAATCTCAATTTTATTAATAAAATGAGTGGCTTTTGGGTTTTCATAGTTTATTATGTAATAGATAGTTTTGTGATGTCATTAAGTGCTACTATTTTTTTATTACCTATTTTATTATCTTATTTTGGATTTGTTTCAGTATCTGGTATATTTTATAATTTAATCGCTTTAGCGATTTACCCAATTATATTTTATTTAGGTATTATTTATTTAATATTTGATTTTAATTTTATTTACCATCTAATTTACAATTTATTAGCTTTAATAGATTTTATAGTTAATCAAAAGCAATTGATTTGGTATTTTTAATTAAATAAAAATTAAATATAAAAATAAAAAACTAAATTAATATTTTTTTAACTTTTATTTAACAAAAAATTAACATTTTTTATTTAAAATATTAAATAAATAGACTACTAGGGGGTAAGTTTTTATGGATTTTAATAATAGTTTAAATAATGTCAATAATGCTCCTATTTTCAATTCTAACGTTAATAATATAAATAGTAATTTAAATAATAGTTTGTCTAATTCTAATTTTTCTGATCCATTTGATAAGTTATTAAATAGAGCTAATCAAAATATTAATCAAAATTCTAATCAAAATTCTAATCAAAACTCTAATCAAAACTCTAATTTAAGTTCTAATTTTAATAATACTAATGAATTAGAAAACTATAAAAAAAGTATAGAAAAATTGGATATAGAGCAATTAAGACAGGAAAGAAAAAGACTAGTAAATGAAATAGTAAGATTAATGAATGAAGGCAAAACAGAAGAACTAGATTTAGCTCAAAGAAAATATAAGATAGCTATGGAAATAACTGATTCTAAATTAAATAACTTTTCTAATTCTTTACTTGCTAAAAATAATAATACCAATGCTGTTAATAATAATCAAGATATTTCAAAAGAAGATTTCTTAAAGAAATTACAAGAATCTGAGATTCTAAAGCCAGATTCTACTCCTGCTAGCACTATACCTATTCAAACAAATGAAATAATGTCTAAAACTGAAAATATTAACAATACATCTACTACAGTAGTTAATGCTAATCCTGATAGTAATGTAACTATTTTTAATTTAAATAATCCTAATAATATTGGTCCTAATTCTTTTTCTTCTCCGATGGTACCTACTGGTATGGCTCCTTCTGGTGTGTTAGGTAGCCCTAATTTTACCCCTAATTTAAATAATTTAAATAATATTAATCCTAATTTAAATAATACTCCATTATTAAATAATCTAAGTAATTTAAATCAAAGTCAATTAAATAGTTTATTAAATAATCCCAGTATGTTTAATAGTATGATGAATTTT